>JAIOZM010000023.1 GCA_021740585.1 Bacteroidales bacterium
CGGAAATTGGGTAGCTATTTTGTACTTTCATATCAGGTATTTTGTGCAACACCAATTTAGGTGAAAGTATCTTAGCTGTAAAACTTTAGTTATTAAAGTTTTACAGCTTTTTTCAACAAAATCTTGCGGATTTTAGAAGCTATCGGGGGTGATGGTTCCTGAGCTTGTCGAAGGGTGGTTCCTGAGCTTGTCGAAGGACCGAAGTTCCTCCTTATGGATATTCTATTTCATAATATGAACTGAATGGATATCTTTGCTGTTCTTATTTCCTGGCAAAAACAGAATCAGATATATCCAAGGATGAAACTCAGGATAGCAATATCATTTTTAGCATTATTATATGGGAACTGCTTGTTTTCACAGGAAGTAAGACTAAGTATTCAATTATCAGTTGAGCAGGTGGTGGAATGGAATATTTGTGATGATAATTCTGGCACTGTTATTTCTTCTGAAATGTTTGACAAAGAGGAGAGTGTGGAATTTTTTCTTCCTGTAAATAAACATTTTTATTTAAATATCTCCTTAATAAATCCGGGAAATTCCGATTCAATTATTTTCAATCTTCAAATAAAAGGAAACGATATCCTAAGTATTTTGGATACTAAAGAAGGGGATTTGTCTTTGCCTTTTTTCACCGGTAATTCAGGAAATCAACTTAAAATTGTTGGGGGATCTGATGCGAATATCGAAGACTTCCCATGGCAGATTTATTTAAAAGCAGGGGCGTATTTATGCGGAGGATCAATCATTAGTGAAAAATGGGTGCTTACGGCTGCACATTGCACCTTCGATGAGGACGGAAAAGCTATTCCATTGATTCGAATGAGCGTAAAAGCGGGTACTGCATATCCTTACGGCACAGCAACAGGAAAAACCTATTATGTTGAGCGGGTTATTGTTCATGAAGAATATTCTCCCGATGATTATTTTAATGATCTGGCTCTTTTGGAATTGAATGATTCTATTGATTTTTCTGTAGCCAATTATATTGAGTTGGTTACTTTGGATGAGATAAATGCCGGCGCAACAAATCCGGGAGTGCTGTCAACGGTAACAGGCTGGGGGCTTACCTCAGTTGATCCGGCGGAATTCCCCGATTTGCTCCAGATGGTTCAGTTGCCAATTGTTTCAAATGAGACCGTTCGTCCGGTTTGGGGAACCGTTCATGAATCGGTGTTAATGGCCGGGTATTCCAATGGGAATAAGGATGCTTGCAATGGGGACAGCGGTGGGCCTTTGGTTGTTCCTGTTGGAAAGAATTTCAGACTTGCGGGTATAGTCAGCTGGGGTGATGAAGATTGTTCAAGTTATGGGGGTTACACCCGTATTTCTTATTTTGAAGATTGGATACGGAATAATTCAGGAGTTCAAAGGAGATTTATCCCTGAGGAAGCAAATGGAGATTCAATTATTTGTGTGTCGGAGTCAACCACCAGTTACACTGCAGTACCTGTGCCGGATGTTAACCAATATGAGTGGATATTGAGCCCTTCTGAAGCCGGGATATTGCAGACAGATAATGATAAGGTTGAAGTGAAATGGACAGAGAATTATTCGGGTATTGCTGAACTTGGTATAAGAGCATATTACGAAAACACCTTTACTGAATGGAAATATAAAACAATACAAAGAATTAAAACAACTGCCATTACAAGTCAATCTCCTGAGACATCCATCTGCACAGGGTCAAATATAATATTGTCGGTAAATGCTGAGGGTCGTGATTTATTTTACACATGGACAAAAAACGGTGATTTCTATAGTTCGGGAAGTGGGAATCTTATTTCATTTTACTCTGTTAACTTATCAAGTACCGGTACATATAGTTGTAAGGTAGACGGTATTTGTGGCAGCGCAATAAGTGAAAATATTCCTTTGGAAATCTTGCCTTCAACAAAAATCAGATATCAAAGCGAGGATATTACTTTGGTGAACGGTGAAAGTTCAGTAATTGAGATGCAAAGTGAAGGTCATGAGCTTAGGTATTCATGGTTTAAGGACGGAGAAAAATTGATCGATGAAAACGTATCCACCTTTTCAATCAAGGATGCAATAGCAGGGGATATAGGTAATTATAATGCTCTGGTTACGGGAACTTGCGGATCAGAGATGAGTGATTCCGTTTATGTTTTTGTTAAAGCGAAATCTACGGAAGGAACCGAAAAGTCAGATGCCCTGCTTTGGCCAAGCATTGTGGAAAAGGAACTTTTTGTGGCTGTCGATTCGGATGATTTTTATACAATTCACATTTTTGATCTGTATGGACATCTCGTTAAGACCATCCCTGATTGCCGATACCAAACCAGAATTTCTGTTGAAGGGCTTTCTTCCGGAACGTATATTCTTAAACTTGAGGCAAAAATGCAATTTGAAACATTTAGATTTATTGTTCTGTAAGTTTTTATCTGTTTCTAAAAGATGCATTTTCGCAATAGTATATTTGCTTTTCAATTTTAACACTATACTACCCGTTTTAGTTTTTCATCTGAAAAATTGTCCCTCTTATTTAAGTGGTTATTATAAATTTATTTCATTATTTTAAAATCTGCACAACGTTTTTTGAGTCTTTTTTACATTAAGAGATGTACATTGTTGAATTATTGAGAGAGATTACAGACTGATTCCAAGAGGATTAAATTTTATTACATGGAATTCATTGAGAATTGGGCGATTATCTATCGGATATTTATATTTTTGTGTATTATTTCATGATTAAAAAGATGCTTTACTGAACATGGAGAAGAATTGGGTCATAAAACAACAAGGGGACGAGAATCATGTAAAGCATTTGCAGGAGGTGTTGTCTGTTGACCGGTCATTAGCGAATATTCTTGTTCAACGGGGAATAACTAACTACGATGACGCCAAAGCTTATTTTCGCCCCGATTTAGCAAATCTTCACGATCCTTTCCTTATGAAGGATATGGACGTAGCCGTAAGACGAATTCATTCTGCCATAAAGAATAAGGAGAGTGTTCTTATTTACGGCGATTATGATGTTGATGGCACTACCGCTGTTTCTCTGGTGTACAAATATTTTAAGGATTATTTTAAAACCATCGACTATTATATTCCCGATCGCTATAATGAAGGATATGGAATTTCTAAGAATGGTATCGATCATGCCTCTGAAAATGGCTATAGTTTGATTATTGCCCTCGACTGCGGCATAAAAGCAATTGAAAAAGTTGATTATGCCATTACAAAAGGAATTGATTTCATTATATGTGATCATCATAAACCGGGCGATTCACTTCCAAAAGCGGTTGCTGTCCTTGATGCAAAACGTGAAGATTGCTCCTATCCTTACAAAGAGCTGAGTGGTTGTGGTGTTGGTTTTAAACTCATTCAGGCTTTTCATTCGAGTAATAAAAAAGATTTTAACGACCTGATCATTTATCTTGATTTGGTCGCAATAAGTATTGCTTCTGATATTGTACCCATTACAGGTGAAAACAGAATATTGAGTTTTTTTGGCTTGCAGCAGCTTAATTCTTCACCCTCAGTGGGAATAAAGACTATTCTTAAAATCGCAGGTGTGGAAGACAAGGATATTAGTGTTGAGGATATTGTTTTCAGAATTGGCCCGCGAATAAACGCAGCAGGAAGGATGGAGAGCGGGAAAAAAAGTGTAGACCTCCTTGTGTCTGAAGATGAAGATTCAGCCATGCTTATTGCGGAGAAAATTAATGATATTAATATCGACAGAAGGAGTATTGATAGCAGCATAACGCAGGAAGCTTTAAACCTGATCGATTCTGATCAAAGTCTGCATAATAAGAAATCGACCGTATTATTTAATCCCGACTGGCATAAGGGAGTGATCGGAATTGTTGCATCCCGGCTTATGGAACATTATTACCGACCTACCATTATTCTTACTAAATCGAATGGATTCGCTACTGGCTCTGCCCGAAGTGTAAATGGATTCGACCTGTACAGTGCAATAGAAGAATGTTCCGATTTATTGGTGAATTTTGGAGGACACAAATATGCTGCCGGATTAACTCTTAAGCTGGAAAATGTGGAAGCCTTCAAAAAGAAGTTTGAGGAAGTTGTGGAGGAAAATATACATGCCGATCAGCTTATTCCTGTGGTAGAAATTGACACAGAATTGCAGCTTAACCAGATTGATGAAAAATTTTACAGAATTCTGAAACAATTCAGGCCTTTTGGACCGGAAAATATGGCTCCCGTTTTTCTTTCTGAGAATGTTGGGGATAACGGAGAAGCTAAGTCAGTGGGTTCCAATAAAGAACATCTTAAACTTTCACTCATACAGGAGGATAATCCATATAAGGTTTTCCCTGCCATTGCCTTTGGTCACGGTAAAAGTCTTAAAAAAATCAGAGGGGGTCGTGCTTTCGATATCTGTTATTCCATTGATCAAAATAATTTTAGAGGAACGAATACACTTCAGTTAAATATCAAGGATATCAAAACAGACTAGAAGTCTTTAAATGGAATAAATCCATTGAATTTTCCATGTTGAAAAGTTCCTTCCTGAACGGTTTTCAATACCGCTCCCCGAACTGTACTCATTTGAATAAATAGTGAATGATCCTTTGGCTCCAAGTTTAAATTTTTTATAGCCGAACCGGATATTTATAAGAATATTCTGTCCGGTTTTATAAAAAACAGGGGTGTAAAAAGAATATAAAAGGTCGTGTTCCCAGGAATAAATCCGCACACTCCAGTCGGGTATTTCAAATATGGTATATCTGAAATTTACAGAGAGATTTTTTGTGGGAATTTTGGAATTCACTTCCTGATAAATAAGATATCCGTTTGCTTTATACTGATTATGTTGATAGTTCTTGATTTCAATTTTATTTCTGAAAATCATATTTTCTGAAAAATCATAGTTGGTCTGTATGGAAAAACGACTGCTTACCGCTTCCTTCATCTCCGCAATATGCGTTTCTGTAATCACTTTTTCAGAGAAATACTCTTTTTTGATTAGCATCTTAATGTAAAAATTCTTTTTCAGAAGCCACTTCCCATTTATCGTAAAATCTGTGCCTGAATATGGCGAAGTATCATCGTATCGCATCCATGGAAAACTGTAAAGATCGATGTATGCATTAAGAATTATGGTCCTGAAAGGGAAGCTTTCCACGCCCAGGTAAAAGCCTTTTTCATTTCGCGTATTGGACGATTCAGAAAAGCTGTTTGAATGCAGGGCTATATATTTGGGTGAAAAAAATCTGTAACTCATACTCATATTCAACAGGGGATGAATATGTGCCTGAATAATGTGCTGACCGGCTATATTTTTATTTTTATCAATGGCCCACTCCCCCGAAATATTAAATTTTGGAAAAAGTTTATTGTAGGAAACAGATTGATTTATAAATAGTTTGTCTTTTTTTAGCTGAGAGTCGCGATTAGGATACAATCTGTATTCAAAAGACTCTTCAAATTGAGTGATTTCTGAGTTGTATGAAAAATTGGAGCTATTGGCTTCCATAGTAAGGATTAGTCCACAGTTTAATTCCCGGATTGAGTTTTTATGCATTTTTTCATTCAGATTTCTGTGCAAACCACTCGCATCGACCGAGCTAAATTGAACGCCCTCTTCATTTATTTCAACTGCGGCTGTCTGCCTGTTGCCCGAGAAGTAAACAATAGATTCTATGTTTTGAAATTCGGATTTAATTCCAATTCCACGGTAAAATCCCGATTCAGCTGCTGAGGTATAGGGTTTAATTTCGGTAAACTTTTTTTTAATAATAGCATCGGATGATTTCGATCCGAATCCGTATCCATGAACCAATCCCAATCCTGAGCTGAGCCGGAAATCGCCCAGAATTATCCTTCGAACGAACTTTTCCGGCTTGAGAAATTGAAAATAGTATGAGTAAAAATCGTACCCGTAAGACTTATCTCTAAAACTAAAAGCCTCACCGGCATCACTTTCCATGGTTAAACCTGCTGAAAAACTATCGCCCAATTTGTACTGTAATTTGACCAGACGGGAATAATTTTTTCCAAAGAATTTTCCCAGGCTATCGCATTCCTCAAGAAATCCATTTTTACCCGGTGTGGTCTTAGTGTAACGATTAATGATTTTAAAATCGGAATATTTTTTAATAGGTTTTTTTTCGGGCAGGATTTTCTGATCTCCGGCGTATAAAAAATAGTTTAGTTTCTCAATAAGCTCAGAATTAAAACCAGGGATAAGTTTCAACTCCTTCATGGAAAGTATTCTCCCATATTTTTCTCTGTATTCTAAAAAAGTATATACCTGAAAATCAGTTATAATATACAAGTCCAATAGCTGTTCCCTGTCCACACTATTTATTTCCATTGGATTTTGAATGACAGATTCGAGATGCTCGAATATAGCTGTTGCTTCCGTTTCATCTTCAGATTCGCCGACCAGTGTTTCCATTAATTCCTGAATTTGGATTGAATTATCAGGCTGTGCGATGGAAAGTGTTGAAAAAAACAAAAGCATAAACAGGAAAAGGAATTTTAGTCTTCTCATAAACATTCTTTACCTGTTTATGGAAAAAAGCAGAAAAAAACGAGGGCAAACGGCAAGTTTTTTTTCGATTCCTACCTGATTATGGCCTGAAAAGAAAAATGAGGCGTAAATCCAAGAATTTGATGGTGAGTGAAAGCGATGTCAGCACTGAGTTTTCCCAGTTTATATCCCAATCCGAAAGTGCTTTGCACAGGATTTGTCATAATCCCGGTTCTGATATATAAATTTTCCAACAGCTCATATTCCATTCCTCCCAATAATCTTAATTCATGGTCTAGTTTCTTTTTTAACTGAATGGCAAGAATAAATTTATCGAAGGGCTTAAGATCGAATCCAATATTAAAATAAGTAGGGATGGTATCTTGCTCAAATGGTGAAATAATGGCACGCGTTGGATTTGAGAGTTGAACACCAATGGTAAGCTTCTCATCGGGCTTATATTGTATCCCGCCCTCCACGCTAAGAGCATCTCTTCTTTCATATTCACCCATAATATAATTATGGTGGTAATTCAATTGTACACCTGCAGCTAAGCGACTTCCAAATTGCTTTCCAAACCCAAGGCCCAGTTTACTTTCATTATATAATTTATTTCCAAAATAGGTGTATGAAAAACCAAATGTCCCTGGTTTTACTGGCAAAGTAAGAGCCATGGCATGCATGGGATATTCCTCAACAAGAAATTTATTCTCATGGTGGAATCCAATAGCAAAATGAGGAAAAAATCCTAGTCCTGCCTGATTATGGTGTGTAGACCACACATCCGATTCTCCCACATAAGCGTTTCCCATAGAAGCTGCCCTGCTCCCGGTTGGAAAATTGTCTGATTGTGAAAGAACAGGTGAAGTCATTCCTATAATTAGGAAACTAATATATACCAAAGATTTATGGCTTATCATAGTTAAAAAATTTAACTTTCAATTCATTCTCCTGCAGGCTTTCAATAGTCCGGTAATTAAATTATTCTGAATCTTTTTTAGCACCTGTAAAAATATCTTATATCAGGTTGGGGCTTGAGTCATTTTTCGAGTTTTCTGCATAATACCCACCTAATAGAGCTTATCCGGAGAAATTCAGACATACTATCAGGTTTCAGTATATCAGTATATGAGTCACTCAATCATCCCCAACCAAATATTTTATTAATTCAGCCTAAATCAAGTTAAACTTTATACCTGAATTTAACATCTTTCAATTCTTCGTTAGCCTTTATAATTTTAGACTTAAGCCTTTCTTTAAAATCTACTACTTTGTTTAGAATACCTTCATCTCCCGCTGCTAAAATCTGAGCTGCAAGGATACCGGCATTCATAGCACCGTCGAGTCCTACTGTGGCTACCGGAATTCCCGGAGGCATCTGAACGATTGATAATAGGGAATCCCATCCGTCGATTGAGATACTGGCTTTAATAGGAACCCCAATTACAGGTATGGGTGTTAGTGCCGCAATAACCCCTGGAAGATGGGCCGCTCCGCCAGCTCCGGCAATAATTACCCTGATACCTCTTTCGTAGGCAGATTTTCCAAATTCCATTGCCTGATCGGGGGTGCGATGAGCCGATAATGCATTCATCTCGAAGGGAATCTCAAATTCATCTAAAATTTTCGCAGCTTGTTCCATTATCGGAAGATCTGAAGTGCTGCCCATAATTATACTTACTTTAGGTTTCATAGTTTTGGGTTTTATGTATTAATGTATAAAAGGTCAAAAAATCGCATGAATTTTGTAAAAATAATGAGATTTTAACAAATTAAGCTTAATATTCTAAAAAGTATTAATAAAGAAATCCACCAGCCCACAAGTGTATCTCGTTATTGTGATTGGAGAGAAGGATTTCTGTGATTATACCAAATACTATGGATAAAAAATCAGAATTATAGCTTCATGAAATAAAAAACTTGCACTCAATATCAATAACTACTATTTTCGTAGAAATTTTTTCCATATGAAACAGATAAAAGTACTTGATAAAGAATTTGAAATTTCAATGCCGGAAGATGTTATTCAAAAACGAATAAAGGAAATGGCCGTAAAACTTTCTAAAGATTATGAAGGAAAGAAGCCGATTTTTCTGGGAATTCTTAATGGGTCATTTATGTTTGCATCAGATTTATTCAAGGAAATTACCATTGAAGCTCAGATAACATTTTTGAAACTGGCATCCTATCAGGGTACAACAACTACGGGTGCTGTAAAGCAATTGATCGGACTAAACCAGGAAATCAAAGATCAACATATCATTATTCTCGAGGACATAGTCGATACCGGTATAACATTGGAAACCATTATGAGACAACTGAGTGGATACCTCCCTAAATCTATCAAAATAGCTACCCTGCTTTTCAAACCTGAAGCATATAAGAAAGATGTTGTAATAGATTATATAGGCTTTTCAATACCCAACGAATTTATTCTGGGATACGGTTTGGATTATGATGGTTTTGGCAGAAACTATAAAGATATTTATACACTTATAGAGTAAGCTGACTGCACGCTTGAGGATCATATTTTGTAAATTATAGAGCAGCCTGAATATCGAAAAGCTTTTAATATTAAGGTGCAAAATCATCTATGGAACTCCCGATACACTTTCTTTGGCACAGGGCACATAGCCGCTCCCCCAAATAAATCTTTTTCAACAATATTTTGTAAGAAATACTGTCACTCTGTGAAAAATACTATTTTCTGAGAAATATAATTTACGTTGGCAAGAACATAGTTTGTATATTTGCACATGAATAAAAAACTAATCCTTTAATTAATTAGAAATGTTAAATATTGTTTTATTTGGACCTCCGGGATCCGGAAAGGGTACTCAGTCGGAAAAAATTATTGAAAAGTATAAATTGTGCCATCTTTCAACCGGTGATATACTCAGGGGGGAAATCGCTAACAAAACAGAATTGGGAATTCAGGCCAATATTATTATGTCAAGAGGAGAATTGGTTTCGGATGAGATTGTTATCGGAATGATAAAAAACAAACTGGAAGCAAATAAGGATGCAAAGGGATATATTTTTGATGGTTTTCCCAGAACTGTTGCTCAGGCAGAAGCCCTCGATGTAGTTCTTAATGCTCTTAATCAAGAGATATCCTGCTTTATTTCCCTCGAAGTTGAAAAAGATGAATTGATTAAAAGATTAGTAAAAAGAGGAGAGGAATGCGGACGCACTGACGACAATCTTGAGGTAATTGAAAATCGCATTGCTGTTTATCATAAACAAACAGCTGTGGTAGCTAAATATTACGAAAAACAAGGGAAATCTCATCCTGTTGAAGGAATGGGAAGCATTGAAGAAATTTTCGAAAGAATAACCGCGGTTATTGATAAATAGCTTTTAAGTACGGACGCACAGCCATGCGACCCAACATCACCACATCACCACACAAACACACCAACCATGCTTCAATCAAACTTTATAGATTACGTTAAAATTTTTACACGTTCGGGTAAAGGTGGAGCAGGTTCTTCTCATTTGCATCGCGAAAAATTTGTTCCAAAAGGAGGACCCGACGGCGGAGATGGAGGCAGAGGAGGTCATGTTATTTTGAAAGGGAATAGTCAGCTATGGACACTCCTTCACCTGAAATTTAAAAAACATATTTTTGCCACCGACGGGACTCCCGGTTCAGGAAGTCAACGAACGGGAGCTGAGGGAGATGACGTTTATATTGAAGTGCCTCTGGGTACCGTGGTAAAAACCGAAGAAGGAGATACCTTGTTTGAAATCACACAGGATGGGGAGGAAAAAATTCTTTATAAAGGTGGCCGGGGTGGCTTGGGGAATGAACACTTTAAATCACCTACAAATCAGACCCCACGTTATTCTCAACCCGGAGAACCCGGAACGGAAGGTTGGAATATTCTGGAACTGAAATTGTTGGGCGATGTAGGTCTCGTAGGATTCCCTAATGCAGGTAAGTCGACCCTTTTGTCGGTGGTCTCTGCAGCCAAACCTAAAATTGCCAATTATCCTTTTACTACCTTGGTTCCCAATCTGGGAATTGTTTCCTACCGGGATAATTTATCTTTCGTAATGGCAGATATTCCAGGTATTATTGAAGGAGCGAATGAAGGAAAAGGTCTGGGAATACGATTTTTAAGGCATATTGAGAGAAATGCAACTCTGCTTTTTCTGGTTCCTGCCGACAGCGAAGATATCGCAAAGGAATACGATGTTTTATTGAATGAACTGAAGCTTTATAATCCTGAACTCCTCGACAAACAAAGGTTGCTGGCAATATCTAAATCAGATATGCTGGATCAGGAGCTTATTGATGAGATTAAAAAAGAATTACCTCCCGTTCCCTATATTTTTATTTCTTCGGTTACAAATCAGGGAATTTCTGACCTGAAGGATAGATTGTGGGCCTTATTAAACAGCTAGAATATGCTTAGGTTATTGCAGGTTTTGGATGAAAAATTAATTCTGGCAATAAATGGTGTGAATTCACCCTTTATGGATTCTTTGATGTGGTGGATAAGTGGGAAGTTCAGCTGGTGGCCATTATACCTGATATTGATAGCCCTTATTTTTTGGAAACACCCATGGAGACAATCGTTGATGATTTTGGGCTTTGTTATTTTCCTTATTGCACTTAGCGATCAGACCAGTGTTCATCTTTTCAAAAATGTATTCCAACGACCCCGGCCAAGTCATAATCCGGCTCTGGAGAATATTCTTCATTATGTAAATAATTACAAAGGGGGAGCATTCGGATTTATTTCTTCACATGCTTCCAATACCTTTTCGGTTGCCCTGTTTTTGATACTTATTTTCAGAAACAAATACCTGAGTATTTCTCTCATAATATGGGCAATTCTTGTAGGCTATAGTCGCATTTATTTGGGAGTTCATTATTTTACTGATGTATTTGCAGGAGCCTTATGGGGAAGCTTTCTGGCTTCAATAACCTACATCCTGTATCTTAAAATTAAGAGATATGCTTTGCATACAGAATAAAATTACAGATCCATATTTTAACATTGCCGCTGAAGAATACGTATTGAAGAATTTTCAGGATGATTGTTTTATGTTGTATCAAAATGAAAATTCGATTATTGTAGGCAAACATCAGAACGCCCTTTCCGAAATTAATCTTGATTTTGTAAACGATCACCAAATAAAAGTTGTGAGAAGAATATCGGGCGGGGGCACGGTTTTTCACGATTTGGGAAATCTTAATTTTAGTTTTTTTATGACCGGTGAGGATGGGAATCTTATAAACTTTAAAAAATTTACCCGTCCTATAATTGAATTTCTTAAAAAAAATGGCCTTGAGGCTGAATATGGAACAAGAAATGAATTGATGGTACATGGAAAGAAAATTTCCGGAAATGCTGAACATATCTGGAAAAAGAAAACTTTGCATCACGGAACCTTATTATACTCATCAGATTTGAGTCATCTTTCCGGTGCTCTAAAGGTGAATCCTCTAAAATACACCGATAAATCAGTAAAATCAGTGCGGTCGAGAGTCGGGAATATTATCGATTACCTTCCGGAAAAATTGGATATTTCAGTTTTTGGTGAAGGGCTTATGAAGCATGTTATGGAAGAATTTGATGTTCCCGGGATTTATGAGTTTTCAGAAGAAGATATAGCTGCAATTATGGAGCTAAGGGATAATAAATTTATAAGATGGGACTGGAATTTTGGGTATTCACCCTCATATATTTTTGAGAAAAGTTTAAAAATCAAGCCCGGGAATCTAAGTGTAAAACTTAAAGCAACTAAAGGGATTATAACTGAAATAAAACTTTCAGGAGATTTTCTTGAGAAGGATGTTTTTCCGGATATTGAAAAAATATTACAAGGTCAAAAGCATGACAGAACCATTATGAATGAATATCTGGAAGAAAAATATGGTATTTTGCACGGCATTACAGCTAATGAATTGCTTGAAGTTTTGTTTTGAAGAAGCATTATTTTATAAGGGATGAGCCATTTCCGCCCCTTTAGGCAATAGCCTGTCCCGAACTTGTTTCGGGAGTTAGGGAGGCGTGATGATGGTGATGCCCCCTCCTCAACCTCACCTCAGAACGGGAAAGGCAAGAAAACCAGATGTTTTTTTAATGCAGAATAAAAGAAAAATATATTTTAGAATCATGAAAAGTATTTTTTTAAAAACAGCCTCTTTATTACTTTGGATTTGGTTTTTGATTACTTCAATCATAATCACTCCAATTTTTATTATTATTTGGCT
Source organism: Bacteroidales bacterium (assembly GCA_021740585.1). GTDB lineage: Bacteria > Bacteroidota > Bacteroidia > Bacteroidales > JAGLSB01. The sequence goes on from JAIOZM010000023.1 coordinate 12,699, forward strand.
TCTCACATTCTGGTGGGATAAAAATTTGCGCATATCTCACCTTTCAGCTTGTTTTTGGGCGGCTCAGAATATATGGATTAATCCATTCTGGAGCCTCAAAATTATCGACAGACACAAATTTAATACCAGAGCTACTTATATGGTAATGACTAATCACCAAAGTGCCTTAGATATATTTGTCATTGATAGTTTATTTAAACATTTTAAATGGGTTTCAAAATCAGAAAATTTTAAGATTCCTTTTTTGGGATGGATATTAACATTCGACAGGGCAATAAAAGTTTTCCGGGGCGATAGTGAAGCATTCGGGAAATTCCGGGTTCAGGTTGTCCGAAGTCTGAAACAAAAGAACTCAATCATGGTATTCCCTGAAGGCACGCGGAGCAAAACCGGAAAACTGGGTCGTTTTATGGATGGAGCCTTCATTCTGGCCATGGAAACAAAAACCGATATATTGCCCATGGTTATCGATGGTACCGGAAAGGCAATTCCAAAAAAAGGATGGAGCCTAAAGGGTAAGCAGAAACTAAAGTTGAAGGTTCTGGATCCGCTTCCTTATGAAGAGTGGAAGGATAAATCATTGCACGAATTGAAACTATATGTAAGAAACATCATTTCTGATGAGCTTACAAAATTGAGGTCGCATGACTGAATTTAATGTGCCTTCAAAAAAGGCTCTGCGAAAAATGGGATACCTCAGTGATCAGGCAGGAATTGTTAACAGGTATTTTAGAGAAGAAGGAAATTGGCATAGTCATATCGATAATTGTCACGCTTTTATCCTTCAGGAAATAACTAAAGCAAAACCGAAACAGATATTGGTTTTAGGAAGTGGCTGGCTTTTGGATTTCCCCATCGATTCTGAGCAAATATTTATGATAGATATTAGCTTAGCTGACATTCATCATCCGCGACAAATCCGACATAAAATAAATAAACTTAATAATGTAGAGCTTATAGAAGCTGATGTAACCGGTGGCTTAATTGAGAAAGTTTTTCTCTGGGTTCAGGAAGCCAGAAAATCGGGAAAACGGCCGGATATTTCAGAATGGGAAATCCCTCTGATTACTTTTTGCAAAGACTATGACTATGTGATCTCGCTAAATATATTAAATCAGCTTGATATTTTATTGGTTGATTATATACGTAAGTTCTGGGATTTTTCAGATGAAGAAATCCTGTCATTTCGAAAAAGAATTCAGAATGCACATACTAGCATTTTTAATTCCTCCCCCGGAATTTTAATTTCCGACATAAAAGAGCTTCAAAAAGATAAAAAAGGACGGGTTGTAAATGAAAAAAAACTTATTTTTGCAGACTTTCCCAAAGCTAAAACAAGGAAATCGTGGGTGTGGAATTTTGATACAAACTTCGCCTATAATAACAGTTATCAAATCGATATGGCTGTTGATGCAATAAGTTTTTAACAACCGGAGAATTCAAAATATTGACATCCATTGTTTTAATTGCTTGTTGATAAATTCAGAGTGGCAGGAGGGGAGGATTTAATTATATTTGTGAAAATGGGAAAATTAAAATGACGGCAAATTATTCAGAAGAGAGCATAAAAACGCTGGATTGGAGGGAGCATATCCGAAAGAGACCCGGGATGTATATTGGGAAACTTGGTGACGGTTCCTCTCCTGACGATGGAATATACCTGTTGCTCAAGGAAGTATTGGATAATTCCATTGATGAGTATATGATGGGTTTCGGTAAGATTATCGAAGTTGATATTACTGAAGAATATGTAAAAGTAAACGATTACGGAAGAGGAGTTCCCTTAGGGAAATTAGTAGACGTGGCTTCAAAAATGAATACCGGAGCCAAATACGATTCCAAGGTTTTTAAGAAGTCTGTAGGACTTAACGGTGTTGGTATTAAGGCAGTAAATGCCCTAAGCAGGAATTTTCAGATCGAATCGGCCCGTGAAGGAAAAGGCAGGCACGCTATTTTTGAAAGAGGGGTCCTTATTGATGATGGACAGGAAATAAATTCCGATAGAAAGAATGGAACCTCTATTTCTTTCTATCCCGATAGCGAATTGTTCGGAAAATTCAGGTTTATTCCTGAATATGTAGAGAGTATGATCAAGTATTATATTTATCTGAATGCTGGGCTAAAGATAAATTATAATGGGAATGTTTATGTTTCCAAAAATGGACTGGTCGATTTACTTAACGACAATATCAATGAGGAGGGTCTGTATCCAATTATTCATCTTCAGGCTGAAGACATCGAAGTGGCACTCACCCATGGAAATCAGTACGGTGAAGAATATTTTAGTTTTGTTAACGGACAGTATACCACTCAGGGGGGTACACATCTTATTGCTTTCCGGGAAGCTTTGGTGAAAACAGTTCGGGAATTTTATAAAAAAGATTATGATCCTTCCGATATCAGGGCTTCAGTAATTGCAGCCATAAGCATTAAGGTGGAAGAACCCGTTTTTGAGTCACAAACCAAAACGAAACTTGGCTCGAAAGATATGGGACCTGAAGGGCCCTCGGTAAGGAACTTTATTGTCAATTTTCTTTCCACGGAACTAAATAATTACCTTCACAAAAACCCTGCAGTGGCCAATGCTCTCCTCAGGAAGATTCAGGATTCTGAGAAGGAAAGAAAAGCAATTTCCGGAATTCAGAAATTAGCACGCGATCGGGCAAAAAAGGCTAATCTTCATAATAAAAAACTCAGAGACTGCCGGGCACATTATAATTCAAACCACGAACGAAAAGGAGAATCTACTATTTTTATTACTGAGGGAGATTCAGCCTCCGGCTCGATTACAAAATCTAGAGATGTGAATACCCAGGCAGTATTCAGCCTGAAGGGAAAGCCATTAAATACCTATGGTTTGACGAAAAAGATTGTTTACGAAAATGAGGAATTTAACCTTTTACAATCGGCATTGAACATCGAAGAAAGTCTGGACGATTTACGTTATAAACATGTTGTTATTGCCACCGATGCCGATGTAGATGGAATGCATATCCGTTTACTACTGATTACATTCTTCCTTCAGTTTTTCCCGAATTTGGTTAGAAAAAATCATCTTTATGTTTTAAAAACCCCTTTGTTCAGAGTCAGAAATAAAACCAAAACCATATACTGTTATAATGAAGTTGAAAAAAGAACAGCTATTGAAGAGCTGGGAAAAACTTCTGAAATTACTCGTTTTAAGGGTCTGGGTGAAATATCGCCCGATGAGTTTAAATATTTTATAGGTGAGGATATCAGGCTCGAACCCGTTCGCTTGCATAAAGACGACAGTATACCCGACCTGTTGTCGTATTACATGGGGAAAAATACCCCGGAAAGACAGGATTTTATTATTGAGAACCTCAGGATTGAAGATGATCTTATTGAGGAAGATTTTGCAGAGGAAACCGAGACAGAAAAAATTGCATAGAATTTTATGGATGATTCAAATCTAAATAATATGGACGAAAGTCTGGATGGCATTTTAGACGCCGGAACTGAGGATGGAGGTGATGGACTTATCCCAAAAGTTGTTCACTTATCAGGGATGTATGAGGACTGGTTTCTTGACTATGCCTCTTATGTAATTCTTGAACGTGCTGTACCGCATATAAACGATGGACTGAAACCGGTGCAGCGAAGAATTCTACATTCAATGAAACGACTGGATGACGGTCGCTTTAATAAAGTAGCCAATATTATAGGGCATACCATGCAGTTTCATCCTCATGGTGATGCTTCCATTGGTGATGCCTTAGTCCAGATCGGTCAAAAAGATTTGCTGGTAGAGACTCAGGGTAACTGGGGAAATATTCATACAGGTGACGGAGCAGCAGCACCAAGATATATTGAGGCACGCCTGTCAAAATTTGCTCTTGATGTTGTTTTTAATCCGAAAACTACAGAATGGAAATTGTCATACGATGGAAGGAATAAAGAACCCTTTACTTTGCCGGTAAAATTTCCTCTGCTTCTCGCTCAGGGAGGGGAAGGTATAGCGGTTGGACTGGCTTCTAAAATACTTCCTCATAATTTCAATGAACTAATTGATGCCTCAATCGCGCATCTTCAAAATAAACCCTTTGAATTATTCCCAGATTTTCCAACCGGTGGACTGGCCGATTTTTCAAGATATAACGATGGTCTGAGAGGTGGGGCGGTTAAAGTAAGGGCGAAAATTGAACGACTTGACAGCAAAACGCTGGTAATATCTGAACTGCCTTATGGTAAAAATACTTCCGGTCTTATTGAGTCTATTCTGAAAGCCAACGAAAAAGGTAAGATCAAGATTCGTAAAATTGACGACAATACAGCAGGAATGGTCGAAATATTGGTGCATCTCGGGCCAAATATTTCTGCCGATAAAACTATAGATGCTCTTTATGCATTCACCGATTGCGAACTTTCAATTTCCCCCAACCTATGCGTTATTGAAGACGATAAACCCAGGTTTGAGGGCGTTACTGAAATTCTTAAAAATAATACAGAAAACACCAGAAAACTTCTGGAGCTCGAGCTCAAAATAAGGCTGGATGAACTCGAAACCGCCTGGCATTTCTCAAGTCTGGAAAAAATATTTATTGAGAACAGAATTTACAACGACATTGAAAATTGCGAAACCTGGGAGTCGGTAATTGAAACCATTGACAAAGGTTTAACTCCCTTTAAAAAGCTGTTGAGAAGAGATGTTACCAGAGATGATATCATTCATCTTACCGAAATTAAAATCAAACGGATCTCGAAATTCGATAAGAAAAAAGCCGATGAGCATATTAAAGGCTTAGAGTCTGAAATTGAAGAAGTTAAAAATCACCTTGCAAATATAATTCCGTTCACGATTAATTATTATCGTCAGATTAAGAAAAAATACGGAGCAGGACGTGAGCGAAAAACCGAGATCAGAAACTTTGAAAATATTGAGGCGGCAAAAGTAGTTACAGCTAACGAAAAGCTTTATGTAAATTATGCAGAAGGTTTCTTTGGAACCGGACTTAAGAAGGATGAGTATGTTTGCGAATGTTCTGACATTGACGAAATTATCACCCTTCACAAGGATGGAACCTATATGGTTACCAAAGTGGCAGACAAAGTATTTGCGGGAAAGGACATCATTCATATTGGCGTGTTTAAGCGTAACGACAACAGAACCATTTTTAATGTAGTCTATTTTGACGGGAATACGGGAAATACAATGATGAAGCGGTCTGCCATTACCGGTATTACGCGCGATAAACAATATTCATTTATTAAAGAGCATAAAAACTCAAGGATACTTTATCTGACAGTCAACCCAAATGGAGAAGCTGAAGTTGTTAAGGTTTACCTTAAACCACGTCCCAGACTTAAGAATTTAATTCTGGAATTTGATTTTGGTGATCTCGAAATAAAAGGCAAAGCTGCAATGGGGAATATTCTTACCAAACATGCCGTTCATAAGATTGTTTTGAAGGAAAAGGGAGAATCAACATTGGGAGGACGAAAAATCTGGTTTGATGAAGATGTTAAACGACTGAATGCAGATGCCAGAGGTAAATTTCTTGGAGAATTTTCAGGGAATGATAAACTTTTGGTAGTCACTAAATCTGGTAATTACAGAAATTGTAATTTTGATTTGTCAAATCATTTTGAAGACGACTATCTGTTTATTGAAAAGTATAAAGAGGAAAAGATCTTCTCGGCGGTATTTTATGACGCAGATCAGGATTACTATTACCTGAAAAGATTTAAAATGGAGCCATCTTTAAAATCTCAAAGTTTCATAGGCGACAATCCGGAGTCGAAATTAATACAGCTTACAGAAGTAGAATACCCGCGATTAGAATTGAAGTTTGGAGGAAAAAATAAGGACAGATCACCTGAAATTATTGAAGTAGCCGACTTTATTGGGGTGAAAAGTTTTAAAGCCAGAGGTAAACGATTGTCGAGTTATGAAGTAGATGTGGTGAAGGAACTGGAACCCTTAATTTCAAAAACTGAGCCTGAAATAGTGGTGGAACCTTCAGCTGAAAAGCAACAGGAAAAAGATGAAAAACCAGATGCTAAATCAAATGGGCAAATGTCACTAAACCTTTAAATCCAAAGCTTTGAAAATATTTGTTATAGGATTTATGGGTGCGGGAAAAACTACATATGGTTTAAAACTTGCCCATTGCCTCAATTTCGATTTCATAGATCTCGATGCACAAATAGTCGAATTGGAAGGGAAATCCATAAGCAGGATTTTTAAAGAAAAGGGTGAAAAATACTTCAGATCTGTCGAAGCAGAAAACCTGAGATCTTTGGATGGTATTGATAACGTGGTGATTTCTTTGGGTGGAGGAGCTCCTTGTTTTCATGATAATATAAAATGGATGAATGATCATGGATTGACCATTTATCTGAAGCTTGATGCTAAAAGTATTTATTCCCGTCTCAGTAATGCCAAATCGGAAAGGCCATTGATTTCGGATAAATCTAAAACCGAAATTCAGGATTATATTAATACTACACTAACTGAACGGGAAGTGTTTTATGAGCAAGCAAAGATAGTTATAGAGGCTAAAAATTTGAAAATAAAGAAATTACTTTCGATTGTTGAGAAACAACTCATTCTGGATTAGCAGATTCTTCTTCCAGAAATTCTTTGTTTGGATCAAGATGAAGGTATTTAGCCAACATACTTGTTCCGATGTAAAAGGGAAGTGTATCCAAAAGAGCAGAAACCATTTTAAAAACGTAATTGCTCAGAATCAGGATTAATAAGCCATGAAAAACGGTTCCACCGGCAGTAAGTGTTATTGCGCTCGGAGCATAAAAAAAAGTGATGGTCACCACCGCAATCGAATCGATCATCTGACTCGTTAAGGTAGATCCATTATTCCTTAACCACAGCATCTTTCCCTTAGTCAATCTCCTGATACTGTGAAAAAGATGCACATCAACGAATTGTGCCGTCATATAAGCAATCATGGAAGCTGCAGTAGCTCCAAATGTCCACTTTCGGATTTGAAAAAATGTGTGGTTTGAATCATCCAATGCGGGTAAACCATTTTCTAACAATTCTACCTGAGGAGGCAATACACCTCCAACCCATAAAATGAATAATACCCATATATTTAATGCTAATCCTACCCATACTACAATATTAGCCCTTCGTCTGCCGTAAAGTTCGGATATAAAGTCGGTACAGAGGAAAGTGATAGGGTAAGGCAGAACTCCAATAAAAACAATAAACGGAATGGTTGTCCCTCCAATGGTAAAAGACAAATCAATTTGACGGGAAAGGCCCAGAATATTTAAAATTGCCAGAGTTCCCAGGAAGAAACCGGCTAATATTATGAATACAACCTCACGTCTGCGCGCAATTTTTTTATCTACAATGTCACCGAAATCGAACATAATATTTCGCCAAATAATTTAATTAAAAGTATTAAAAAAAAACTAACTAAAACAATAGCCCGCTTAAGAATAATAATTATTTATAGTGTAATCCACATAAGTCCAGATCATTAATAGATCAAAAAAAAATATTTAAGGGGTAATATAAATCATTGTTGCCTCCTAAAACTTAGTAAACCTAATTAGAATGCTGCAATGACTATGACGATCAAGTGATTATGGTCGGTGAAGGGTGTCATTGGTAGCGCAGCGAAGCTATCTCACGTTTTCACCGGACAACAATGTATCCAAATAAAAAATGTGAAAAATATAACGAATCAGGATAAAATGACAGATAAGGCCTGTCTAAATAAGAAAAAATTAGTATTTTGGTAGATTCTATTTAATTAATAAGGGAGAAGATGTCATCAGGGCTCCGAAAAAACTTAAATATTGAAAAAGAAGAATTAGCTAGTGTACTTATTCTTTTGTTTCAATCAGTCTTCTTAGGAATTTATGCGGGTGCTTTCGATGTAAGTGCTCAATCTTATTTTCTTGATGTCTTTAGTGCCGACCTTATTCCCAAGGCTTTCGCCTACTCAGGTGCCGTGGGAATTGTGATCACTTCCGTTTATTCCTTTCTTCAATCGAGAGTCAGGTTTTCCCAGTTTGCTGTTATTAACCTTTTATTCGTGGCCGTGGTTACTATAGCCTTGAGAATTGGTTTCTTTTTCTTTGACAAGGAAAATCTGGTTTTTATAATGTTGGTGTTAATGGGACCACTTACAATTATTAGTTTTCTGGGTTTTTGGGGTACCGTGGGCAGGATTTATAGTCTGAGACAGGGGAAACGTCTATTTGGTATTATAGATACCGGACAGATTGTAGGTATAATTTTAGCTTCCTATGCCATTCCTGTATTGCTTAGTTTTAGTTTTGATATTCTTAATTCTCTTTACATTTGCTCAGGAAGTATATTTATTGCCTTATTAATTCAGGTTTATATTTCGTCCAGATATAAACTTACCGATCAAAGTGAACAAAACTATCCCTCAGAATTAAAAGAAATAAAGAGAAATAACTTCCTTGATCTCTTCAGGAATAAGTATACCATGTTAATGGTTAGTTTTGTTGTATTGTCAGTACTCGCTGCATTTTTTATTCACTATTCATTTCTTGTTGTAACCGAAACGAATTTCCCCGAGCCTACAACTCTCGCTTCTTTTTTGGGTGTATTTATGGGTACCGTAATGGTTTTCTCCCTCATCTTAAAAACATTTGTATTTAATCGTTTAATGAAAACCTACGGCTTAAAACTGGCCCTGACCATTGCGCCGGTAATATTGGGGATTTTTGTAGTGGGTGCAATCCTCGTGGGTAAGTTTTATGGATTTTCTGCATCATCATCAGGATTTACCTTGTTTTTCTTATTGATTGTTTCAGGAAAATTATTCTCCAAATCGCTTAAGGATTCGGTAGAAGTCCCTTCTTCTAAAATACTTTATCAATCACTCGATTCGAAAATCAGGTATGGTGTTCAGTCCAGAATTGATGGTACCGTAAATGAAATAGCAGCTCTTTCTGCCGGACTTCTCCTTGTTAGTCTGGCTTTGGTGCAAACATTCAATATAATGCATTTCTCATATGTTCTGGCCATAATATTATCTTTATGGATTACCATTGCCTTTTTCTTGCACAGAGCATATAAGGTCTCATTGAGTAATGCTCTGATCAAATTCAAACAGACTGAAGCAAAAAAATCAGATGGGGTCAAATTAAATGAAAGAGTTGTATCTGAAAGTGATAGCTCAGTAAGTCTGGAAAACATACTTGAGTTTGCACCCCAAGCCTGGAACGGTTTTATTACCAGGAATTTGAAGCCTTTGCTCCTTGGAAATGAAAAGCTTCGGACAATAACCCTTGATTGGATATCCAGACTTAATATTTCAGAGTCCAGAGATATATTGATTGAAATGGAGAAATCGGGTGAATTTGGCTCCAAAACCTCTTTTTCAACTTTGCTAAACAGGTTTAGACTGAGAGAAGATAAACTCAGTTTTAAAGATATTGGCCAACTGGCACAATCGGGTGTTAAAGTAGATCGGTTGAATGCTGTACTCGCAATTGGGAACTCCATGGATGATCAGACACAGATATATCTGCCCCTTCTTTTAAAAGATAATGACCCTGATGTGAGGATTTCCTCAATCAGACTCGTTGGTAGTCGAAAATTTATATACTTCGCACCGGCATTAATCGAGCTCCTCGATCATAAAACCTATTATCCTTTTGCATTTAATTCATTGGGGGCAATGGTGAATGAGGTACTTGATAAATTGGATCAGGCATTCTATAAAACCCATGCTTCAGAAAAGCTTATGATAAGAATCATCAGATTAATGAGCATGGCAGAGGCAGAACTTGCTATACCCTATTTGAAGACAAAACTAGATCAACATTTAGCCAATATTCATATCGAATCATTTAAGGCACTTGAAAAACTGAATTATATCCCTGACACACAGTTTAGTCAGAGACTTATGGAACATATATTGATGTTAACAGGTGTAACGGCTTGGAATATTTCTGTAAGACAAAGCCTTAAGGAGTCCTCCTTTTCTGATGAGCTTATAGATGCCTTTGAAGAAGAAATAAACAATAGCTATGATCAGATTTTTCTAACACTTTCTCTTTTATACGATTCAAAGACAATTGCTCAGATTAAAGCTAATTTTGAAACCGGTTCAGGCGAAAGTATTGGTTATTCTCTTGAATTGCTCGATCTTTTTGTAGATGAAAATATAAAGGCAAATCTTTTTACCATTCTGGAATTTAGCAAGGAATCGAGCAAAATACACAATTTACAATCTGAGTTTCCGGTTGAAATTCTATACGGTGAAAAGATATTGCATGCCATAATGAACCGGGATTATAATTACTTAAATACATATACCCTTATTTTAGCAATTAAGGAAACTACTAAATTAGAGGGTTATCAGGCTGACAATAACCTAATTGCTCATCTGTTTAATGCAAATTTTGTGGTCGCTGAGACGGCATGCCGTCAATTGTATTTCCTCGACAGAAGGCTTTTACTATCGGTATTGCCAAGGCTGGAAAAGCAAAAAAGAATTAGACTGGAGGAGAGTATCTCTGTCTGGGGAGAAGGCAAAATTAGTGACTATAGTGACAGCTTCGAAATCTTGAAATCATCATCCTTATCAGAGATTATCTCAAACACAAATTTGTTTAAAATATCGGGATTATTCCAACAAATTGACCTTAAGAAAGAGATAGATGCTGTAATTAAAACATCGAAAACAAAAGATTTCTTTTTGTACTTCGCCGCTGGGAATATCAAAATTAAAACTAAAGTAAAACAGAACCTTATTAAAGCAGGTGAGTTTAACTGCATAAAGATTGATGATTCTGAAGCTTCAAATGATATTAGTTTTAGTTCTGATGAAACGAACACTCTTTTGGTATTGAAAGCTGAAGATTTGAAAGAATTAATTTTCGATTATGAAGAAATCTTTATCGACGTACCCGGAATATTGCTTGGAAATCAAAGTACTGACCCCTTAATTAAACGCTAAATATATATGGAAAAAAGAACAACCATTTTCCGACAATTGATTTTTAATATTGTTTTGCCGGCAATTCTGGCTCTTCTATTATTAGGGGTATTGAATTATCAGAATACAAAAGCTATTCTGATTAATTCTTCAGAAAATGAAAGCCTTATTATTACCGATGAGATCAGGCATATACACGAAATGCAGGATATGGCTTTGGATATTTTGGAAGTACAACTCGATAATAAAATGCGGGAGTACAGTGATCGGCTGATTAAGGATTATTTTAAAAATACCAATCAAATTGAACAGATTGATTTAAATACAGTAAGACTTGAACTGGGAATGATACCTGAATCTGAAGATATATACATAATTAACAGACAGGGAATAATAGTGAATACGACTTTTGAAAATGATAGAAATTTGAATCTTTTCAATTTTGGAACTGAACATAAGGAACTTATAGAGAATGTTTTTGAATCGGAGAACTATTTAAGCGAAAGGTTTGCTATCGAGGATAAAACAAGAAGAATCAAGAAATTTACTTATCAGCCTACCCTGGATGGGAAATATATTGTAGAGCTGGGAATTTACTCAACACAGGCCGATACATTAATCCAAACAGTAAAGGACAGACTGAATAACATTTCGAATAAAAAAGGAAGTATTGAATCTGTCGAACTTTTTATAGGTTCCGACAATCCATTTTCACTTAACAGAAACGCAAAACTGGAACCCGATCATCTTGCCATATACAAGTCGGTGCTCGAGACAAAAAACAAGATTATACTTCATGAGAAAAAGGCTAAGAAAAGGTTGCAATACGAATACATTTACATGGTTAGAAAAAATACAGATTTATACAAAGAATCTGTTATTCGAATTGTTTCCGACAAAGGACCTGAAATTAACTCCTTGCGATTAGAGCTGTTAAAATTCTTTGTTATTTTCGGTGCTACTATTTTGATAGTGATTATTATGTTATATCGAAAAACACGCGTAATAACGGACCCGATTAAACTATTGGTTGAAAAAGTTAACCGAATCTCTAACGGTCATTTGGATGAAAGGGCTGAGATAATCGGAAATAATGAAATTGCTTCTTTGTCAGAACAATTCAATGATATGATATCCCAATTAGAGAGCTATTATTATGAACTTGAGGAGAAAGTAAAAGAAAGGACAGCTGAAATTCAATCACAAAAAGAAGAAATTGAAGCCCAAAGAGATTCTATTCAGGAGCAAAGAAATATACTTTCAGATATCAATAAATCACTCCAAAAAGCATATCTGGAAATTGAAGAACAGAAAAAGCATATAGAAGATAGCATTCATTATGCAAAACGAATTCAGAACGCCATTCTCCCTCCCGACGAATTTGTAAAAAAACACTTGCGCGATTCCTTTATACTTTACAGACCCAAAGATATAGTTAGCGGCGACTTTTACTGGATGTCGCATAAGGATAATAAAACATATATTGCTGCAGTAGACTGTACCGGACATGGGGTGCCTGGGGCTTTCATGTCTATAGTTGGCAATAACCAGTTAAATTATACAGTAAATGTATTAGGTGTTCGCACAACCGATGAAATTCTGAACTCACTAAACGAAGGTGTTACCCGTGCTTTACGTCAAACCCGTGCCAGTTCATCTGTGAAAGATGGAATGGATATGGCACTTCTCTGCATAGATGATAATATGAAGAATGCCTGCTTCTCAGGTGCTTATAACCCCCTTTATCTGGTGAGAGATGGAGAACTAATTCAGATAAAGCCGGATAAGTTTCCTGTAGGTGGCTTTCTCGATGAAAAGCTTAAAGTTTTTACCCGTACAGATTTAGAACTGCAGAAAGGTGATGTGCTATACATCTTCTCTGATGGGTATCAGGACCAGTTTGGTGGACCCAAAGAAAGAAAATTTATGATAAAGAAATTTAGAGAATTGTTGCTGAATATTCATACAGAATCGATGCCGGAACAGAAAGAAATATTAAATCAGGTAATAGATGACTGGAGGGGTGAAGTGGATCAAATCGATGATATTCTTGTAATTGGGGTAAGGATTTAATCTAACAATATTATTATGGCTGTTACATCATCACAAAAAAAATCAAATAATAAATTAAATCCATATCCGGGTTTGAGACCATTTACTCAGGAGGAGGCTCATTTGTTTTTTGGAAGAGAAGGACAGGTAGATAATGTTGTAAATAGTTTGTTGAAAAATAAGTTCATTGCTGTTATAGGTTCATCGGGTAGTGGAAAATCATCTTTGATTTATTGTGGAGTTTTAAGTAAAATTCTGGAGAAAGGTTCATGGAATGTTATCACAACAAGACCGGGGAATATGCCTTTCGAAAACCTTAATCAATCGGTTAATGCCATTTTGAAAAAAACTTCCCCACTCGATCAAAATCCAGTTTCAGCAAAAGAATCTATATCAGAATTGCTTAAATCAGACTTCGCTAATAGCAAAAAGTCAAGCGTAATTGTAATAGATCAATTTGAAGAATTGTTTCGTTTTTCGTCTATGGGAGGAGATTCCGACTCCATCATAGCAAGAAAGGATTATGCCGATTTCATTGTCGAATTAGTAAATCAGGATGAATTTCCGGTTTTTATTATCATTACCATGCGCTCCGATTTTATTGGGGAATGCTCCAGATATCAGAATTTTACAGCCCTTATAAATAAGTCTAACTACCTGATTCCGAGAATGTCTCGCGATAATTTTAAGTCTGTAATAGAAAAACCTGTCAAAATATTTGGAAAGGCAATAGAAGAAGCTCTCGTTCAAAAAATTCTCGAAGAAGTTGGTGATGATCAGGATCAGTTACCCGTGCTTCAGCATGCATTGATGAGGACATGGAATTATTGGATGGAGAATTCTTCCGGTGAGAAAACAATAACGATTTCAGATTACGAAAAAATTGGGGGTATTGAGAGGGCGCTGAGTGATCATGCCAATGAGGCTTATGATGAGCTAAACCCCACAGAAAAAATAGCTTGTGAGAAAATATTCAGGTCCCTTACTGAAAAAGGACTTGATAATAAGGGGGTGCGTCGGCCTGGCAAAGTTTCCAATCTTGCTAAAATATCTGAAAGCTCTGTTGAACAGGTAATTAAAATTGTAAATATTTTTCGGGCTGAAGGCCGTTCATTCCTGACCCCCTCCATTTCAATTAGTATTGATGAAGATTCGGTTATCGACTTGTCTCATGAAGCGCTAATGAGAATATGGGACCGACTGAATAATTGGGTTGAAGAAGAAGCTACTGCGGTGGGGATGTATAAAAGATTGGCCGATTCAGCAGCAAACTATCAGGTGGGAAAAACAAGTCTTTGGAGGCCACCGGACCTGCAACTTGCCATTAACTGGCGAAATAAAAACAACCCTAATCTTGCCTGGGCAGAACGTCATAATCCCGCCTATGAGAGAACAATCGTATTTTTGAATACCAGTGAAGAAGAGTACGAACGCGAAGAAAATAATAAAATCAGACTTCAAAAACTTAGGCTGAGAAGGACCAGAGTTTTTGCCCTGATTCTTGGTTCTGTAGCAATAATTTCTTTGGTGATGTTTCTTTGGACGAGACAATTATCAGTGAACCTCGAACAACAAATTGTTATTGCAGAGACAGAACGAAATACAGCCGAACAAAAAACCATTGAAGCTGAGCAGCAAAAAAAGATTGCTCAGGATAATATGGAAATTGCGCAGATAGAACGACTAAGAGCTGACACCGCAGCCTATCTTGCTGAGGAGAAAAGATTGGAGGCTGTGGAAAGTGCGAAAATCGCGGCTACCCAAACCAGAAGAGCAGAGCTAAATCTTATCCGGGCTAATGAGCAGAGTGATCTTGCAATAAAAAATGCTCAGGAAGCCCTGAATCAACAAAAAGCAGCAGAAGCTGCCCGGGAGCAGGCCTATCAGCAAAGGATGCTTTCCGTTGCAAAAACTATGGCTGTAAAATCGCAAGCCATTAGTACCGATAAGGATTTAAAAGCCCTTCTTTCGCTTCAGGCATTTAGGTTTAATGAGGAATACAAGGGAGAATCATTTGATGTGGATATTTATGACGGATTGTACTCATCTTTGAAACTTCTTTTAGGAAATGATTATAATGTTCTTAAAGGTCATAATAATGCGGTCCGATCATTGACCGTACTGAAAGGTAGTAATTCATTCTTTACTTCCGGAAGTGACGGGAAAATACTAAAATGGGATATAGACAGTCTGGAATATAAATATTCAACGATTATTGAAGGAAGAAATATAATTGAAAAAATTGCTGCTACTTCAAATGGAAAATATCTCCTGGCAGCCGAAAACCGCAAAGGTTTATTTTTATTTGAGTTAAACTCCCAAAATCTTTTGCCGGTTGAAATGACCGGACTTGATATGAACATCAGGGCTATTGCGCCTGCTCCTGACAATAATACTGTTTTTACCTGCGGACTAAATAATATAATTGAGGTTTGGAATCTGAAGGAGAAAAAGTCTGAGAAGTTTGCCGATACCCAATCAAGAATTAATGATCTTTCTGTTTCAGTAGACGGGACTATTCTGGCCGGGGCATCAAAAGATGGGAAAGTAATTTATTGGCAGATTAGTGATGCATCGGCGACAGAAATTAAATCTGATTCTCTTAACCCGGTTCAAACACTTGAATTTTCACCTGATGGAAAGTATCTTGCCTGTGGAACAATCGACGGGGGAATCCAAATATTTAACACATCAAATAATAAACTAGTTGCAAATTTGCAGGGGCATATGGCCAGAGTAACCGATTTCTCCTTCTCTTCCGACAATAATTTTCTGGTGTCTGCTTCTTATGATAATACAGTAATGTTCTGGAATTTATTAGATTTTACAAGTCCGCCGATTGTACTTACCGATAATTCAGGCTTTGTATTTGCAGCCGCTTTTATTGGGGATGGAAATTATTTTGTAAGTGGAAGTGCAGAGGATCCCAGGCTGATTGTAAGGCCTTCATTGTCAGCAATAATGGCATCGAAAGTTTATCCCCTGATAAATAGAAATCTATCGCAGGAAGAGTGGAACATCTATGTAGGTGAAGGTATAGAATATAAAAAAACAAAAACTAGAATACTTGAGCAAAAATTATAAACTATGCGAAAATCATTTAAATTATTGTTCTTCCTTTCCCTCATCTTTTTAAATCCGGGCATTTTATTCGCCCAGGAAAAAGATTGCGCTGTAAATTTGCAGGAAGCACAAAATCAGTTCAATATGGGCCAAATAGAAAGAGTTCCTGATTTACTGATGGATTGTCTGAAATCTGGATTTACCCGGGAAGAAAGGATACAAGCCTATAAGGTTCTTATCAATGCTTTTATTTTTGACGATAATCTTCTTCAGGCTGAACTTTATTGTCTCGAGTTTTTAAAGAAATATCCCGAATATGAAATTGTTGCAACCGATCCATCTGAATTTGTAAATTTCCTGAACGAGTTTGATAACGATCCCCGCGCTTCGGTTGGCCTTGGTGGCGGAGTGAATTTTTCACGGATTAGAATGTTTGAACCATTCGGTGTGGATTCACAGGTAGGCCTGGGGAGTGGAATCGGCGGTGATGGTGATTATAACAGCTCTGGCTTTGGCTTCCAGGTTGGATTTATTTATAATTTAAACATTCGCCCTAATCTGGAACTGAGTATGGAGCCGATGATTATTCAAAATACATTTGAATTTCAACACAGACCATTTGATTTCGCATTTGTAGAATATAGCGAAGATCAATTGAGAGTGGATTTCCCGGTAAGTATGATTTGGGTTTTAAAAAAGTATGGAAAAGTAGCTCCCTACCTTCGCGCCGGCCTAAAAACATCCTATTTAATTTCAGCAAAGAGTGACGCAAAAAGAACCTATGAAAATACCACATCCCCATTAGAAGATGCTGAAGGCCCCGGTCTTGAAATTCTGGATAATAGAAAAATCAACAATTATTGGGCAATATTGGGAGGTGGAGTGAGATATAAAATACCCAATGCATACTTTTTTCTTGACCTCAGATACAACCTTGGACTTTTAAATCAAGTCAATAATTTAAGCAGGAATGATGGAATGGATGAAAACGCATGGCTTTATTATTATTTGGACGATAACTTTGTACTGAATGATATCTCTGTATGCTTCGGTATTTCAAAAACAATCTATAATCCTAAAAGAAAATAATCACTGAAAATATGAGAAAATTAGTAGCTTTTTTATTGATTCCGTTTCTTTTTTCTTGTGAAAAAGAGATCTCTGAAAAGCAATCCGATTATTTTTTAAAATTCTATGGTACCTATATGAGTGACATTGCGAGTCAGGTGCGGGAATTGCCGGATGGTGGTTATGTAATCACAGGAACATCAGAAACGGAAAGCAGGGGTACTGATATTTCCCTGGTGTTTACAGATAAGTATGGAAGACAGATAGGTGAGACAAAGTATTTTGGGAATTCATGGGATGATAAAAGCAATGGACTGGATATTTATGATGAAGGACTTTTAATATCAGGAGGTACCTCAAATTCTGATGAAACACCCGACGCCGTACTGATTCAAACAGACTTCTCTGGAAATATCGTGGGCAATATTCACAATTACGGCGGTGTTAATAATGATGAGGCCTATGCTTCCATACAGAAAGATGATGGCGGGTTCTTTTTCGTTGGCTATACCAATTCGCTAAGCAGTTCAAACCAACTGTATATTGTATCTTATGATGAGAATTTTGCAAATCCAAAAGTTTCAGCAAATGAATCGGGTATACAAATTGCCCTTAAGAATATTTTGAAATTCCGTGAAAACCAATATTTCTCTGCAGGAACACGGGTTATTGGTGGTAGCATAAATAGCTCGCAAATTAGTATTCTGTTTATTAATGAAGCTGGAAATTATGTAGTGGCAGGAGATTTTGGAGATCCCCTAAAAGCCAATGAATTTGCTTCTATGGTGCAGCAAAATGATTCCACACTATTTGTTCTTTCAACCCTTAAGGAGGGAAGTTCAACAGTTGGGAAATTAAATGTTAGGAAAATTGTATATAAACTGGATCCTTTTAATCCCGGAAAAATTCTTTATATGAAAGAAAGAGAGAACTTTGTTCTATCTGATAATGCCATTTTTAATGCAAACGATCTGACCCTTAATAAAGATGGAAATCTGGTCGTTCTCGGTACCAAGACGGTTAGTCTCGATAAAAAAATAGTTCTCATGATTGTTGATGAGAGTGGAAACAAAATTGGCGAAACCAAGGAATTCGGATCTACCGGCGAACAGACTGCAAGTTCTGTAATTTGCTCTGATGAAGGCATACTAATCCTGGGTAACAATAAGTATGGAGAAAACTCAATGTTTACTCTTATTAAGACCGACGCTCAAGGGAATCTTTGGGAATAACGCTAAAGCTCTATGGAAATGAAAAAATTTGTATATATAGTATTTGTCCTGTTCTTTATTGTAACACCAAATGTGCTAAATGCACAAACCGCAAGTTTTGGAGGTTCTCTCACTACCAATAATAGTGAAGGAAGTATTCGCATTGGAGGTGATACTCTTATCATTACTTTAACCGCTGAGACCTGGGTTGATACTCTTGGAGAGGATAATATTGTGACTACAGAATTTATAAATTCTATGGTAGGTGATGGGAGTGGTGACTGGGCAACAGTAACTACCTTGCTTGATTATACAAATGTTGTCAGAAGTTCAGATACCGAGCTGAAGATTGGCTTTCCGGCTGTGCCTGACTATGATATTTATGATGATGAAGATATCAGTGTTACTCTTCCTGGCTCTGCACTTACTGCGGGTAATCCTATAGTTGCAGGTTCTTTTCTTACCATAACTCACGATTTAATTACTTCCAGCCTTGGAGGTACAATTACAACAGGAAGAACGGAATTAAACATCAGGGAAAACCCATATCAGATTACAATTTCAATAAGCAACGATACCTTGGTTGCAGAAGGAGCTGCCTTTAATGCGGTCAGATCATCAATTCTTGGTGGTATTTCTGGTAATGTGAATTGGTCGGTAATAAATAGTAATCTCACCGTCTCCAATGTAGTAAGAACCAACGCAAATACGGTTACCATTTCAATTCCGGCAGTTTCAAATTATTATATCGGTTCAAATGAAACAGTAAGTGTCAGCCTGCCGGTATCAGCTCTGCAGAATGGAGCTTATAGTTTAGGATCGGAAACTTTTTCCATAACAAACCTCGCATCTTCAGCAAGTTTTGGAGGCTCTTTGGTCACCAATAATACTGAAACAGAAATGCGTAAGCCCGGAGCTACGCTTAGCATTACTTTAAATGGAGACGAATGGGTTCCCGAGGTTGGTCTTGATGACCCTGTAACAACAAATTTACTGGCTTCAATTAGCGGATCAGCAGGTGGAGACTGGGGATCTGTGGCAACATATCTTGATTATAATGATGTTAACGTAACAGGCAGTGTGCTTACTATAACACTTCCTCCCGAGGTGGGCGATTATAATATTTATAGTAACGAAACTATTAGTGCTACCCTCGATGCTTCCACTCTCGCTTCAAATTCAACTATTGTGGTAGGTCCGGCAATTACTATTCAACACGATCCTCTTACTGCAGTTCTGGAAGGCAGCGTTCTTCTTTCAAAAAATGAATCAAGTATTAGTGCCGGTGGAGACTCAATAGTACTAAAATTGAGAAATGATATATGGGAACCCACTATTGGACAATCAAATGCAATAACAACAGAGCTCCTCTCAGTCATTTCAGGCGATCAAAACTGGAATTTAATACCATTTTCCTCAGACGATGTTTTTAGAAGAAACGATAGCACGCTTACAATAATTATTCCTGAAGCAGTTAATTATTTTATCGGCTCAAATGAAACTGTAAGTATTTCTATTCCAATAAGTGCCTCTGCAAATACAAATTATTCAGTTATACCTTCACCTCCAAGCTTTCAGGTGATAAATGAGGGGGTAAGTTTTACCTTGTCTGGCGACCTTGTTACAGGTCCGGCAGAAACTGAGGCCGATATTCGGACCGGTGGGAAAAGTCTGACCATTACAGTTAATGGTGATCAATGGGTAAATCAGATTGATATACTTATTGGCACCGCGAATCTTTTATTTAATCAAATCAGCGGCAGTACATCCTGGAATTCCAATGTTACAGCCTACACATTAGGGAATATTAATTTAGATAGTCCTTCTGTACTCAGCCTTTACTTCCCTGCCGCGGGATCTTATAATATTGATGTTACGGACAATATTGATATCAGTATTGTTGGAGATATTTTAAAATCTACTACCGGTGGACCTTTCCTTATAAATAATGCTTTTTCTGTCGAACCTCTGCCTGCCAGCATTACAACTTCAGGGAATATACAATCTGGTATGTATAACAAAGAAGACAGTATTCGTGCCGGTGGTGGTGAAATAATATTTACTCTTTCAGAGGATGAATGGGCTACCGGTTTGGGGGATGAAAATGTTCTTACAGCGAATCTGATAAATAGTATATCAGGAAGTGCAGAATGGGAAACGAAGGTAAAACCTGCTATTCTTGGCATTGATCAGGGTGCATCATATGTAAATGTGGTGGGTCAGGTACTTACCATAAGCCTTCCTGATGTAATTAACTATAATATACTCACAACCGATGTCCTTACATGCGAAATACCGGCAAGTTGTCTTGAGTTTAAGAGCAGTGGTACAGTAACCGCAACCCCGGTTATAAGCATTCTGCCTGCCCCGGCAGAAGCATTTATTAATGACCCTGGTCTGGATGAACTCACATTAAACGGAGCTATGCTCACTCTAAGCTTAAAGGATGAAACTTTTAAGGATCTTGCACTTATTCCATCAAATTTCTCTACCAGCAAGACCCCTGATATTACAGTGACTTCTGTATCGAATATTACATCATCGAGTGTAGATTTAAGCCTTGCCTTTAGTTCTGATTTTGATTCGGATTTTAACGATTTTTCTATAACTGTAAATGCAGCTGAACTTACCAGCGGCGCATCGCTTACCAGTAATAATATTTCTGTCACTGCCCAAAGAGAACCTGAAATAGACCTTCTTATTATTGATAATTCAAGTTATATTATTGATGATGTGGTTATGGCCGAGGTTCGTTTAATTGATAATGGGAACTTTACCTTATTGGATTATTCAGGTACTATTGCCGGGCGAACCTTAGATAGCCTGAAGTACATAAACAATACATTATGCTACGCTTATTTTAAGGTAAATGAGGGCGGTGGTGATTTCTCAGCCAGCGATAATATCCCTGTTGTTGATTTGCAAATAAACAGCACTACTCTGGCAGGAGAGATTTATCAAGGTGCAATAATCAGTTCTACAGTTATAGATGCTTCACGGCCGGTAGTAAATTACATACAGGTTTCTGGGAATTCAAAGAAAATTGGCGATGAAATTGAAATGATAGTCTCTGCCGATGATAATTCCTATACTGCCATAGCGCCAACCTCGGTGAACTTTGTTAGTATTCCCGATGTGAGTCTTCAGGATTTGGGAAATGGTGTTTATATATTAAAGTATAAAATCAGAGAGGGTGATATGGATGTAATAGCAGGCGGTTTGGATGTGAAGCTTACCCTCAGGGATCAGGCAGGAAATATTAGCAGTACCTATACTGTTCTCCCTGCAAATAGTATTTCCATTGATGCAAATCGGCCTGTAATTTCTAAAATTCAAGTTGCAAATGGAGTCTATACCCTGGGAGATACTATTGAAATTGTAGTTACTACCGATGCTGACGCAGGTGTTTATAATTTCGATGTTTCCACTGAAGTGAATGGTGTGCCGTATTATTCAACCGCATTATGGGGTTTAAATACCGGTGCAGGGCAATATACCCTTTATTATAAAGTTAAGTCCTCCGATTCTGAAGTGGATCCGGGAACACTTGACGTTCAAGTGAAAATGACCGATTTGGCAGGGAACAGCAGTTCTGTGTTCCAAACAGTTGATCCAAATAGTCTGGCAATTTATACAGTTCTGCCCACTGCAACAGTCGCTGGTAATTTTGAAATCTGTGAAGACGATTCGGCTTTGATAGTAGTAAATCTAAGCGGTAGATTTCCTATGAAGATATATAGTTCTAATGGTGCTCTGACCACTTTACACGATGGAATTCTCGCTTCACCATACAAATTCCAAGTTTATCCCGACAATACCGTGACCTACAGGATAGATTCTGTTATCGATTTCAATGGAATTAAAAACTCAAGTACAGGTGAGGTTGAAATTCTGGTAAATTCTAAAACGGATGTAGAATTTATAAATCTTGATCAAAGTTTTAGTCTGGAAGATCCACCGGTTGAACTGAAAGCTAATTTTAGCGGAGGAATTTTCACCGGACCGGGTGTAATTTCAACGGGAGGGTATTTTAATCCGCAAATTGCTGACACTACCAATTCACCGCATACCCTTTATTATACCTATACCAATGATGATGGCTGCACCAGTATGGATAGTGCTGTTGTTTTTGTTCTTGGAGCACAGGGAGATATTTATATACCAAAGCCGGTTTATTGCGATTATGACGGGAATTTTGATGTAATTGCCTCCAATACTGCCGGATCAACAGGTAGTTTTAGATTGCTTAATTCAAGTCTATTGCCGGTTGTTGGTTTGGCAGATAAATTGAATAATTCGGCTACCATATCACCAACCTTGCTTGAAGCCGGGGTTTATACCGTTGAATATAAATATGTCGACGCAGGAGCCACCTTGGTTTTAAGAGAAGATTTCACCATCGAAAGTGTACAATCACCCAAAATGGATGCTCTTAGGGCCGATGAATTTTGTCAGAATGAAGGGTCAATTCCGCTAACAGGGAACCCTGAAACAGCTGTTTTCTCGGGACTTCCGGGAGTTGTGGGGAATATCAATGATGGCTTCAATTTTAACCCGCAATTGGCAAATCTGGGGCAAAATACAATTGTGTTTACCAATACAAGCGAGCATGGATGTGTTAGCTCTGTGAGTAAAGATCTTACTGTAAACTTTGTCCCCGATATCCAGTTTGTGGAAAGCGATGTTTGTATTGCTAGTGATGATATTATTTACTTCCTGAATCAAACAGCAGATAAACACACTGTTTCGGAATGGAATTGGAACTATGGTGATATAAATTCCGGTGAAAACAATTTTAGTACCGGTGTTGAGGGTTCACATAAATATACAAAGCCCGGAAACAGAACCATAGTTTTAAATGGAACAACTCCACAGGGTTGTGTTGACAGCTATAGCCGCACCGTTGATTTTGGAGATAAACCTGATGGAACATTTGTGTGGACGAACGAGTGCTTCCTTGAAGGCGATTCAATCTTGTTTATTTCAAATGTTGAAAGTGAAAATGAGTTGACCAGTTTTGATTGGGTATTTTATAATTCGCCTGTCGATTCAACTGTTTTTGCGGGCGCAGATCAGATATACTATACATTTAGTGGAATCGATGATTATAACATCAAACTGACTGTTGAAACAGAAATTGGTTGCAAAAATGAATTTAATCGTACAATTGTCTTAAAACCTACCATTCGGGTGAGTGACGAGGGTTTTTATTTTGAAGATTTTGAGACAGATAATGGCAGGTGGTCTGCAAATACCAGTCAAACTCTACCTTACAATAGCTGGGACTATAATCTGGCTGAGTTTTCCTCAAACAGTACGAATAACTCGAGGGCCTGGTTTACAGATGTCCCTAACGATACTATTGTAAGTGAACAATCGTGGGTAATCTCGCCCTGCTTTAACTTAAGAGATGTTGAAAAACCAATGATATCCTTAGATATTTTCAGAGACCTGGAAGATAATGAAGGGGTGGTGCTACAGTATTCCATAAATAATGAGATCAGCTGGCAAAACGTAGGTACTCTTAATCAGGGCATAAACTGGTTCAACGATTTTACGATTGCTAATAAACCTGCCGGTCAGGAGATAGGCTGGTCCGGTTCACAAACACAGGATGAATGGATAAAAGCTGTTAGATATATTGATGAAATAAAAGATAAGCCCAATGTTCGTTTTAAGCTGCACTATGGTACTAGTCATCAACTAGGGCTTGACAGAAAAGGATTCGCTTTCGACAATTTTAAAATCACCTCACGCACAAGGATGGTTTTAATGGAAAATTATACCAATGGATCAAATTTGGGAGTAGTTAATAGTGACAACAAGGTAAACTCAATCTATGCCGATAATTTTAGTGACGTGGTTAAACTTGAATATCACACTGATATTGGCGGTCCCGACGTATTCAACGCCTCAAATATTTTTGTTCCTGCAACAAGAGCGCTCTTTTATGGTGTTAGCAAGTTGCCTGAGCTAATTATTGATGGTGGGGGAGACGGTTTACTTTCTTATACTTCGGATGCTCAGATTCAGGCTTTAAGTTCAAATGATATTGTTAAACAGTCGCTGCTCGAGCCGTTATTTGAGATTGGTCTGAATGTAAGTTATGGACAGGAGCAATTGATGGCGACTGTGGATTTAAAAGCCCTATATTCATTAGAAGAGGCAGAAAGAATCCTGCAAGTTGTGGTTTATGAGAAAATTATTGATGATGTTGTTATGCCTAACGGACAAATGAAATTTCGCAATGTGGTTAAGGATATGATTCCTAATGCTGCTGGAAAAGCGTATTTCAATGCATGGGAAGAGGGCGAAAGTGTATCGGAGCAATACAGCTGGAATTATCAGGATGTTTATGATCCTGAAATGCTGAGAATAGCTGTTTTTATTCAGAACGATAATACCAAGCAAGTATATCAGGCTGCAACCGATGACAAGTCTTTCTTCCCTACAGGTATTCAAGGGAGCCTTGTGGATGCTATTGAAATGAATCTATATCCCAATCCAGCGCGGGAATTTGTTTACCTTAAATTAAGTGCCTTTTATAATGAAGCTTTTAATCTGGAGATTTTCGATCATATGGGCAGAATAATAGAGCAACGCGAATGGTTGCCCGGTAGTCAGTTGGAGAGAATAGAATTAGACCAATACATACAAGGCGTTTACCTGATACGATTAAGAGATAACAAAGGGAATATTAGAGGAATTAAAAAACTTTCTGTGGTGAAATAAGTTTATTGCTCTAACATAGCCTGGCCAAATCTTTTTCCGAAATCGATGAAAAGATCCGATTTTTCATCATGTGGAAAGAATTTTACTGACAGGTTGTCAAGAGCTGGCTTTAATTTGAGATTCTTTAAATTATCGTCCATAATTTTCCCTGCTTCTCCGCTCCATCCATAGGATCCGAATGTGGCAAATAACTTTCCTTTATCGCGGATTGGATTTATAACGGAGAATAATTTATATACAGGCAGAAGGGTGTTCTGATTTATAGTTGGGGAACCTATTATTAAAGCGTCAGACTGAACCAGCTCTTCTTCCAGTTCTCCCAGAAGCATATTTTCAATATCAAGGATCTCAATTCTTATGCTTTCATATTGTTGAATTCCGGTTTTAATTCGTTCAGCCATTTCTTTTGTGTAGCCATAGGCAGACACATAGGCTATTAAAACACGCTTATTTGTTATGGTGCTCTCTAAGTATTCTTTGGCCCATTTTTCAGAAAGGTCAACATACTTTTTCCAGTCGGTTCTAAGAATAGGGCCGTGACCCGGGCAGATTGTTTTTATTTCCAGACTGCTAATTTTTTCAATAGCTTTCAGCATAAATTTGCTGAATGGTTTAAGGATTACGTCAAAATAATATTTGAAAGCATCATCATAATTTCCTACAACATCGTTAAACATATCTTCATTGCAATAATGTGCACCAAAGGAATCGCAGGTGAACAGAATCTTATCTTCTTCAAGGTAAGTATAAATGCTGTCGGGCCAGTGGAGGTTGGGAGCGCCAATTACTCTGAGTTTTTTGTTTCCAAGATCCAAAACATCCCCATCCTTAACTTTTAACGATTTAAAGCTAAAGCCAACCATTTCGTTTAGGTAATTCAATGCCTGTCCACTGCCAACCACAGTAGCATTTGGTGCCAATTGCAATAGGTGCTTCAAATTTCCGGAATGATCAGGTTCCGTGTGATTCAAAACAATGTATTCAATTTCTGCCGGATCGCAGACTTTTTTAATTTTTTCGAGATATGTGTCTTTGAATGTTTCCTTGCTTGTTTCAATAATGGTTTTCTTTTCAGCATTAATGAAATAGGAATTATAGGTGGTCCCATATTCTGTTTTCATTACAACATCAAAGGTCTCAATTTCATAATCCAGGATGCCTATCCATTGTACATCATCATTTATCTTCAAAATCTGATTGTCCTTTTTCATTTTGTAGTTCAATTTCCTGCAAAAGTATAAATAATCAAAGTTCTGGCAATAAAAAAACCGTCTTCTTGTGAAAGACGGTTTCAAAAACTGTTGATAATTTTATTTTTTTTCCTTTTCTCCGCAAGCAGGGGCTGCTTTCTTCTCTCCACAAGCAGGAGTTGCAGCTTTTTCACCACATGCAGGTGCTGCTTTATCGCCACAAGCTGCAGCTGCTTTTTCACCACAAGTAGTGGAACAATCTTTTGAAGCTGCTTTTTTTGCATCTGTTTGATTTGCAGTCTTACTATCTTTTTTTGTTGGTTTTTCATCATCAACCTGAACAAAAACAGTACCTAAATCATTTGTAGCTGAAACTGGAATAGCTATTGAGGCAAAAAATACAACGATAGCAACGAGGGATAATACTTTCTTCATAATAATCGGTTTTTAAATTAAATTTTAATCAAAAGTATTGATTTTAAAGAGATGGGTGTGTTAAGCGCTTGTTAATTACTGAATTTTAAATTTATTTTAACAAAGCTAACTTACTTATGGTGCCGGTTACTTTATCGCCTGGCTTAACCAATATTTCTGTGTTTATAGGAAGGAATACATCTACCCGGGAGCCGAATTTTATAAAACCAATTTCACTGGATTGTGAGAAATGCTTTTCAGGTTTAGCATAAGATACAATACGGCGGGCAACAAATCCTGCAATTTGTCTTACAAGAATTTCAACATTGTTTGTCGTTTTTATAACCAGGCTGTTTCTCTCATTTAATTCGGAAGACTTAGGGTGTCGTGCAACAAGATATTGTCCTGGGTGGTATTTGTAATAACTAACCAGACCATTTACAGGTGACCAGTTGATATGTACATTCCATACCGACATGAATACAGAAATCTGAATACATTTTGTCTTTAAATATTCTCCTTCAAAAACTTCTTCAACTACCACTACCTTCCCATCGGCAGGAGAGTATACTGTGGTTTCATCCTGTATTACCAATCGGTTCGGCACCCTGAAAAACCTAAGGACAAAGGCTAAGAACAAGATCGATATTAGCAGAATTATATAACTTAAGTAAGACTGGGTAATAAAAAGAAAACCAATAAGATTTATCAAAACCAGGCTTATTGTTATGAAGCTGATAATTTTAAATCCTTCCTTATGAATAATTCTTTTTGACATCAGATTACAAAAATAAGGTAAAGGTAAACAAAAGGTAAGGCAAATAAAAGTGAATCAAATCTATCAAGAAAGCCTCCGTGACCTGGGAGAAATTTCCCCGAGTCTTTTACGCCGACGTTTCTTTTTATGCCGGATTCTATCAAATCACCTAAGGTGCCAGTAATCACTATTACAACAGTCAGGAGCAACCATTCTGTCCTGCTAAGGATTTCTGCCGCTGGAGAAAGAAAAAATACCAGGACTAAACTTAATAACAATCCGCCGGCAAATCCTTCCCACGATTTTTTTGGAGATATTCCCGGAAACATTTTATGTTTTCCCAGGAGGCTGCCACTTAAGTAGGCAAAAGAATCGAAGGTCCAGATAATTATAAAAACAGACATAATTAAAACCGGCTCATATTTACCTGTCATTTGGGATATAAATGCAAATGCCGACATGGGTATAACTATGTATATCCAGCCAATAAGAGTAGTGGCCCAGGATTGAACGAAACTTTTTGTATGGTAAAATAATGGAATAATTGGCAGGAGGCTAATAAAGAATAGGTTTAGGAGAAGAAACCGGGGATCAAGCAGGTTTATTGCCACAAGAAAATTTAGGGTAAAAAGTAGCATCGCCGCTGTAATACCAAATAATTTATAAGGAAGAAATTTTAACTTGAATAGTAAAGTATAAAACTCATTAAGTGAAAAAATGAGAACGACTAAAAGCAGAACATACAAAGATAAAATATGAGCATAAACAGCCACCAGAATAATTAAAACAAAGAATACTCCACTTAAACTTCTTTTATAGAATTCTTTCAACTTTCGAATTTATTAATGAGTAGTTTGGTTCTTATAACATCATCCTTCATAACATAAAATTCAATGTCCCCAAAATGATAATTAGAATCTCTTTTGTCAATTGTAAAGGCAATTATTCCGTTATCACTCAGATACTGCAATAACATTTCAGCAATATGAGTTTTGTCTGTAGTGTGAACCAATACTCTCTCTTCCATTGACTATTAGTTTGAATTTTCATCATTCTCACCTGAAGCATTCTTTTTAGCTGATCGCTGACTTGTTTTTGCAGCGAGCACTTTTTTTACTGGTGAACGTCTTGCGGCCGGCTTTTTTGGAACTTCTGTAAGACTTTGAGCATCCACTTTTCGTTTTCCAAATATTCTTTCCAGGTCTTCAGAAAAGATGACTTCCTTTTCAAGCAATTGCTGTGCAAGTTCTGTCAGACCTTTAACATTATCTTTAAGAATTTTTTTGGCTCTTTCATATTCAATACTAATTAGTTCCTTAACCGACAGATCAATTTTCTCTGCCGTTTTTTCCGAATAAGGTTTGGTGAATGTATAATCACCTTGTCCGCTGGAGTCATAATAACTCAGATTTCCAATTTCTTTGCTCATCCCAAAGTATGATATCATGGCATAAGCTTGCTTTGTTACCCTTTCCAAATCATTTAATGCACCCGTTGAAATCTTATTAAAAGTGAGCTCTTCAGAAGCCCTGCCACCGAGTGTCGCACAGAGTTCATCTAAAAGTTGCTCGGTAGTGGTTATCTGTCTTTCTTCAGGGAGATACCATGCAGCACCTAATGCCCTGCCTCTGGGAATTATGGTAACTTTTACCAGAGGATTTGCATGTGGCAGAAGCCAGCTTATTGTAGCGTGGCCGGCTTCATGAAAAGCAATGGTTTTCTTTTCTTCTGCAGAAATAATTTTATTCTTCTTTTCCAGTCCACCTATAATCCTGTCGATAGCATCCAGAAAATCCTGCTTCCCGATTTTCTTTTTATTACTTCTGGCAGCTATTAAGGCTGATTCGTTACATACA
Source organism: Bacteroidales bacterium (assembly GCA_021740585.1). GTDB lineage: Bacteria > Bacteroidota > Bacteroidia > Bacteroidales > JAGLSB01. The sequence goes on from JAIOZM010000023.1 coordinate 41,955, forward strand.
TTGGCTATGTCAGCACCACTGAATCCCGGAGTCTGTTTTGAGAAAAAGTCGATGTCTATTTCCTTCGAGAGCTTTAAAGGCCGGATATGAACCTTAAATATTTCTTTTCGTTCATTTAAATCGGGCAATTCAACAGATATCTGCCTGTCGAACCGGCCGGCTCTTAAAAGAGCCTTATCAAGAACATCGGAACGGTTTGTTGCAGCCAGAATTATTACGCCGCTATTGGTGCCAAAACCATCCATTTCGGTTAAAAGCTGGTTAAGGGTATTTTCCCTTTCATCATTCGAACCGAGACTTGCATTTCTTCCACGAGCCCTTCCTACGGCGTCAATTTCGTCGATAAAGACAATACATGGAGCTTTTTCCTTTGCCTGCTTAAATAAATCTCTTACCCTGGATGCACCTACTCCAACAAACATTTCCACAAAATCGGAACCTGAAATCGAAAAGAAGGGAACATTGGCTTCTCCGGCAACCGCTTTTGCTAACAATGTTTTCCCCGTACCCGGAGGACCTACCAGCAATGCTCCTTTTGGAATTTTACCACCCAAATCGGTATATTTTTTCGGATTCTTCAGGAAGTCAACAATTTCATTCACTTCAACCTTAGCTTCTTCAAGACCTGCAACATCTTTGAAGTCGATTTTTACATTTGTATTTTTATCAAAAATTTGTGCTTTCGATTTTCCAACACTGAAAATATTACCTGCACCGCCACCACCTGCACCGCCACTCATTTTTCGAAAAATAAACAGCCAAATAGCAACGAGAAGAATAATTGGTAAAATCCATCCCATTATATCGCCCACATAATTCTTTCGGGTTAGGCTTGTAACTTCAGGAAAATTAGCGGCTCCCATTTCTTTTTCCAAACTATAAATCCATCGGCTAAAATCTTCAGCAGATAAAAAATTATACACGTAATTTGGAGGAACCTGAGAAAATGAGTTAACGCTTTTTGTACCGGACGGAGAATTATTCTCAGAAGATTCTTTAAGATAAATTTCTGCCTTTTCCTTGTTTACAAGAACAATTTTAGCTACAGAATGCTGATTTATAAGCTCTTCTAATTTTAATTGACCTATTTCTTCTACAGTTTTATTGAAATTAATAAACTGCATGCCTAAAAATACCACTGCAATGGCAATGTAAATCCAATAACTCTGAATTTTTGGCTTTTGAGGGTCTGAATTTTTATTTGATGAATCTTTATTTATTTTACTATCGCTCATTTTCTTTTTATTTAAATATCCTCATGCATTGTTAGTATTCCGTCTCCCCAAAGATCTTCCAATTGATATAATCCTCTCTGATCTTTAAGAAAAATATGAACTACAATTGAAATGTAATCCATTAAAACCCAGCTCGATTCAGTTAAGCCTTCAATATGATGAACCGATGTGTCAGCAAGTTCCCGGCTCTTATCTTTTATTTCATCTGCAATGGCACTTGTCTGTGTAGTTGATTCACCAGTACAAATAACAAAATAATCACAAACTGAATTTTCTGTTTTTTTAAGATTAATACTTACAATTTCCTTGCCCTTTTTATTTTTAACGGCTTCAATGATGGTTTCTAATAATATTTTATCACTTTGTGCCTGATTTCTTTTTTTTTGTCCTGTCATTAAACTCTTGTTAGAAAATGAATTTTATAAAAACTGGTCTCTTAATAGGCTCATTTGCTTAATATTAAGCAATTTTTCCGGCCACGAAGTTAGAGCTTTATTTTGAATTTATTAAACTAAAACGGCTTATTTAGATTATTTTTATCACTTCTGACAAGTGACATAATGTCTTATTCAGGATAGTTTAAACCCTTTAGCAGACATTTCATCATCAAATATAATACCTAAGATTACATAAATGACAATTATCGAATTAGAAAGTACCCACTCCACAAATACTTATGCTGCTAAATTAGCCCCCCAGCCGGATATGCCCTATATTATCAGGGCTGATTTTCAGGATTTAGGAAGAGGACAAGGTGACCACAGCTGGGAAAGTGAGCCTAAGAAGAACCTCTTGTTTTCGATTGTTTTTGAGCCAAAGCATATTCCTGTCGATAAGAATTTTTTTGTGTCAAAATTTATTGCCTTCTGCTTAATGGAAACAATCCGTAAATATAACGCCCCGGCAATGATTAAATGGCCAAATGATATACTTGTGAAGGGAAGGAAAATCGCGGGAATTCTTATTGAAAATACTATTTATGGAAATTCAATAAAGAGATGTATTTCCGGGATAGGTTTGAATATCAATCAGGATATCGCAAATAAGGAATTTAATGCAATAAGCCTTAAAGAAATTACAGGAAAAGAACAAAATATTTCAGTCGTCCTGAATGATTTTATCGACGTATTTAATAAAAACTATTATCTGCTTAATAAGGAAGGCTTTCAGTTTATTAACAAAGTATATTTTAATAATCTTTTTAAATTCAATCAGTCGGCTTTATTCATGTCCAGGGGCAGCCAGTTTGAAGCTAAAATCATTGATGTCCGCGATGACGGGCATCTTGTGCTTCAAAAGTCTTCGGGTAAATTGGAGAGTTTCAGTTTTGGTGAAATTGAATATTTATTCTCAAAATGATAATTGTTCCATACGATCAATTAACATGTCTGAAAACTCTTTCAATGGTTTTTTAACCATTCCCATAAGCATAACATTAACCTTTGGATCGATAGTTATTTTTACCCGGGTATCGTTCTCTTCAATCTGCTTCATTTGAATCCACATCTGAAAAGGCACGGGAGATTTCCCCTCCGATGATATCTTAATTAGCTTAAATTCTTCTTTCTCAATAATTCTGAGTCCTACACTTCCAATACCATCTACACTAAATGAGCACGATTCTCCATCAGACAGCCAGTTCTTTACTTTATCGGCAGGAATAAGTTGCTCAAAATTGTTGAAGTCAGAAAAAAAAGTGAAAATCTTTTTATCTGAACTAAGGATCTTTCCTACTTTACTTTCAATTTTTTCCATATTATTATTTTCCCCAGGTTGACGGACTTTCCCGCCATATTTTCAATATATTAAGATATTTTTCTTCAATGTAATTCATTTTCACTGCAATTTCCAGCATGTCATTATAATTACCAAGCGTGTCGAGGGCACATTCAGATTCCAAGAAGCTTTTCTCTGCTACCTCAAATCCATAACTAAAGATGGCCGCCATCCCTAAAACTTCCACCCCTGAAGATCGCAGTGCTTCCACAGCCTTCAAACTGCTGCCTCCTGTTGAAATGAGGTCTTCAATAACCACAACCTTCTGCCCCTTAGTAATTTCACCTTCAATTAAATTTTCTCTTCCGTGCTTCTTGGGCTCAGGACGTACATAAACAAAGGGAAGCTCCATTTTGTCTGCAACCAAAGCCGCCTGAGCAATAGCTCCCGTTGCTACACCTGCTATAAGATTACACTGAGGATATTTATTTCTGATAATCCCGATAAACTGATCCCTTATGAAACTCCTTATTTCCGGATAAGACAATGTGATGCGATTGTCGCAATAAATGGGAGACCTCCAACCTGATGCCCAGGTAAAAGGGTTTGCTGCATCTAATTTTATTGCTTTACTTTGTAGTAAGTATTCGGCAATTTGATTTTGTAATATCATCGGCTAATTAGTTTACTTAATTCATAATCGTCAAATGTATAAAGTTTTTTTTAACGACAGAATAGTTTTCTTTATTAACAGGCTTCCTTCTGAAGCGGGAGATGAAGAGGCGATATACTATAAATATAAAAGTCTGCATGGTTTACGGGTTGTGTTAACAACCTTTTATCATCAGGATTTTATTAAAGAACTTTATCTTATTAATGACGACATCCAAAAGATTTGGTTCGATTTTATATCGGGATTTAAGCTTATAAAGGCAGCCGGGGGACTGGTAAAAAATGAGAAGTCGGAGGTTTTATTTATAAAGAGAAATGGCGTATGGGACCTTCCTAAGGGAAAGGTTGAAAAGAAAGAAAGTTTTGAAGAAACGGCTATCCGGGAAGTTAAAGAGGAATGCGGCTTAAATAAACTGATCCTGAAATCTCACTTAACCACAACCTATCACACCTATTTTCTTAAGGATAAGTTCATCCTTAAACAAACAGAATGGTATGAAATGGAATCCAGTACCAGCGAAAGTTTATCGCCGCAGACAAAGGAAGATATAACTGATGTTTTATGGGTTGAAGAGGAAAATTTATCCTACCTGACTGGAAACAGCTATGGTTCGATCATTGATGTTTTAAGTTCTGCAAATCTGATCGAAGTTTCATAAATTTCTTCCCGACCGTAAGATTTCTGTAAAAATTAATTCAAAATTTTCAGAGGGATTTGGAGCCGGATTCCTAAGCAAAATGCCATTCGTATCGATCAGATAAAAAATTGGGAACGCCAAAACCTTATAATCCTGAACTAAATTGCGGTTCTGATCTAATGAAAAAACCTGCCATTGAATATTATGCCATTCAACAAAAGAAACAATATCAGATACTTCCTCCCCTGATATAAAATAAAGTATTTCAAGCTCTTTGGAAAATCTTGAATGCAGATATTTAAGATATTCTAATTCACGTAAGGCACTTATGCTTTTAAGATCTGAAAAACATAAATACACATACCTGCCCTTAAAGTCGGATAATTTTTTTTGGTCACCCTGAATATTTACTGTGCTGAATTCCGGCGCGGGATAGGATACTTCCAATGAAGTAAGCAATTCTTCAAGTTTTTCTGAAGCATATAGGATATCTGGATCAGTGGAATTTTGAATCATTGATTTGAGGACAGACAGTAGTTTATTCTTGTCAAAGTATTTTGAGTAATATGCCTGATAGATTTCATTTAGGAGGATGTTAGAAAAAATTATTTCCTCATTGAAGAGTTCAATATCTGATACGTAATCCTTAATTTCCGCATATTGTTTTGTGGCCAGAAAAAGAGCTATGTCTTTATATTTTTCTTTATCAGACAGATAATTAAAATAAGATTGAAACATTAGCATGAATAGTTCACGATAAGCAGGATTTGAGAAATAGGCATCCTTGTTAGTGAAATATTTTTCAGTCAATTCATCAAGATTGTGTGTTTTGAGATTGAATTCAAGAATACCTTTTTTGTAAAAGATATAGCTTCGATAAAAATCACCAGATACCAATGAATCTGGTATGTTTTGTTCCAGCAAAAACGAGTCGAGCTTTTTGGTTGCAAAAGCAGGATCATAGTATCTCAGCAATTGTTTGTCATTAAAGGGCTCGAATTGACTGTCAAATTGTTTAATCTTTTCATTTAGCCCGGAGACTTCTTTATTTATACCATTTTCAAATACCTGCAAGTGAAATTTTGAAGGCTTGAAATATGGATTTACTTTCCAGTCATTCGAAAAGTTTTTTGTGCCGGGCAGATTAATTACATATGATTTCCCGGGTTCTGCATAGAAAAAGGTCTCATAAGGACCATAATCGATATACAAGCAGGTGGCTTCATCGAGATTTGCTTCCACTTCAATTGTATCGCCTGAGATAACTGTCAGGACGGGAATTTTAAAATCGAAAAAAGCCTGATTGTAAGAATAAATTGTTAGTTCCTGACTGGCTACATCGGGACTTTCCTTCTGGACAATAAGCTTTTGGGAATAAATAGTAGAATGAAGAACAATAAATAACAGAATAAAACAGGCGGCCTTATTGTTCATTTTACAAGTAATTATTAATGTCAATTCCTTTTGGAAGAAATTTGCTTGCGTTACCTTTATGGACGAGGATGTCTCTTACTATGGTCGAATTTATAGGCGTATGTTCAGGTAAGGTAAGAAGAAAAACGGATTCTATTTCAGTCAGCATAAGCTTATTAACCTGACTTATAGCTCTCTCGTATTCAAAATCGGCTGCAGTTCTGAGCCCCCTCAATAAATATCTGGCATTAACTTCTTTGCAAAAGTCAACAGTAAGACCTTTATAGCTGGCAACTGTAATTATTTTGTCGTTGGCAAATACATCACTGATTAACCTGATTCTGTTTTCAACAGTTAAAAGGGACGACTTCCCGGAATTTTGGCCAATGGCAATAATAATCTTATCAAACAGAGATTTAGCTCTAGTTACAATGGATACATGTCCCACTGTAAAAGGATCAAAACTTCCCGGAAAAACAGCAATTCGTTCCATGGCTTTTGTTTTTTATTGTGTTATTAATCAGACATTTTCAGTGAGTTCTAGCCCCTGATAAGAACTAACGAAAAGTGCATTGCATAAATTTTCGTAACCAGTAAAAATATTTGCGCCCTCATTTCTGATTCGTTCATACCTGAACCCCAATACTATGAGATCCGCATCCATTGATTTCTGCCCAATTATTTCTTCTTGAGAATCGGTCTCTTCCATTGAGATCAATTTAATATTTGATGGCGAGATGGGTATTCTTCCGGATTTAATCAATTCCATTAAATCTGCACGCTTTCTTTCCAGTTCACTCGAATGGTATAAGGCAAATATTTTAATGACACCATTTTTCCATTCAGGATGGCCAAGAATTATATAGCTTAGAAGTATCATGAGATTTGCATTTTCAAAATCTGCGCTGGTTATCCAGATATGAATCTGATTTCTATACCCGTAGCCTTTGTAGGAGGTGTGGAGCACACAAATATCAAATCCGGTTGCCAAAAGCAGGTTATGTGTTTTCAGTGCATCGTTTAAATTCTGATGGCTGGCACTTGAAAACTCGAACAGAATCATATTATTTCCTTTCCCTGTTATTCCGGAAAGCTGAATAACCTGAGCAATGGCGGAAGTATAGGAAGGGCTTATTATGGTATCGAGATAGACTCTGTTTTTTGATCCTGAGGCAAAGTTTATAAGGTCATTCAGAATGATTTTGGATTCCTGATTGGTCTGTTCTGAAAGTATACCTTTAATGAAATGGATGTAGGTGCCAAAACCATATTTAAAAGAAATCCATCGAAGCATATCGAAAGCCGATCTTCTTATAAAAGTGTCCTGAGTAACACATATGGCAAATGGTCTCCAATTATTGTCAATATCTTCCTTATTAGCTCGTTGAGCCAGGATTTGAAGTTGTCTGGATAATTGAAAAATTACTCCTCTGAAAAGTTTTTCCAGACCTTTCTTTTCTTTACGGTATGATGTAACCCACAGGTAAATGAGAGTCATTATAGCCAGTGAAAGTATGGCATAAGGCATATTCATTTTGAACATCAGCCAAATTGATAATACACCTCCAAGCAGTGATAAATACCATTTCGATTTAAAAGTGGGTCGGTATGATGGATCAGCGGCAAAATGTTCGAGTAATGAAATAATACAAATAGCTCCATAGGTCAGGATGAAGAACATCGAAATTATTTGCGCCACAAAGTTGATGTCGCCTATCACAACAAAGAATATCGCGATGAAGGAAGTGACCCATGAGGCATTTATGGGTTCGTTGAATTCGGCATTCCCTTTCGAGAGCCATTTATTCAGAAAATGAGTTGGGAAAATACCATCTCCTCCAATGGCCTGCAACGTTCTGGGGGCAACAATAATAGATCCAATGGCCGCAGATAAAGATGCAGCAGCAAGGCCAATAGGGATAATGGGTCCCCATAAGGCAATTCTCTGCATAATAAACTGATCACCGGCAAGGTCTTCAGGACTGGCAGAAACAGATAACTTGTAAGCAACAAAAATATATACAAATAAAGCTCCAAAGGTTGCCGCCAGGGTTCCTTTCGGAATAGATTTGGAAGGATCTTTTAAATCGCCGGAAAGTCCTATTCCTGCAGAAAGTCCTGTAAATGCAGGAAAAATAATCGTGAATACATAGAAAAAATTATCGGGGTTTGCTATTTTGGCAGTAAAATTTATTGGGAGGTCATCACTTATTGGTTTCCCTAACAAAAAAAATATAATTGATGTAAACAATATGGCAACAACTACATATAATGCCTTCATCCCCATTTTTGCACCTCGGGTAAGCATTAGCATTGATATAAGAAGGGTTACCGGAATACTAATCCACCTTTTATCAATAATGGGTATTCCATAATCCTGATTAAGCCATCTGATTATTGGGTCGGCTGCTTCGGAAAATGCAATGATATAGAAACTGACGCTTATTGCCTGTGCAATAAATAAAGCCAGACCTATGGAGGCTCCAATATTTAATCCAAATGAACGCGAAATTATGTAATAAGCACCACCACCCTGCACTTTCTGATTGGTAGCAATTTCTGCTACGGCCATGGCAGTGGGGATGGTTACTGCATGTCCTAATATAATTATTAACATCACCCCAAAAAAACCATGGTGGCCAACAGCATAACCAAAACGCAGAAATAATATTGCACCCAGCATCTTTGCTATGGCGGTCATAAAGACCGGCATCGTTCCAAAGTTTGCTTTATTAGTAACTAAT
>JAIOZM010000024.1 GCA_021740585.1 Bacteroidales bacterium
TCTTGGTTTAGAGAACTAAACTTATTTAATTTGTCATTAAATTTCGAAAAGTTTAACTATTAACTGAAACCGCCACGTGCGAGAGCATGCGTGGTGGTGTGAGAGGGCGAGGGAGTAATCCCTCTACCTACTCGATTTAATTTTTTTATGATATCCGGAATCGTTTGATCATCCAGCTTAGATACATCACAAGGAACTATATTTTGCATATATTGCAAAATCTTATTTTTCTTATTTACAAGATTCCATATTTTAAAGTAATACAATCGTTGCCCCAGGTTTAAACCGGCTAATTCATTAAAAAAAATAGTATCGGCAGTGTTTCTATAACTTTTTCTCTTATCGTGTTTTAAGGAAAAGGGTGTTCCTGTTGAACCGCTGGTAACCACAGTTTTATATGGGATAAAATTCTGGTTTTCAGATTGAAATATTTCCGGATTTTCCCTTATGGTTATTTTATCAATTATAGGAAAGTTTTCAAAACCCTGCCCTTCAAAATCCTTATAGAATTGAGTTGAACTTTGAGCGTGAAGTAACAAATCCTCCAAATGTTTGCTTCTGATTTCCTGGGTGGACAAAATGTCGGGATTTATTAAGAAAGATTTAACCTCTCCAAAATGGCGATTTATTTTGCCACCTTTAAGTTTATCAATATTCCAAAAGGCAAAGGATCTTATTTTTTCAGTAATACCAAACATTTTTTATTATTGGCTTTTTTTGTTTTGACTATTAGTTACCAGACCCATCAATTCAACAGAACTCATAAATTCGACATCTGGCCATTTTTTAGTAATCTCTTGCAATAGGTTTTTTAAAGAACCAATTCCTATCTCACGGTTTTTTGGAGAAATATTGCCACAAAAGTTTACCCTATGTGAGCTAATAACTGCAGGATGGTTCCATCGAAATGCATACTCTATCTGCTTTAAAGTATAATTAACCCAATCAATACCCTTTTCTTCAGTAGGCTCGAAAACAACATTTCTAACATTATAGCATATTCCCTTAGAATTTCGTTTTCCGATATAATTTAGTTCCTTTTTGAATTTGTTCATTCCCTGATGTTCGCTTTTAATAAATGGAGTATCTAGGTATTTGATCCCATTTTCCGCCAAGGTTTGATGAATTATTTTGTGCTCGGGTCTCCCCGGAGCATTAAAATATGTTGATCGAAAACCAAAAACTTTTTCAAATGCATTCAAGCCATCAACTATAATTGGTTCAAATTCGCTGGTTTCTTTGAAATCCCAAAAATCAAATGCCGCACTCCAGTTTATTGTTGGATAGCCTGTAGTGCTTATTGATGTGTATGATCTATTTTTCAATGCGGTAAGAACCTCGTGGTCTTTTTTCTCCAGTTTTTCCTTAAGCACTTTCAAATTTATATGTTCCCGACCGTGGAATTGAGGTATTAGAAATTCTTTGGAAATGCCTTCTTTCCATAATTCCCATGTGCCTGAATAAGCTTTGAAATATTTTTCAGACAATCTTTCGTAGGTTTCTGGAAGCAGTTCATAATGATAAGATTGGTAATTTTCTGATTCCATTCTTTCAAAATCTATATTGCAAGGGATTGCAAATGCAGTAAATTTTGCATGCATCCCATTTTTATCCTTTACCGAGTTAAGAGTTTCAAAAAGCATTTCAAGATCTTCTCGATTTTCCAATGAATCAAAAGCATCAAATCTAAGCTGGACTTCTAAACCGGCCTGATCCATTTTATCTCTGGCTTTTTTCGAGTCAACCCTCACATTACCATAGTCATCTACAGCGAATACAATAATTTTGCGTTTGGTTTTCCAGCCCAATATATTTTTTACATTTAACTGGGTATTTAGTTTAATATTTTTTATGTTAAACATATATAGAAAAAATTATCTTATGCTTTGATTAAGCCTTAATTAATGACAAGAATATACGCCTTTTTTAACTTAACCAATTATTTTTTTTTATGAATTGATATTTATTTGAAAGACAGTAGGAAATTAATCAATTCTTGGTAAACTATTTCACTATCTCCTTTAGAGCTAGCCAAAGCCAAAGCATTTTTCTTATATTCCTCTAGGAGCGATTTGTTGAATAAAAATGTTTCAATATTTTCAACCAGTTTACCTACATCACCCGGAGGATTATTTAATCCAACCTTGTATTGATCTGTAAGCACTGCCATTTCGCTCATTAAGGAATTCAACAATGGTAATCCAGCACTAAGACAATCAAAGAATTTATATGTAACTGATTGTGTTGCCCCTGAGGAATATTGTGTTAATGCGACGTCGGCTAAAGCATATTGGTATATTAAGTCATCATAATACTGGTAACCTAAATATTTAATATTATTACATCTGGAAATATATTCATTAATTAATTTAAGATGAATTCCCGTTCCTGCAATTACAAATTCTGTTTGGTCTGGGTATCTTTTATTTATAATTTCAGATGCTTCTAAAATTACAGGGATATCATAGGAAATACCTAAGCTTCCGGCGTAGATCAAGGTCAGTTTATCACTTTTATTCTTATAGACTTTTTCACTAATAATTTTGAATTTTCCCCTGATTTCATTGTAAGGTACCGCTGGCAGAAAGACCTCAGTTTTAATATTGGGATAGCCATAGTTTTTAGCCCAGGAAACATATTCATTTGATATTCCTATGATTCCATTGGTTCTTTTAAGAATAGATCTTAGTTTATAATACAATGGGAATAATATTAGTTTTAGAACAAACTTTAGGGGTTTAGGGGATAGGCGTAAAAATGCCTCCGGCCAGGGATCAATTATATCTATTGTTATAGGAATTTTATTTTTCTTTGCCCATCTTGTCAGAAAAAACGCTAATGATAAAGGCGGTAAAGCGACCAGGATTAAATCAGGTGAAGGGAGTTTTTTGATATATAGTTTCAGGTTTTTGGTGTATTGCCAGTGAGAAAGCATACGGTTTATGGAAACATTTTTTTTGTACGACTTAGCATGGATATATATAACTTCGTAATTTTCATTTATTATTGTTGCTGTTGTTTTTTCAAACCTTTTAACCCGTGTTGAATGTCTTAAAGTGCTACTAAACAAGGTAATGTTATGCCCCATTTTTAATCCGGCCAATGCAATACCCATATACCGGTATGGTCTCATATTATCAATTGGAGTAGGATCAAATAAAGAAAACAACCAAATATTCATAGTTAACAGGGGGTTAGTGTTTTAATAATTTGATTAATGGCTTTTTCTTGTTACCCACGCATCATATATTTCTTCAAAAGTAGTCTGTAATGATTTTGTTATTCCCCAGTTTGGATAATGCGATTTCATCTTTCTTAGATCGCTGTAATAACAAATATGATCACCAATTCTATTGGTTTCGCTATACTTATATTTCATCTGCTTCCCGCTTATATTTGAAATAATATCGAAGGCCTCTAAAATTGAACAGGTGTTTTCTTTACCCCCCCCAAGGTTATATACTTCTGCAATTCTGGGGGCCATAATAAATTCTTCAATAAATCTTGAAACATCAAAAGAATGTATATTGTCCCGGACTTGTTTGCCTTTGTAGCCGAAAATTGTATATTCTTTTTCTTCTAAATTACATTTAACAAGGTAGCTTAAAAAGCCATGTAATTCTACTCCGGTATGACTTGGGCCTGTTAAACAGCCTCCTCTTAATATACAAGATGGCATATTAAAATACCGCCCGTATTCCTGGACCATTATATCTCCGGCAAGTTTTGATGCTCCAAAAAGCGAGTGTTTTGACTGGTCAATTCTGAAGGATTCAGAAATCCCATTTTCATAGTTTTTATCTGCATAATCCCACCTCTTTTCCAACTCAATCATAGGAATTTCGTTGGGGGCGTCTCCATATACTTTGTTGGTAGAAAGGTGCACAAATGGAATTTCTGTATTATATCTTCTCGTTGCTTCAAGAATATTTAAAGTTCCAACAGCATTTGTGTCAAAATCATCAAAAGGAATATCTGCCGCCTTGTCATGGCTGGGCTGAGCGGCAGTATGGACAATTGCATCAGGTTTAACTGATTGTATTAGCCCAATAATGCCGTTTCGATCGCGCATATCAATTTCATGATGAAAAAAATGGGGCAAAGTTTTCTCTAAACGAGCCTGATTCCACCGAGTATCGCCATTGGGCCCAAAAAAAACAGCTCTTTGGTTATTATCCATTCCGTGGATTTCCCAATCTAATTTGGCAAAATGAGTACACACCTCGGATCCAATTAATCCGGAAGAACCAGTAACTAATAATTTTTTCATATTAAGAAGACATTAAGGTTATTATTATATTTTTTTGTTTAGGATAAGAATTATGTGATTATTTTCATAAGAATGTGCGCAGCTTCTTTAACCCTTAAAAAATAATCTTCATAAAAAAGATCGTTTAAATTTCTTTCAGGATAATTAGCCAAAATTGCAGTTAATTCGTCTGAATTATGTGGTTCAAAATAGACGCCATCAGGTCCCAGCTGCTCAATATTTACAGGCAGGTTAGAAGCCACAACAGGAACCTGTACCGATATTGCATCTTCAATTACAGTACTCCAACCCTCAAACAAACTGGGCTGAAGAACAGCCTGAGAATGTTTCATTAAAAGTAATTGTTCATTGCGAGGAATTATTCCCAAAAGACTGATTTGTGGATGAAGCTTATGTTCATTTATGATTGAATGCAATTCCTGCATATAGGGCGAGTGAGTTGCGTCTGGGAACCTACCCGTCATTGCCATATGGATATTCAAACCTTTATTTTTTAGTTTTACCATCGCATCAAGTAAAACCTTATGGTTTTTATGCTTGTGGAATTGATTTGAGATCATATAATATTTCTGTGGAAGCTCATATTTTTCCCGTATTTTTTTAATATCAAGTTCGCTAAAGTCATCAACAACTGAAACAAAATGAAATATGTGCACTTTAATGCCCTTTCTTAAACCGAAGAATTTTTCAAAATCATTCATAACAGCCTGACTTGAGACCACCAGGTCACCCGAATTTTTAAGAATGAATTTTATTCTGAGAGTGCGCTCTATGATTTTTTTTCTGGAAAAAAACTCAGGGTAGTATTCGTGTTGAAGGTCCGCATACCAGCTTACAAGTTTTGTGCTGGTTATAGTCTTTACCGGATAATCATGTAAAGGATAGAGACCATTCAATTCATATCGTTTTATAATATCCTTTATGAAGACATTTTTGCCCGTTAGCCAGGATTTAATATATCCGTTGTAAATATTTGGAAAGTTCCATTCAACAGCTTGTAAATATGGATAGCTGATTTGGTCAACAAACTTTTTCAAATCAGGATTGTAGAAAAGAATTATTTCTGGTTTTTCTTCATCATTAAGGAAATTTAGTATTTTAATTACATTAAGAATGTATATTACACCACCCATCCAGGATGCTTGAAAATTAAAAATTATCCCGATTTTAAGTTTATTTTGATTGGGTAAATGAATCATCTATCTGTCTAATTTAAGTTTTCTTGAGAGAATCTTTTTTTCATTAGGATAGTTCCAGGCATCCCAGGCAAAATGTTTTCCATTACTCCAGTTGTCCCATCGTTCTATATCAGATTTAAGCATTATTTCAGCCAGATCATTGAATCTGGTTTTTGGTTCCCAACCCAAATCAGATTTACTTTTTTGAAAATTGCCTCTAAGATATCGGACATCAACCGGTCTCATAAATCGCTCATCAATTTTTATGTGTTTTTCCCAATCCAAACCAACAAAATCGAAGGCAACCTCTAAAAACTCTTTTATTGTGTGTGTTTCATTAGTAGCAATTACATAATCATCAGGAGATTTTTGCTGCAACATAAGCCACATAGCCTCAACATATTCCGGGGCAAAGCCCCAGTCGCGTTTAGCGTCAATGTTACCCAATTCAATGTGGTCTTCTAAACCAAGACTTATTTTTGCCACAGCATTTGTTATTTTTCGGGTAACAAACTCTAAGCCACGTAAGGGGCTTTCATGGTTAAAAAGGATTCCGTTACAAGCAAATAGTCCATAGGCTTTTCTATAAATTTTAACCATATTATGAGCATATAATTTTGCTGCAGCGTATGGACTTGATGGATCAAAAATCGTTTCTTCTGATTGCTCTGTAAATTGGTTATCTCCAAACATCTCACTAGTGGAGGCTTGATAGAATTTGACATCTGGAGCAATATTTCTTATGGACTCAAGAAATTTGACCACACCAAGCCCGGTAATTTCAGCGGATGCCAAAGGCTGTTCGAAAGAGGCGCCAACAAAACTTTGCGCTGCCAAATTGTAAATCTCGTCTGGTTTGGAGATTTTAATTGATTCTATTATTGAAAAACTATCCAGCAAGTCAACCGGTAACAATTCAACTTGATCAAAAATCCCCAGATATTGTAATCTCCAGAAGTTTGGTGTTGAAAGCCTTCTGTAAGTTCCGAAAACCTTATAGCCTTTGTTTAGTAAAAACTTAGCCAGATAGGCTCCATCTTGTCCGGTTATACCTGTTATAAGAGCATGTTTCATAAGCGATATTTATTATATTCAACCGATAATATTTCAATTAATTTTACATTCTTTCTATCCAGTCAAAGTATTCTTTAAGACCAGTTTTCATATCAACAGAAGGTTGATAGCCAAATGAGTTTAGTTTACGAATATCTGCCTTCCAGTTTACAGGATCTCCTTTTCGGGAGTCACCTGAAAAAGAGTAACTAATATTGTTTTTAAAAAAACTGAAGAAGATTGAGACCGCGTTTTTAATAATAATTTCTTCACCATTAGCAATGTTAACAATATCACCATTAAAATCTGAGTGTTCAGAGACAAGCTCAATTGCCCTGACCAGATCAATTACATTTATAAAATCTCTGGATTCATTTCCAGTACCGAACAAAGTAAAAGGCTTCCCAGCTTTTACTTTATTATATAAATCCCAGAATAATTGCTTCTTCTGGCCGGTTCCATAAACTGAAAAAATTCGTAATGAACATGTTGGTATTCCAAAGAAATCATGAAATTCCTTGCAGATTTGTTCAGCCTGATGCTTATGAATACCATAAGGAGAAATGGGATTCGGGTTTTCGGATTCCTTTACAGGTAAGTGCTGTGGATTCCCATATACAGCAGCACTGGACAGATTAATAAACCGACAATTTGATTGAAACTTATTTATTGCTTCAAGAATTGTAAAAACATTAACCGTATTCAGATAATAATCTCGTATTGGATTATTTAAGGAATCGGGAACACTTGCTGCACCAGAACAATTTATACATAAATCATATTTTTCATTCTGGAAAACAGAGGCGAAGTCAGAATTGGAGGAATCTATCAGAAAGTAGTCTTTCGTATTTACATAATCAACCTCAACATCAGCTCCCCAGACCTCATTTCCCTTTCTCCGGAAATGATTAATAAGATGATGACCGATAAAACCTTTTGATCCAATAATAATAATTTTCATAATAAAATAAAAGTAATTTAATAGGGTATGATAGACAGTAAAAACACAATAAATTATATGCTAGATTTAAAAAATTTGAGGGTTTTGTGAATTTTTACAACTTATTAATACTGTCTTGAACCCACAATTAGAAATCAGACAATATGGCACTAATATTTTAAATATTTGACCAGTTAAAATGGGGAATTATAAATTATTTTCATAATTCAAACAGTTTGTGTAAACGGCTTTATACTGTTCTTTAATTACTCCCCAGGAAGATTTATTCCTTGTAACCATTTCTATTCTGGAGTTCATTATTTCTTTAGTCTCATAAAGCCTGATAAAACTTCGCATCCTATCAATAAATTCATTTTCATCTTTAAAAAGCATTCCTCTTCCATCAATTACTCTTTCAGACAGGCCTTCGATTGATTCATAAATCAATACCGGAGTACCACATCCATTTGCTTCAATTGTAGTTATTGATATTGATCCCGGAAAAATAGCTAAGTCAATTAAATTGTAGAATTCCGACAAAGACTTACTATTTGCAAAAGGACGAAAATCAGTTTCCAGCCCGGTTTCTTTCGCCTGGGTCTTTAGAGAGTTGCAATAAGGATCATTAGTTATTCCAATGATTATTAGTTTTACTTTATTAATGAACTCCTCGCTGCTTAATTGATTGATAAGGAAATCGAGTCTTTTCTGGGAACCTATTTTCCCGGCAAATCCAACCACCAACTTGGATTCTGTGTTTTTACGGTCAGGCCTATAAAAATAGGTGTCCTGATCATAACCTAAAGGGATAATTTGAATCTTATCTTTAGGGATTTTAAATCTTTTTGAAATGACTTGTTTTCCAGCTTCACTAAAGGTTATAATAGTATGATACTTGTTTTTAAATAGATTAAGAGTACCCCCCATTACTTTATAAAAAAAATTCGCAAACGCGCCTTCTTGAATATTCGTTATGCTATTTGTATGATCGCTGAATACCATAGGAGGACTTTTTTTACCCGAAAAAAGGCTAACAAGGAATATTTGTAAAGTAGCTAATGTACCATAGCCATACAAGTGAATAATTGTATTCTCATTTCTAAAAAGCAATTTAAACAGTCTGTACCAATTGATAAAAATCGTTTGTTCCATTGGGAAAAAAGCCTTTATTCGAAAAATGTCATAGTGCTCAAAATTATAGTGACCGGAAGAGTAAAGTTTTTGAAGATACTTCAACCATGATTTCCGATACCTGTTTGAGGTTACAAAGGTTGTGCGGATTCCTTCCTTGCTAAATTCTTTTGCCAGGTAATGTTCCGAATACCAAAATTCATCTTGAAATACCGGGTAAAATCTACAAATTTTAAATGATTTATTATTAGCCATTATTTTATTTAACCAGATGCAATATTATTTTCATATATTTTGCCATCATAATATCAAGGGAGTACTTTTCTTCTGCAATTTTCCGGGCATTCCGGGAAAATTCTTCATAATTATCAGAAACCTTAATAATGGCTTGAACCAGAGCATCAACATCAGGATAATCCAAATTCCAGGGATCACCACCATAAGGAACAATGACGCCTGCTTCTGGAGGGACTAGTTCTATTAAAGATCCGGTATCAAAGCCCACAACAGGAATCCCGGAAGCAAGAGCTTCCAATAGGGAGTTCGGACAGCCAGGATTAATATCAAGAGATAGATAAATAGAATCCCTGTATACTTTATGTATCTCATTTTTTGATATTAGCCCATTGGAACTTATGGAGGGATTCAGTCTTTTTCTGTTTGCAGGATTCTCAAAATCTCCATATAGTTTAATTCCCTGTAATGTACCTTTATCAATTAGCATGCACTGCAAGGAATTTATTAATTCAATAAAATATGGAGTATAATCCAGGTTTCCCTCAACACAGATTAATGAAAGCTTACTTTTTGTACTTGAAATTGGAATAGTTGGCTTAAAAAGATTAATATCAACACCATTAAAAATAATACTAATGTTTTTAAGATTGGCACTTTGCTTAAGTTTGAGCAACCACTTTTTAGAAAATTCGCTTTGATAAATGATAGCATTACCAAAGATTCTTTGGGTAAAAGAGATTAACCTCAGTTTCAGAGAAATTAAAAATTTCTTGATTTTGGAAATTTCAGGTTTATGCTTATACAACCAATTTATTCCACCTAATCTATAGATTATTGCAGATCTTTTTAGTTTTGCTTTTAACAGCCACCAGATGTGTTTTGTGCTGCCATTTACTATAATAATATCTGGGGTGATTTTATTATCCGGATAAACTATCTGCCATCCTAATGCTTTGATGTGTCGTTCAAATCTTTCCTGAAAACTTCCCGGGCCTCCTTTAATTGCAGGTCTGCTTGGAAAACCAATTATCCATTGCTT
The DNA here is from genome assembly GCA_021740585.1 of Bacteroidales bacterium. Taxonomy (GTDB): domain Bacteria; phylum Bacteroidota; class Bacteroidia; order Bacteroidales; genus JAGLSB01. The sequence continues at coordinate 9,849 of JAIOZM010000024.1, forward strand.
TTTATTAATCATTTAATAATAGAATTAACTCAGATAGTTATAGATTGAACATTGTTAAATAATAAAATATTTTTCCTCCAATTCAAAGAGAATAAAAAAAGTTATAAAGCCAAAAAAACAATTTCGTATAAATCAAAAAATTATAAATAATGTTGGAAGCAACCTTAAATTATTTATTTAATAAGGAGATTAATCTTCTCCCCAAACTCCAAATCATATTCATAAGGCAGTAATTGGTCGAACCCCCCCCCATGACTTTGTGTTATTTCCCCAAAATATAATACCCCGTCAACATCATAAAAGTCAACTCTTACATATTTATATAATTTGGCAACAACGGATCCAAATTCAATCATTTTTTGCAAGGTGGGGGGAGGGGGGATTTCTGCTCCTCTAATATTGGATAAATCTTTTCCTCTTCTAGCCCATGTAAAATGCAAAGGATTCCAATCTGCATCATAGATATTTCGCTTATTGGTTCCTTCCCGATCCACAGAAACATATATGAACTCAAGCTTTCCCGAAATAAAATTTAATTTATAATCATTGGGTAATTTCCCTTCTTTATTTAACAGCAATGTCTCAACTATTATCCTCGGTTTAATATTTTTATACTGCCATTCTCTTTCAAAATAGTAGTAATTGATATTTAACCACCTTCTGTAATCCATTCTAAGTTTTTTCCAGTCAACTTTTCTTTTGTCCTGGACTATAACTGTGTTTCCAAAACCGTGATTCGTTTTTATTGCGAAAGGAATGTCTGGCAAGTTTTCAGGTTTCAATTCCCTATAATTAGTAGTGTGGAACACCAGAGGTATAAGATATTTTTCACCAAAGGTATCTCTGATAAATACTCGGGCAGCATATTTATCTGCATTTGTAGTATAATAATCTTTACGGTCATGTATTTTCAACCATTGCAATTTTTCATTTAGGGTTTTTGGATTTTCAAGATTTAACACGTAATTCTGGGTTTTGTCAAATTTCCTTTTCAGAAAAAGTTCATCAGGAAACCTTTTATTGACCATAAAAAAATGAACCTTACTTGCCAGCCTATAAAGAAGTGAAAAAAGTATATTGTACCTTAATAAATTTTTTACACTGTATCGCTTTTCCATTTTTAGTCCCATATGATTTCTTTGAATTTATATTGATGACTCCATGATTGTGAATTATCTCTTGATACAACGACTCCTTTTCCTGTTAGGAGTAACATTGGTAAGTCAGTTATACTGTCAGAGTATGAGATGCTCTCTTCATAATTAACATCCTGGTCAGTAAAAATGGCCTTAATTCTGTTGACTTTTTCTGCATACATACAATCCTTACCTGAAATTCTGCCCAGGCAAGCTTTTCCCCTTCGATCAAAAGCAATCTCGGTCGAAATGAGATGCTTTATCCCATATTCTTCAGTAAAATATTTCAGATATGTTGAATAACCTGCTGAAACAATGCAAACTTCATACTTCCGCTGAGCAAGTCCTCTCATCTCTTCCATCACCGGTGTAATAAGCTTAGGTTTGATCATTTCGATGTAAAAGAATTCCCCCAGTTTGTTGAGTTTGTCAATATTAAAGCCTTTTAATTGTAATAGTTTAATTTTTTTTGAAGCGCCGGCACTTGGGAAGAATTTATTTGAAACCGCTATTATTCTAAGCTTAATTAGTACTTTTAACGTAAGGTTAAGAAATTTCATATATAAGTTGCCATCCTTCTTCCTAACATAATCGACAAAAGCGTCAGCTGTTTGAAATCCAACCAGGGTATCACAAAAATCAAATAGAGCAAGTTTTTGCATTTTACTTTTTGAAGAATTCACGGATAACATTTTCAACAACCGTAATCTGCTCACGAGTACCGATTGTTATTCTGAAACAATCAAGTAATAGTTTGCTATGTGTAAAATCTCTTACGAAAATGTCGTTTGCTTCAAGGTGTGAAATTAAGGCTTTTTTATCCTCTAGTTCTAAAACTCGAACAAGTAAAAAATTTCCATTAGCGTTGAAAATCCTTAAAGTTGGATTCATAGATTTTATGAAATCCACAAATTGTAATTTGGAAAGCAGAACTTCCTCAACATAGTTTCTCATATATTGAATATCACTTAAAGCTGCAATTGCTGCCTCTTGGGCAAAAACAGTGAAGTTTTTTGGATTTCTGACTTTTGAAATAGTAATTATATTTTCTGAACAGGACAATAAGTAACCAATTCTGAAAGATGCCAATGCGAATGCTTTTGACATAGTTCTGGATATTAACAGATTTTCATATTTAAAAATGAGTTCTTTGGCCGTAACTCCGGTAAACTCAAAATATGCCTCATCAATTAAAAACAAAGTTTCTGTATAATTAGACAGTAATTTTTCAATAAATTCTAAAGAGATTAGATTACCAGTAGGATTGTTCGGATTGCAGATGTATACCACTGAAGGATTTGTTTTATGGATGTCATCCTCAAAAACTTCCTCAGATAGATTAAAACCATTTGAAAATTCACTATAATATACTTTCCCACCCTGAGCCTCACAGGTAAGCCTGAAATTATCATAGGTTGGCCCCAGAATCAATACAGGGTCTCCCACACTAATAAAAACTCTAGCAATATATTCGTGAAGGACATCCGAACTTGCAAAATACTGTAGGTTTTCTTTGGGGACCTCAGCATATTCAGCAAATAGGCTATGCAATTCTTTATTGTAGGCACTGGGATAAAGATTGTAATTCGGATTTTGATTTACCAAATCAGATAAACGCTGCTGGACCAATGGACTGGGTGCAATGGTTGCTTCATTCCAGTCAAGTTTTAATATTTTACTTCTCTGATTAGCAGGCACATCCCATATTTTATGGGAAGCCAGTTTGTATGGAGCAAGATTTCGCAAATATTTATTAACGTATCTCATGATAGTATTTATTTAATATTCAGGGCTGTAGTATGATTTTGATGAGTCAATTTTCTTTCAACAAAATTATAATAGTAGGCAATATGCAAAAAGCAGTAGGCAACGGGTATACCGGGTACAGCTATATCGGAGATATGGCCATCTTTTTAACTTGAGTATATTTCTCCCAACTTATCGGTAGTTGTGAACTCGACATCGGGCCAGGTTTTAAGTATCATTTTCAGTAATTCTGAAAAGAGTTTAAGATTCTTTGTGCGGTTATCTTCATTTAGTGATCCTATGAAGTTTATTCTGTGTGTGCCTATAATTGCTGGTTTGCCCCAAAAAAATATTATCCTTAGACGATTAAGACAATCTTCAATCCAGTTGAACCCTGGATTTAGAGAAGGTTCAAAAAAACAATTTCTGACAAAATAAATCTGATTTAATTTATTCCTTTGCCCTTGATAATGGTATATCTTTCTGTATTTATCCTGCAGAACAGGTGCGTTTTGAACAGGAAGACCTTGAATATATTCAATTCCGTTTTCTTTGAGTAAAATCTCTAAGGAGGGTGACCAAACATAAGTGGGTGCGATAAATGATTTAGAAGAATATCCAAACATCTCTTCGAACATGCTTAGCCCATCCTTTAATATAATACGGTGGTGCTCAGTATCCTTAGAAGATATACCATCAAACGCGGCCATAAAATTTTTTCTTTTTGATTTCATAATGTTGTGATCAACGCTATAAACCCTGGATTTGAAGGCGGCTAACAATATTTTATTACCTGATTGGAGAGCCTTAAGCCATTGATTTACATTGAGGTGTTCACGACCATGAAACTGTGGATGGTAAATACCGGCTGCCATCCCTTCCTTGATCAGTTCATATGAATTCTCGCAGCCCTTTTTATTACTGTATGTTAGAAGTGTATTTTCGTAATGATAATCTTTGAAATGGGAAGCCTTTATTTTTTCAAAATCGGGATTAGCGGTAACACTATTTGCCGTTATAACCGGATGTCTTTCTTGCTGGTCCTTAAAGTTTCTTAAGGTTTCGAATAGTGCTGAAAGATCATTTCCGGTTTCCAGGGAGTCTAGGTTGTTGAACGGGCTGTTATCGGCATCAACCCCAGATAAAGCTAAATATTTTAAACTTTTTTTAAAGGGGATTCGTTCGCTTCCCCAATCATCTGATTCGAAGACAATATATTTTTTATCCAGCTTTTTACCGACAAAATTATGTATATGCCTTTTGATAGAATTTATTGGTTTCATGGGGATCTTTAACAGGCTAGTATCAACTTCTGGGTATTTTCTCCTATTAAAATAATAATTCATAAAGTGTAAAGGCCGGCACAAATAAGGGCGCCCCCAGACCTGGGGAAAAAATCCAGCCATTGATCGTTTCAGATCCAATTCTTAGAACAATAGCAGCATGCAGAAGTATTGGGAATAATCCAAGTAAAGTAAGGAGATGAATTTTACTACCTGGTAATTTCACAAAATAAAAAAAGACATATAATGTTGCAAACAGATATAAAACATTTTGAAAACGACTCCCAAAAGCTGCAATTCCTTTCCCGAAATTTACAAATGAAACGAAAAGAAGTAAAAAACTAAACAAGTTTTTCTCAGGATTATCTTTCATTAGATCCTTAAAAAAAAGACGGATAATTATTATCGCCATAACAAGATAATAAAAGAGTAAGTTTTTACTTAACTTTAAAAACCAACTGGCCTGCTCCCAGGATTCCTTATTTGAAAGATTATATAGGTCGTTGGAATAATTTTCGTAGCTATTCTGCAATGCGCCACCTAACTTAAAGGCAATTAGGTCAAAAGCCGGGCCCATAATATTCGGTATTATAAATGATGCGATAGCTATTGGCAGATAGATATAATTCTTGTTTCCAGCGAAAAAATATATAATTAGAATAACATTTGCGGTAAGAAAACTGAAATGCAGAAGTGATGACGCCAGAGCAAAAATAAAGAATCTGGCATCACGGTATAAAATAACATTAATGGCCCCATAGAAAAAAATCCATGATGCAGTCCACATCCTGAAACCGTTAATTGATGTAATGGGTAACACCAAAGTGAATAGTGCCATAAATATCCATGCATTCCATCCCGGATTTTCTTTGTAGCGAATATGCAAAAGATCTATGGATTTTAAATAAAAAAAACCAAATATGGCAGCATAAACAGCAAATAGAATGCTGTGATCACTTGTAAAACGCGAAACAATAAATGAAATAAGCGGCTCTATAAAATCGGTTGATGTTTCACCATATAATCCGCCAATAATATTGAAAAATTCTGAAAATTGTAATTGAGCATTATTCTGCAGGCGCAAGGCATAAGCATATCCATCTTTCCCACCAATCGCGACAAATGTTAGTCCATAATAAATAAAAAAGATGTAAACTACTTTTCTGGACTCTTTCTGGCTATAGTTTATTAAGGCCAAAAGAAAGGCTATAAATGGCCATATCAGAAATAAAGGCAAATAGTACTTATTATTTGGAGATTGTAAAGGAAATAATTGATTTGAAATGCTTTTAGTCATTTATGGACCCCGAATTTAATAGATTCAAAAAACCCTTAGAAATATTACTAATATGGTATTGCTCAGGATCAGGCAAGAGCATTCGCTTACTATAATCTCCTTTTAAAAATGCTAACATATCTTCTTCATTAAAATTTCTGGTAATATTTAATACGGGACGATTTGTAATCGCATAATCAATAAGTTTACTAGGAACATTTATTGTAGTATTATTATCAAAATTTAACAGGAAATCCATTTTTGAAAGTATTTTCATTAACATTTCTCTTGGAATATATTCTGAAATAATTAGTTTGTCCTTTAATTCATTCTTATATTCAGAAAGAAGATCTTTTTGGTTCGTAAAAACATAAAACTTAAATGGGAGGTCATTTTTTATAAGAAAATGAAATAATTTTCGGGGATCACGAATACCGTGCAGAAATCCCCCGGCATAAGCAAATTTGGGAATAATGTTTTTTAAAGCGAGATCTCTTTTTTGAGATTTATCAAAATCAAAACCTTGAGGGATAATTTTAATTTTATTATGGTACTCCGGATAATATCCCTTTATGGCACTTTCTACAGGAATTGTAATAAAATCTGCTTTTTTAAAAAACCATTTTTCCAGGAATCCAAAATAAAAAGGTTTTCTAAACGAATCTAACACATCGCCCATATATGGATCCCCACAATCAGCGATCCAGGTTTTTGCTATCGGATGATTAATTGATTTTGACCATGCGACTCCCCAGTGGACAGGGTATGGTACTGCAAATGAGACTAAGAGATCATATTCCTTTTCATATTTCAGCATCTTTTTGACCTTAAACATTTCTTCAATCCCAGGATATTCAAATAGTAATGAAAAAAACCTTATAAAAACCCTGCTTAGAATTGATAGTGGTTTTCTTTTGAATTGAGGAATCTTTTGGAATCGGGATTTACTCCACATCTTAAGATTTATCGGGAATTCTTTAAGAAAATCAGAGTAATTATGACTTCTATTTTTAGAGATCACAGTCACAATATGCCCTTGCCGGACAAATTCTTTTGCAAGTTCAGTAGCCCGGAAACTGCGCGGGGAAATTTCAGGAAAAAAAGCGCTTGAAACCAACAAAATTTTATTCTTGCCAACCATTTTTTTAATTAAAATTTCTATTCTACGAATGAACCGAGAGATTTAAAAAAGGTTTCCGATTTTTCTTTTTCCTTATCTGAGGATTTATCAATTCTTATTCTCTCCGTTTCAAGATTCTTTAAGGAAAAATCGATCTGACTGAATAGTCTATCTTTTTCATTTTTTTGATACATATCTTTTTTGAGAAAAACATAATCTTTTAAATCCAGATCGGTCATAACTTGTTCAATTTTACCAATATAGGGATATGGAAAATCTGTTTTATCAATAGAAAATGTAGGGACACCATTTCTTAATCCCAATAATGTGCCGTGAAAATAATCAGTGAAATTTAGCGTGCATTTGCAATAAATGTTATACCAATCTGTAGGTGAAAGATTAAATAATAGCTTTGTATTTTTATCAAGAATATGTATATGTTGATCTCTGTGATTAAAATGTATGTAAGTATATGAATTATTGAGAGATGCTTTAATTTCCTTAATATATGGCATAGAAGATGTCATAAATGATACCATTTGACGATTAGGATTAATTAAATTTTTTCTAAGTGTCTTATTGGCAAGTCTGAAATCCTGACTTTTGGGTAATAAAAAGGTGGGATCACAATTTAAGAAAAGTTCCTTCTCCGGTTTAATACTTTTTATGAAATTATATGTTTCAGTGTCCCTCACACCAATATATTGAAAATCAGCAAGCATTTCAGCAATATATGCTTTTTCTTCATCAGTGACCAATTTAAAATCAGTACTATAAGCGGAGGCTGCATAACTCATTTTTACAATATCCCCAAGACTTTTTCCAAACAACCAATATGGATTTTCCAATCCCATTTTCTGGAACGCCCAAACCGCATCACTTCCAACAATGACAATGTCATATTCTCTTTTAATATAATCTACAATTGAGGTAAAATCATCAGTAATGAAAGTTTTTGAAGAGAGGGGAAGTTTTTCTAAATCAGACTGAAAAGCCTGATATTTAAACCAATACTCAAAAAAAAGCGGGCCTTTTCTTAAAGGCTTTCTATAGTTATTGTGTTTTGTTAATAATTCAAAATCAATTATTTCAATTTTTTTTGTGGGAAATCTGTTCTGGATTTCCCGGGAAAGGGCAAAAGCTTGCATAAAGGCTCCATAGTTAATACTTCTATGGAAAGTTAGAATTCCAATTTTTTTCATATCAGTACTCTTTAGTAATTTCTTGAAAATTAAACCGGCTCGAATATGCAACATTTAATTGATCAGGAATATTTCCTATTCCGATTAACAGAATTGGAACCTCATCCTCACTTACCTCTGCAAACTCAGACAACCTTTTTAACTTTTTATATGGGAATCCCATATTTAAGGGGATAGTCCCGAAACCCATAGAATGAAGAGCATATATAAGGGTCATTGCATATAAACCTCCGTTTACATAAGGTTGATGGAATTCCCCACCAAAGAAAGAATTATACGTACTTGTAACCAAAATTACACAGCCGATTTGTTGCTTAAACTGACGAGCTCCAGTTTGATAATCCAAAATATTGATTATATGTTCTTTACTTTTAATTAGATGAACTCTCCATGGTTGCCTGTTACATGCAGAAGGTGTTTTCATTGCAATTTTTATGGCCTGCCTAATAAGATCGAAATTAACAGGCTCATCGGAAAAGTCCCTTATTGAAAATCTTAGATTAACAAAACCTTCAAAATCAATTAAAGCTTTCTCATGAATCTCTTTCCTGGTAGTACTAATAACCCCTCCTTCTTCCATGGAAAAATCTGGCTTTATGACTGAAGTTAGTTTTTCAAACTTTTCAATTATTTCAGAATTTTTATGCCCCTTCTTCAGATTGAAATCGATATATTTTTTAATAGGGATCAAAATATAAGTGCAGAAATCCCGATCTGAAAACCTTAAAAAATAATTGTTCAGGGTATCAAGAAGGTCAATAATTTTATTTTCTCTAAAGCCAACTTTTACATCACGAAAAGATAATCCTTTTTCAATTACATGGCTTTCAATTATTAAATTAGCCTTAATCTTTTCTTTTGTTTTTTCCCTGTCGCTAGAGCCAAGGTGATTTATTAAAAGCTTATATTCATATAATAGCCAAGTAAATGCATTATACCTTTTCCCAATAAAGAGTCTTAAGTTACGAATCATAATTTATTAAAATTTAGAATACCCCATTGAATATCTTAACTTCAACTGAATTTTATTATATGACCTTCTCGAGAGTAATATTCTCACTAATAGTGAGTACTCTTTTAAGATAAATATGATGCTCATAATTATTTTGAAAATATTAACGCCTCAATCTGAAATTTGAGATTATAAAACTTCAGAACAAATTACTTTAGTCGGTTTTTGAATGGAAATCATCTCTTTTTTTAGCAAATTCAGAAAACACCTCGTTCTTTAAAGTATAAATGGCAATTAATGAAACAATATTAACCTGATATGGCCTTCTTGGAAGAATAGCTTTAAAATATCGTTTCAAATTTGACGGATATAAACTCATTGGGCCAATAATTTTTTTTATTGATAATGCTTTGTTTGCAAATATAAGGTTCTGACCCTGAGGAACAAAAGCTTTTCTATGTATGATACCAACTAATAGACTAATTATGATATCGGGTAAAATTTTCAGATAATTCTTTGGGGATTGTTGTTGTTTTTCAAATTTATTAATAATTGGAACATCTTTAAGTACTTCATGAAACAGATATTCTTTGGATGCCGTAAATAAAATAGCTCGCTCGATTCTATCCTCAAAGTTTATATTTTGCCAAAATTCAATTATATTCTTTTCCCAAAATGGCAGGCGCCATTGCATACCAAAAAACTCATAGGCCCTTACACTATTATTAATATACTTTGATTGGCGTTCCTGCCAATTAAAAAAATCCGGGAAACTAATTATTGATTGAGCTCCACTCTTGAAAACATCTCGTAAAGTGGATTCAAACCTTGGATATTTTTTTTTGTTCTTGAATAATCGATAATATTTATTAAACACATACTGCAAGGACTGTGTTTCGGTTGTAAGATTTTTAATAATTCTATTTTGAGTTTCTGTAAAAGCAGTATGTCCGGGAACAATTATATCATTATCATTTATTATCCCCATTTCCTTTAATTTATATATTGCCAGAAAGTCAAGAGGGTGTGCCAAACTGCAACCATTAAAGGAGTAATTGATATAGCGGTCAAATAGTTTTTCGGCGTGTATTTTGTCCCAATCCTTGGATGTGGATTCGATAAAATACCATTTATATCCAACTGCGCTTGCAGCAATTTTGCTAATTTCCACATCTTTTGCCGTGGAATGACCATAGGTAAAACAAATCACATTTTTACAACCCAGTCGATGCAAATAATTGATAATTAATCGGGAATCGTGTCCTCCACTTAACGGCACAACCCAATTATTCACTTTCGGGCAACTTAAAATCATTCGCTTAAATGTGGAGAGTAACAAATTATCCATTTCTTCACAAATGGTTTTTATATTTGTTTGGAGTTTTAACCGAAATGCGTCTGACTCGGGTAAAAAGTACCTATGAAAATGCATATCGCCATTTACAATTGTTGCTATCTCTCCAGCTTGCAAGCCCTTTACATTTTTATATACAGTTCTGTTTCCGATTACTAATCCAGAAAGTAAGAACTCTTCTTGTGCTAATTTGTCGTGCTCTTTCTTAAATGATATTCTACCAATATGATCAGTGATAATTTTATTTAAGCCGTCATTGATTATGAAAAGCGGAAAATTTCTTGAATAATCACATGCAAGAATACATTTTGATTCATACTGAATTACCAAAGCAAAATTTCCATTGGCTTTTGGAAGGAATTGTTCAACCAGAAAATCTTGTATGTCTGTTACTGAGATATTTCTAGCACGGAAAAAAAATACTAATTCATCAGCTTTTAAAAAAAGGGTTGCTTCAAAATCGAGGTATCCAATGAAATCCAATGAAATCTCTTTATCTTGATATCTGTTCCAAGGTTTATGTATTAAAACAATTTCAGTCATTAAAAAAAGAATGTGTTTTATAAAAAATTCAAACAGGAAAAATCTTTCTTAATTTTATTCCCAGTGCCTTACGGAACAAAAAAAATATTCGATTCAAATAAAAGCAGTGTATGGAATGATTATAATATTTGCCCATTTTTTTATAAAAAATACTGCACCCTTCAGTATCCAATTCTTTTAACGGGCCTTTCTTTAGAATATCCTGCAATTCAGAATATTGTTTAAGATATTTGAATCCATTAAGGGAGGTTAAGAATAAGATTGTAAAATGAATAATGGGTTGGTTCATAAAAATCTTTTCCACTTCATTGTTACAATAATTATGTTTAAACTCTAACAGGTTATTCGCAGCTTTGAGGAATCCATTTCTTGCATTTTGCGTTTGCCTTAACCCACTATTGGTTGCAGATCCGGGCCTGGTTGTTCTTACATATAGAGTCCCTCGTATATAATTTACTCTTTTAGCCTTACAATATATCCTCGCCATTAATTCGCCATCTTCCAAATAAGGAACATCCTTCAAATAACGTAAATTATTTGTGTTTAAAAAGCTTCTTTTTAAGAACGTAGCCCAGGAGCTGTGAGGATCTCTTATTTCAGATCTTCCTCGTTTGAATGTATTAAAAAAGTCAATACCAGTTTGTACAATATTCGAATCATAAATCGGATCAAATATATACTCTTCTATAAAAGCCTCATTTAAGATCGTATAGCCACAAAATCCAACTTCAAGATTATTTTTATCTAAAATTTCTAGCCTGTTTTTCAGGATATTTGGTTTAATAAAATCATCAGCATCAACCATCAGAACGTATTTTCCCCTAGCCAGATCAATACCATTGTTCCTGGCCATTGATACTCCTTGGTTCTCCTGGTCAATCAGAACTATATTATTCCATTTTTTCTTTAAAGTAACGATGACATCACGACTGTTATCTGGAGAACCATCATTTATACAAATAATCTCGTAATCCTCCTTAGGGATATCCTGTTCCTCGATACTTCGGATGCACCTTTCAACAAAGGGTTCTACATTGTAAATTGGAACGATAATTGAAAGGCGCTTCATTTCACTTCTTATCTAATAAATTGCTTTTTAGAAACGTTTTGGACTCATTGCGTAAAAGCTCTAATTTTTTATTGGTCTCATCGTAATTAATTATTTGAAAATCAGGTGTAATATCGCGAGATATAAATCTTTCCAACAACCCTAATTTTTCAAGAATAGTCTTTTGGCGGTAGTCCTTTTCACTATCTTGTCTAATAGAAAAAAAGGGTTTATTGTATATTATAGCAAAAGCTGTTCCATGGAACGAAGATGTAATAATAAATTCGGCATTTTCAAACAGACCCAAAAATTCTTCAGGGCTTGCTGTTTGATGGTTGTTAAAAATAGCTTTTTTATCAACACTCGCGGTCAACTCAATAACAACTGCATTTATACTTTTTGCCAGTGATCTGGCAATTCTCATCGCATCATCATTTAATTGAATCGAATAAACTAGGATATATTTTTTTTCTATTTGAGGATTTTTGCTAATTTTTTTCCAATCAGACTTCTCAATAAGAAATGTGGGATCCAATACTGTTGTTGCCTTTATCTTAAAATTACTAGATAAGTAATGTTTTAATTCTTCTTCTCTTACACCTATTGAGTGGAAGTTCTTTAAAAAACTTAACATTTTTTGTTTTTGATTATCTTCCAGTCTATAATTAGACATACTTGCAGCATAACTTATTTTTATGGCGGATTTTCTTGCAATAAAATTACCCCAATAAACATCGTCGAACCCTTTTGTCAACTTAATGTTCCAAATCTGATCGCTTCCCATAACATAAGCATCATAATTGACATTAGAAGAGAAAGGATGATTACCGTATTTTTCAGAAGAAAGATTTAATTTGGATTGAATGAAATTATCAAATCCCTTGCGCCGCTTATATCGCCAGAAGAAACAAAATAGGCTTTCTATTAAAAGTTTAAATTTTAATGATGCGGGTTTATGTTTCAGATTAAGGAAAACATGTTGTTTTATCAGATAATCAGGGCAATAATCAATTACATCGATATTGTGCCCCAAACCTCTAATTGTCTGCTGAGTAGCATAAGTCTGTAATACAGCCCCGTAATTATGCGCTGAATGGAATGTCAATAATCCTACTCTCATAAATATATAGAATATTTTTTAGCGTAAATGTTAAAATTAGTTTCTCCAAAATAGTATTTGTAATTATTTAATTATTATAGAATTAATAAGTGTACAATTTAATTTTCAAAGAAATAGATATATTTTAAAAGTAAAGGGAAGCTTGCTCTCCAAAGGGATTATAATAAGCTTCTTAATGAATGAATTTTACGTTGTTAAATATTAATAAGGCTTTATAGTTCTTGATAATTAATAGGTTGACTTTTATTGATAAAAGACATCGTTTTTATATTTTGTAATAAAATGAGATTTGATATAAGTGATATACTTAAAAGGATTTAGCACTACATTAAATATATAATAAATAGCAATATTCAATCCACTCTTCTTGTTTAAAAATCCAATTTTAAAAATCTGATTCACCGCCCAGCTATATTTATGTGACATACGCAAATCCGCAGGTATATTAGGATAAATATATCGTTGCCTAAAATTTTCTGTTTTAAAATAATGGGGTTTTAGGATATATTCTTTAATTATATTATTTGTCGCATTATCATGTTGCCGATACAGGACTGTTTCCTTCTCCATAAAATATAATTTATATCCTTTTCTGGTAAATTTTAATTTTGTTTGATAGTCCTCTGAAAATAAATCTTCATCAGGAAGTCCAGTATCTAAAAGCGCAATTTTATTAAAAAAAAGAGTTGGGGAAAAAGGAACCTTATCCCCAGTTAATAATATCATATATTGTTCGTAAGCCGTTATTTCATCAGTAATAATATTTGTAGGTAATCGACCAGGATTTAATCGAGAAAAATTCTCATCCTTAAAATCGTTTTTATAAACTTTATTATAAGAGTATAAAACTTTTATATCAGGATTATTTATAATGTGATTAATATTATCCTGAATGCAATTTGGCATTAAAGCATCATCACCCGCAATCAATTTAATCCAGTCCCCTTTTGTAAGTAAAATGCTCCTGTTGCAATTAGCAGGGATCCCCGTATTTTTAGGAACGGTTAATATTTCCGTCCTAACAAAACGGCTGCCATATTTTTCAACCCATTCCCGACAAATTTCAACCGTATTATCGCTGGAGGCATCATCACTTATGATTAGTTCAATATTATTATAAGTTTGTATTCTTGCACTTTCCAATGTGTCATGGACAAATTTCGAAGAATTATATGTAATGACATTTATAGAAACAAGAGGATCTATGTTCATCGTTATAAGGGAGTTATTTATTATAGTAAATTACTTTTTTTATTTATTAATCGGTAGAATAAATCTTTAAAAACAGGTTTGAGATCCATAACTTTGTTTAATTGGTACAAGCTAAAAATCGTAGCAATAATAAATACAAAAAAACCTGAGCCATATTTGAGATCGCTTCTATGGGCTAAGGATGTCATAAAAGCGGCTACACAGAAAAAGTAGATTAATAAAAAAGTACTCAAAAACGATATAGGCAATGTAAAACCATACTTAAAGTTTAATATGAAATAACCAATAATAGTTACAATTAGGTAGGACAGAATAAATGAATAGCCCAAACCTTCCAATCCAAAAAAGTAATATCCCAGAAGATTGAAAATCAAATCCGCCAGCCCGAAAATAAACTCAGTTGAAAAGAACAATTTGCCATTTCCTTTTGCAAGATATATGTAAGACATAGACCAGGACACAGCTTTTAAAGGCATCCCTAGCACTATTAAATTCGCAAATAAAACTACGGGCAAAAACTCAGCTGTATAAAATAGCTTAATAACCAAAGGCATGGTAATAATAAGTAAAGCTAAAAGTGGAGTCATAATAAGTAGAGCTGTTTCTGCCTGCTGCTTCACAAGTAATTTCACTTTTTCTATGTCCCTGTTTATTACCGATAACCGGGGAAAGTAATCCAAGGACATTGCAGCAAATATCATTCCCGTATATTGAACGATTAAACCCCATCCGGCATTATACAAACCTACCTGTTCTATGCCTCCCCTGTTACTGATAAATGCATTTAAGATGTACCCTGATGCACTTGCAATAAAACCACTTAGGGTCATAAATATTCCCAGCTTTGCCATACCGGTACCGTCGTAAAAAGATTCTCTTAATGATTTTTCGATGGGTTCAATTTTTACCCTTCGTGCAAAATACCAGGATAAAAATAAACCTGTAACAGAGGTAATGATCAGAGAAGGCACAATACCTTTAATTCCAAACCAGTAATATAAAGGAATAGAGGTAATTAATCCAAGTGCAGATCCTATAACACTTGCTTTTGCCATATCCTTTATTCTTCTTGTTCCTTGTAAAATGGCACTTTGTCCTTTACTGATAGCACCTAGAAGCAAAGTAATTGAAAGCCATACAAAAGCCCAGGTATAATCCCGATTCCCAAATGACCATTGACTCAGTAAAGGGGCAAATGAAATAGTAATAACTGCACCAAGCAGTCCCGTAAACCATGACCAGCGGCGTAGAGTGGTTATTGATTTGGCTATCCTGGTTTGATCGGATTTGCCATGTGCCTCAGAAATATCGCGAACGGCACTGAACGAAATTCCTAACCCCGTTAATGAGATGATTAAATGCAGAGGGGCATTTAAGAGACCAATAACTCCAACCCCGGCTGTACCAAGAAGTACGGCAACAAACTTTACCCGCACCATTCCAATTAGGATTTGGATTACCTTTACGCCGCCAAATAGGGAGGTGGCTTTGAAGATTTGGCGGTAGGAGGATTGTTGTTCGGCCAATGGGAGATTAGGGGATATGAGGGTTGGGAAATTTGTTGATTAGTTTTTAATTTTCGTTTCAGGATTGCGATTATAGTGTTAAGTAGGTTTTAAATGTTTTCTATTTTGTGGAGCAGATTTTCCGGATTGGGGTAATTTTCTGATTTCTGACAGAGCTGAAACCATTATTGGATATAGTCTGCCTCCCCTGACTTAAAATTTTAGCTAATGAATAAAATCGGCAGTGTTTTCAGCATTCTGAGATTCTCTTATATAAGCACCAATGGAAGTGCAAGAATTAGGAAACTGCCGGGCGATGGAATTTTCCCTTTTTTCTTCCAAAAGATCACAATACCGAATCATTCCAAGTGCAAATTCAAAAATTAAATCCAAAATCTCATCCCTTTTTGTCATTGTTAATTATTTATTTTCATCGCCTAAATTTATAACATTAAGGGAGGGAAACTTAATCATTAATTTTAAAATCAATAAAAATTTCAGCACCTAAATCAGGCATATATTTAATCATTCTATTGAAGCCATCTAATACTTTAGAATCTATAATTTTCTTCTCTAATAATTCATACATCTGTTTATGTGTAAAGGGTTTTATAATATAGGTACCAGAATTAATGATTTTAAAATTATACTGCTGTACCAGGTTTGAAAGGGAGGCCAAATCGTAAACCTTTTGCTGCTGAAATTTAATGTTGTTTTCAGACATCTCGAAAACGGAATTGATCAGACCCATTTCTAAGGCGAGAACTCTATGAAAAGAAAAAGCATTTGGAACATCAATATGTACTATTGTGTTTTCCTTAACTATACAGCTAATTTTTTCAAAAAACAATGCGACATTTTCTATCTCATGTAACAGGCAACTTATAATAATATAGTCAAATTCAAATTCTTTTAGTTGGTTAATAGAATTTTCAAAATACTCGTTTAAAACAATTACTGTGGAAGATAAATTTTTATCATTTGATATTTTATCAAGAGCATTTAAGTAAAAAGGAGTTGATGGCTCAAGAATAACCAGTTTATTGAAATTTTTAAAATAGTTAAAAAAAGGATCCAAACCACAACCAACCTCTAAAATACAGTTATGTTTTTGGCGCTCAATAAGTTCTACAACTTTTCTCTTTCTATACGCAGCTTCAATATTTTCATAAGGTTGCTTGTAATAATTATCGGTATAGTCTATTAGATCATTCATATTATGACTATTTGAAAATTAAGTTTAACTATTATCGCAATAATTAATTATTAAACTATCAATTTTTCACTCCAATTCAATCTCTACCACCTCACCCAACAATTTCATATTCAAAACTTATTTATCACTTCCACCACCTCAAATACCACTTTATCACTCATCACAGGACTAATAGGCAAACTCAACACCTCATTATGTATTTGTTCGGTTATTGGGAAAAGCAATTTATTTAATTCTTTGTATGCCCTTTGCTTGTGTGGTGGAATTGGATAATGTATTAAGGTCTGAATGTCTTGATCTGAAAGGTATTGCCGAAGTTGATCGCGGTTTTGGTGTCGGATGATGAAAAGATGCCAGACGTGGGATGAATTTATTATTTCGGGTTTGGCATTTTGGTTTCCGGTCAGCACTCTGGGTTTGATGAATGGTAGGATAATGTCGGTATTATTAATATTTTCGAGGTAGTATTGAGCGATTTTTTGACGGCGCTGGTTGGCAGTATCAAGATAAGGAAGTTTAACTCGGAGAACAGCTGCCTGAATCTCGTCTAATCTGGAATTCAGACCCTGATAATCGTTTATATATTTTTTGGATGAACCGTAGTTCGCTAGAGCCCTAATGACAGAAGCCAAGTCATCATCATTTGTTGTAACCGCACCTCCATCACCCAATGCACCGAGATTTTTTCCGGGGTAGAAGCTATGGCCGGCTGCATGGCCAAGTGAACCGGTGCGAAAAAGGGTTCTGGATTGAGGGTTCCGGGTTGAGGGTTCCGGGTTAAAAGTTTCTCGCAGGATTAAAGCACCTGTTGCTTGTGCGTTATCTTCTATGATTTTTAGGTTGTATTTTTTTGCTAATCCTTCTAACTGAGCTGTCCAGCAGGCTTGGCCGTAGAGATGAACCACCATGATTGCCTTAGTGCGAGGAGTGATGTGCTGTTCAATACTGGAGATATCCAGATTGAAGTTGTTAATGTCTGGTTCAACAAGAACCGGTTTCAATCGGTTATCGCTTATGGCCAGTATTGATGCAATGTATGTGTTTGCCGGAACGATTACCTCGTCTTCCTCCTTCATAACGCCGATTACAATATAAGCTTTAAGGATAAGGCGTAAAGCATCCAAACCGTTTGCTACACCAATGCAATGTTTTGTACCTATAAACGCTGCATATTCTTTTTCAAATTCATTTACTTCCTCACCAAGTAAAAACCAACCACGTTTAACAACACGATCAATAGCTTGTGAAAGTTCCGGTTCAAAGCTAGCAGTAATCTTTTGGAGATCAAGAAATTTAATCATTATTTAGCATTTTCTCTTTTTCTTTTTCTGTAAAAGTCCTGATCAGCCTCGCGGGGCTTCCTCCAATAATTGAGAATGCAGGAAATGACAAATTTACATAAGTGTTGGCTGCAACAATGCAGAATTCACCAAGTGTTACATTAGGCATAACAATAGAGTTAGCCCCCAACCAACAATTATCACCAATTTTAATAGGTCCTTTTTCAATAGGAAAGACCCGTTGCATTTTGGGTGATGCATTTGGACCTGAATCTACCATGATATTTACATTCTGGGCTATGCTGACATTTTCACCTATTATTATCTTTGCAGCAAATCCATTGATTATGCTGTTCATACCTACATATGAATTTGCACCTAGTTAGCAGGTTATCTGATCCACCAAATAGACTGCACCGCTTAGCTATCCTAACGCAATCACCAATAATAACATTATTGATTGAGGATGAAGGATCTATATCAACATCCACACCTAATTTTATATTGGCGAATTTCATAAAGCGTGTTGATTAATAAATGATTTCATTACTTCATAAAAATATTCAATATCCTGTTCATTGAGTGACTGATGAACCGGAATAAAAAAAGCCTCTTCCCCGTAAAACACGCTGCATTGCACACCATGAGCGTAAAAGTTTTTTTTTAACTCAGGAAGGTCTAACTTTTGTTTATTTGTTCTAAACATAAAAACACCAGGCACTGCACCTTTTGTTAGGAAAAAACGTTCTGTAAAGCCGAGTGTTTCAAATCTGTTCCTAAGGTATTTATAATTATCAATTCTTTTATTGATTATTTTTTCTTTCGATTTTATATGATGTGAAAGATTTTTTTTTATATACATTAAGCTATTTTCATCAATAGGATTTCTATTTTCTATTTCGTTTAAAATATTAGAAACTAAAAGCCCTCCAATTTGTAAAGGAAACATTTTTGGAAAGCTATAGATGACAAAATCACCAATTTTCCCAAGTGGACCAAATTCATTTTCCGAAAAAAATGAATATGCACAATCTTCAATTATAGGTATCCCTTGTTCCTTAAGATGATTCAAATTTTTATATGGGTAACCAAATTCATGATTAACGAGGATTAATTTTGTTTTGGGTTCAATTTTTCTTGCCCATTTGCAGAATTTAATAATTTCATTGGTTACACACTGGCTGATATAAAAATTTCCGGTAGTGGTTAATATAGTTACAATATCATCTTGTTTTAAATTATAATAAGATAATGCAATATTTAAGGCTTCTCTGCCATTATATGTATATTGAAACTTTCTTTCTCCGAAACGTTCAGAAAAATATTCATCAATAGAAGTATTATTGCTTAGGGTACGGTTGAATCCTAAATCAGGCGTAGTAAAAGGACTAATTCTATATGATGGTAATAAAAGAGGATCGGGATTAAGAACAAACATTAATTTATCTTTTGGCAGAAAGTAAATTTAGGGTCAATCTGGCAACCAATTCCCTCTTTAAATTCACACAAACCGTAATTAGGGATTGAGTTTTCAGTTGAAGGGCCAATATCAACAATTTTCTTTCCAGAGGATTTGTAAAATTCGAATACCTTATAGGTAAGAAAGTTCATGGGTTTTATTTCTGAATATCCGGGCAAATCCCCCCAATAAATTACTTGTATCATAGTTTTACTGATATGAAACACAATAGCAGATGCAATAGCTTTTTGTTTATTATTTTTCACAAGGAAAAAATCTGCCTGAATAATCTGTATTGTCTCTTTTATTTGATTCCAGGTCATCCGAAGTGGATAGCCACGGCTTGCCCTGTTTTCATTTATAATATAATACGCAAGCTTTTTTTCATATTCATTTTCGCATACCTGAAAATCTAAACCAGCATTAAGAGAAATCCTTAAATTCTTCCGGGCATTGTGCCAGATATTTTCTATATAATCATTGTGAAAATTATCTAAATTAAAAGAGTAACTCAGGTCCGTATTAGAAACATCAAAGCCTTCACGCCAAAAACAGTTTATCTGTTTTGCTATAAAACTGCGGCCATAAATCGACGGAGGAAGTGTAATGCAGATGGATAATAATCTCTTTTCTCTTGCCCAAGTTTTAAGTAATATTATTGCTTCCTCAATGTACTGAAGTTTAATGTCCTTTGAAATAAAGGAAAAACCGCCAAAGGGAGCAGAGAAGGGGGAATAGAAACTCTTTTCTCTGGATCCTCCAATAATACCTATTCGATATTTACTCTTTCTGAATAAAAGATAAAATACCTGATCGCATTTATTTTTATTCAGATCATTAAAGGCAGACGTACCAAAATTATGGTAAGGTGTCTTTATTACCTCAGCATATACTTTTGCACTTACTTCAAGGATTTCCATTGCAAAAATTCGTCGTAATCTCTTATATAATCTAATTCATCATATTTATCTGATGCAAGAACCATGCAAATTGCCCCTGAAGAAAAGTTGACAATCTGATTCCAGACAGTTGGATGTATCAAAAATCCAAAATTTGGTCTGTTTAGATGGACTATTTTTTTATTTTGACCATCATCAATTATTACATCAAATGAACCGCTTGCTGCAACTATAAGCTGATGAAGAGTTTTATGTGCATGGGCTCCTCTCTCTGAGCCACCAGGGACATCGTAGAGATAATAAATCCTTTTTATAGTAAATGGCTGGTGTTTATCGTTCTGAACAATGGTAATATTGCCGGCAGGATTGTGTATCTTGGTTAACTCGACAATATAGCAGTTGTGAATATTTGTGAGGTAATTATTCATTAGTAATTAGGGTTTTAAACTCTACAAAGTCTCTGATATAATCCGCTTCATAATAATCTGTTGATGCAACAATCAGAGCTAGCGAATTTGTTGAAAAATTCTCAATAATACGCCATATCATTTTTGGAACAAGGACTCCATAATAAGATCTGTTGAGAGAATAGCGCATTTCTTTCTCACCGTCATTTAATACCACATCAAAGCTGCCCGAAAGAGCGACAATCAACTCTTCGGTTTCCCGGAATGCATGTCCTCCTCTGTGCTCCCCGCCCGGGACATCGTAGATCCAGTAAACACGTCTTATCTTAAAGGGTAAATGGCTATCTTCCTCGATGAAAGAGAGGTTACCTCTTAGGTCCAGAAACCTTGGAAGGTTTACAATGGTTGGGCTTGACTGTTTCAAATTTAGATAAAATTTAAATTATTGATGATATTGTGATTTATGATGAACTTTAATCACAATAATTGTTAGGTGAAAACCTATTAAGCTATTTTAATTTCGCATCTTTTTTTACTTTCTTTTTCCCCCCGAATATTTTATTACCTGATGCTTTATCATTTGTATAACCAAATTTATCTCCGTAAATATATTGGGTGGCATCTGATTTAGCATCGTTTATTACCAAACTTATTCCTTTTATATTACTGGAATCAATTTCTCTCAAAGTTAAACTAAGCATATCTCTTAATGTTTTACCCGACCTCACAACCAGAAGACAGCTATCAGCCAAGGATGCCAGGTGGAATGTGTCTGAAACAAGTCCAATTGGTGAACTGTCAATTATTATAAATTCATAACGTTCTTTAAGTAAATTTAGGAGGTCATTAGTTTTTTCTAGAGATGTAAGTTCAGAGGGATTTGGAGGAACAGGTCCGGCAAGAATAACCGACAGGTTTTCATAGGAGGTTTTCTGAATAATATCCTCTAATTTATCCTGTCCGATCAACCAGGTAGAAACCCCCTTATTGTTTTCAAGCAAAAAATCATTATATATTCCAGGTTTTCTCAAATCATAACCTACCAAAATTGTTTTCTTTCCTAACAGACTGTAAACTGACGCCAGATTAATTGCCGTAAACGTTTTTCCTTCCCCGGGCATGGAGGAAGTAACTAAAATCACTGGAGAGGAGGTTTCCTTGGTGAAAAACTGCATCTTAGATCGAAGCAATCGGTATGCCTCTGCAATGGTTGAATTTGGGTTTTCAAATACCACGGTATTTTTCTTATCTTGACTTTTGGGGATAGTTCCTGCAATGGGAATATCAGTCATCTTCCTGATATCTTCCTCCTTAAGCTTTTTATTAAACAGGAAATTCAAAAATATTATAATGAATGGTATTCCGAATCCCGCAAACATACCTACAAAATAGATTTTTGTTGGATTTGGAGCGACACGATATCTAAATTGCGAATCCGCAATATTAATCACCTCACTGTCAGCCACATTAGAGGCTTTCTGCATCTGTTGTTCAGCTCTGGTTTCCAGTAGAAAGGTATAGAGTTCATCATTAATTCGGAATTTTCTCTCAATGCCTAAAAGCTGTCGTTCTGTTACAGGTAATGCCGATGCCTGAGTATTTACTTTGTTAATTTGCACTTCGTTTTCATGTCTTGCCAGACTGTTTGCTCTTCTAAGACCATTCAATGTTTCCAGAAGCGCAGCCTTAGTGCTACGGACTCTTTGGTCGAGGAGATTTTGTAGAGGATTCATTTCACCAACCCTTCTGCTAAGTAATTGTTCCTGTAGTTCAGCAAGTTCAGTAACAAGTCGCGTAAGCCCGGGGTCGGATATGCCCATAGTAATTGGGACAATGGGTATCTCAGTGGAGACCTCCTTTGCCAGATAATCAGCCAGATAATCATAATAGTTTGCCTCAAGCTTGAGACGAGCTCTTTCATTTTCAAGAAGGGTTACCTGAGCAATGATGGCTTGCCCCTGGGAAGAAATATCCATTATCCGGTTTGCTGAACGAAACTTTTGAAGTTTATTTTCAGTTAATGCCAAAGAATCGGATATCCCAATAAGCTGATCATCGATGAATAGAATTCTTCTTGTTGCTTCAACATTTTTTTTGTCCAGGGAAATGGCTATAAAAACTTCAGATAGTTTATTTAAAAAGTCAACATCTCTGGCAGCATTCGTCCCCACCATACTTACTTCCAATATAGAACCGCCCCTAGATAATAAATTAACATTAATACGGTTATTAAAATAACTTATTAAATGTCGACGACTATGTATCAGAAAGTTTAAATCTTTACCGTCATTTATTTTAAACCAATCTTCATTCCAACATTCTATATGAAAACTACCTCCATTAAGTTCAATCACTTCTCCAAACGAAGCATTTTGAGAGAATGGAAATCTATCCGATTCAGATTCGATATGGAACATATTATTTCCAAGATACTCTAATGAAAATTCTGTGTCTCTGGGAAGGGGAATTTCACCATCAGATAGTAGCTTAATCGGGCTGTCCGGGTAGATTGACATTTTGTTCCTGGCCGTCTTAAAATAAAACTCTATTTCAAAAGGTAAATCACTCAAAGCTCTTTCTGTGACTTCCCGTGAAGAAAGTATGTACATTTGGTTTTCCATGTTTCTCATTCCCCCCGGAAGACCAAGCCCCTGAAGAAGATCGTCGTTATTCATCATTGACCGCTCACCGGTATCATTAATAAGAATTGTTGTGGATACTCTATATATTGGCAATGTATGGCTTATGTATACTCGAGCGCCCATTAAGGCAACAAAAACAGCAATTACAAAGATGTACCAATTTTTAATCAGCAAAGAAATAACCACAAGAGGATCAAGACCTACTCCCTGATTGTGTATTTTTCCTCGTATTTCTTTTTGAATGGTGTTTGAATTATCCATAGTTTTTTTCCAAAATTATTTTATAAGAGCTAGTTATGTGGACAGAATGAAAGATAAAATTACTTGATTAATTAAAAACTTTGGGTGATAATTCCAATAAAGTTATTAGTTAGGCTGATGGATGATCCTGTTTAAACAAAAGTCCAGAAATAATCCTCAACATAAATATATCTGGATTAAGCTCCGGGCCTGAAAAAGACAAACAGGGCTAAAATTGTTGTAATTGTGCTTAGAGTCACTGAAATTATTGAAGAATTCATTTGAAATGTTCTTCCATTCATCGGCTGGGCATATAAGATATCGTTAGGCATAAGATAATAATATTCTGATGTAAGAATACTTCTATCAGAGAGAGAAAACTCCTTGACAATCGGACCATACTGCGAAGGTCTGATTAATTGCACTTTCTGACGATTACTGTAATCAGCCAAATCCCCTGCCATAGATAGAGCCTCAAATACATTTATTCGATCTTTTGTTAAACGGTACCTTCCGGGCATATTAACTTCGCCCAAAATGCTTATATAATTATTAACCAATCTAACTGTTATAGCTGCATCATTTAAATAGTTTTTGAATGTTAAATCAAGTTGCCCCTTTATTTCAGCGAGTGTTTTACCTTCAACATCCAATTTCCCAACGAAAGGGATTTCAATTTCTCCATTAGAATCTACAGGATATCCTAACAAAGTGGCGCTTTCTTCAGTCATAGCACCTGTCCCGGGATTTGAATTGAAGAGGGCAGACCATTGGGGATCAGGAGTTATAACCCTTATAAATAGTTGATCGTAAGGCATTATTTTATAGTCGGAGGGCGTAAATGAAATCTTTGTGTCAACAGTAGGCATTATAGAATTATCTTGAGTACCTGAATACTGCAAGTAGGTTAATTTTTTTCTTGTGACACAAGAACTCATAATTAGAATTACTAACAATGAGATTAAGAAGAATTTATGATTTGGTTTCATGCTAAAGGGCTAATTATATGTATTAAAGGTATTGAATCTAATTTGGTTCAGGGGAGGAAAAGTTCCGGGTTGGGCAACAATTTGGTTTGTCTGTAATTTATGGGATTATTCAGTTAATTTGATTGATATGTTTTTTTGAAGCTCAAAGCTCACTGATTTTCTCTCTTCTCTATGCTTTCCGTTTCTATTTCACTGTTAGTACTCATATACTCAGGAACTAATTCTTTCATTATTTTGACGACCGCCTGTTTTTTAAGGGAGTATAATTTGTCTAGAAGGTTGTCGATTTTTGAAAGAACAGCAGGTCCATTAAGCTTTTCAACGCTTGCTTTTTTAATTTTTGGATTATGGGTTGTCAGCGTTGTTTCTTTATCCGTAAGTAATTCTTCATAAAGTTTTTCGCCAGGGCGCAAGCCAGTATATTCGATTTTAATGTCTTTCCCGGGGATCAGACCTGAGAGCAGTATCATATTATTAGCTAAATCAGCAATTTTAACAGGGTCGCCCATATCAAAAACAAAAATTTCGCCTCCATTTCCCATAAAACCAGCTTCAAGTACTAACTGACAAGCTTCGGGAATGGTCATAAAATATCTGTAAATTTCCGGATGCGTTACGGTTATTGGGCCTCCATTTAGAATCTGTTGAGTAAATAATGGAATTACAGATCCATTCGAACCTAAAACATTTCCAAACCGGGTAATGATAAATTGGGTTGTAACTCCATCAATCTGAGATTTCGATTGTACTAACTTCTCACATATCCTTTTCGAAGTACCCATTACACTTGTTGGGTTTACCGATTTATCTGTGGAAATCATTACAAACTTTTCAATTTTGTGCTTTAAGGCAAGTTCGGTAATAACCTTTGTTCCACCAACATTAACCCGTATTGCCTCATGCGGATTCTCCTCCATGAGTCCAACGTGTTTATAAGCCGCAGCGTGAAAAACGATATCCGGTTTAAATTCCTGAAAAATCACCTCCATTTTTACCTGATTGGTAACATCGGCAACAATTACTTTGAAGGGTAAATCTACGAATTTCTTTTTCAGTTCATTTTCAAGATAAAATAGGGGGGTTTCTGCCTGATCAACAAGTATCACTCTTTTAGCATTGAATCGGGCCAATTGACGCACTATCTCAGAACCAATAGACCCGGCGGCTCCGGTTATTAAAATTGTTTTATCATGCAGCCCATCTTTAATGAGTTTAAGATTAAGTTTAATAGGATCTCTCCCAAGGAGATCCTCAAGTTTTACCTTCTGAAACTGACGGGCATTTAGCTGACCATCAACCCATTTGTCAACTTCAGGGGTTTCAAGAACCTCAAGACCAAGATTGATAGCCGAGCGTATTACAAGACTTTTTTCCTCAATACCAAGATTTGGATCAGCCAGAATTAATCCCTCCACATTTTTTTTCGTCAGAAAATCACTTAAGAGTACTGATTCATCAAAAACAGGTATACCGTTAATCTTTTTTCCCTGTAGGTTTTTGTCGGCATCAATGAACGCAACAACAACAAATCCATACCTCGGATCACTCATTACAACCCGTTTTACCACGAAGCCTAATTCGCCGGCACCATAAACGATAACATTTCTGGTTTTCTCATTGATATTTGTGGCAAAACGAAAAACTATTTTTACAAAAACCCTTACAAAGAATAAGACTACCGTAATCAACACATAGTGGATTAGGATAATGGATATTGGAATCATTAAATTTGTCTCCCAATCAAAAATTCTTAAACTAAAGGTAATTAAAAGGAGAAATGCTGCTGAGAGAGAGGTTACAATAAATACCAGAGAAATATCGGTTAGGGTAGTATGGCGGAGCAGTCCGGAATAAGAGCGGAATATTAAGCTAAAAATTACATAGACAGATAATGCGACCAATGCATCATTTAGAGCAATACCGTGATTGAAACCCGCTATGTTGAAATTAAACCTTAATATATAGGCTAAAATAAAGGCAACAAAAACAGCAAGGTTATCAATAAGGAAAACCAGCCATCTCGGCACAGAGTATTTGCTGAAGATGTGGAGGATTTTACTTCTGATGTAGAGGATCCAGGGGGGGTATATTTGGGGCATAGAAAGAAAAGGGTTCTAGGAGACGATTATATATTTCGGAGTTTTGTGCATGCTAAGATAGAAGTTCCGGGTTTGGAAAAGGGTTCCGGGTTCCGGGGAACAAGAGTTCCGGGTTGTTTTGGTTCCGAGTTCCGGGTTCCGGGCGCTGCACTGAGACTGAGGTCACTGAGCTCGTCGAAGTGTCGAAGTGTTCCGGGTTGGGAAGAAAGTTCCGGGTTGTTTTGGTTCCGGGTTTCGGGTTGTTTTAGTTCCGGGTTCCGGGTTAATCAAACTTTGGGCCTTTGTAAGTTGAATTTTTAATGTATTGAATAAGTTTTGAGATTTTGCGTGATAGGGTATCTGTTTTGGCTAGTAATTCTTCATATTGAGTTTCACTTAAGTAATTCTGATCGAATGCTCGATATGATTGTGACCGGACTTCTGCATTAGAAGCCTTCGCAATGGAAAGGAACTGCGTTAATTCTTTATTACCGCCTCTCTCAAAACCTTCTGCAATATTATCCATCGTAGATCCTGCAGCCGCCCTAATTTGATCTCGAAATCGAAAATCTTTAGAAAATGGTTCCTTTTCTGTTGCAAGGAAAACAAACTTATTCAATTCACGAGCTAATTGCCATATCTCTAAATCCTCAAAGCTCTTAACCTTCATATACTATTTAAACTCATCTCAATCTGCCACCCGGAACTTCCTCCCGGAACCCGGAACCAATAGGCAGTAGGCAAATAACCCGGAACCCATTTTTTTCAACCCGGAACCTCTTTTTCCAACCCGAACCTCTTCTTCCCGGAACTCGGAACCCATTTTTTTCAACCCGGAACCTTTCCCTCCGGGCACGCTCCCGCCCCGTCAGTCCCACATCCTATTCGGGTCCAACAACGCAAATTTACCATTTTTTCGAGACTGAAAGTATATAAAGTTTTTGATGTTGCCAAATGAAAAATTATCAAAAAATCCTAAAAACACAGTATATTCAGCGGGAATTAAGAAAAAAATATTAGTTTACCAGCAGCTCCGTTTTTTTCGTAATAATTATCTTATCATTCATCAAAATTCACAAACATTTATTTTAAACATTCTAATTGAAAAAATGTTTTCGGCAAGCAATGGAGAATTTGAATAAATCATCAGCTTGCCGTTCTTACCTAAGATCCAGATAATGCCCTTAACCCGGAATCCTTTTCCCCAAAAATTCTTCCCGCTTTTTCTTCTGTATCAATAAGTTCTAAATTAAGACCGTTTTTGGCTAGTAAAAAGGCAATATCATGAATATTAAAGGCTTCGCCCGGTTGTGGTGGGACTAAGGTAAGAAGTCCTTTTTCGCCTAGGTCTTTAAGCCCTTCATTAATATTGTCGCATTTAAAGCAAATATGATGATACCCCCCCCAACTTCAATTATAAATCTTCCTAAGGATTACTGAGGTTGAAACAATTTTATATTTTAAACCTGAAATATGCAAATCCATTTCCATCATATTAAAACCGGAAGTAACCGTTGAAAAAATAGTTGTTCCAGCTTCTTTCAACTTGCTAATTATCAGTGCGTCAATCATATAAGTAAGCTTCTCTATATCTAAATCTTCTTTAAGAGCTGTTTGACTAAAAGTGGCTTCAATTTTACTTTTTATCTCGCCGGTTTTTATAGCGAGTAATTCTCCTGTATTCTTATTAAAAAGGCCATAAATAAATTCATCAGGATAGTTATCATACGACTTTTTTAAATAGGCTTGTAAACGATTTTGAGAAAGTTCTGCAGGAATAATGGGGTCTCTAGAAAACCGGTCATCAGCTATGCTATTTTTTAAAAGTAGCTCTGCTTTTTCATAATCTTCTTTATCAGCTATTAATTTAATAATATTAGGATAAAAGGCAAACTCGCTAATACTATGAAATGTATTAATATCTAAGGTTTTTTTGTAGCGGAATTCAACAAATCTAAAACCTGCATCCTCCATCTTATGGATCGAATCCAATTCACCAGCATCAATTGTACATTGAATATAGAATGGGGAATATTTTTTTATAATTGAGGATTCTTCCTTTTTGAACGAATTTTTGGCAGTAATTTCTTCAAGTTTATAAATATTTTTACCGAGTATCGTTGACTCAATTTCTAGTTTTTTTATATTCATAAAGAATGAGTTTAGCTGATTTTGAAATATTATTTTCTAAATTTTAAAAAGAAAGAACGGAGGCTGCAATTTAATGCTATCACTTAAATCTTAACTTAAATTATCTGGCCTATTTCCAAATAAAAGGCTCACCATGACCAGGATAAATTGTCATACCTGATAAAATCAAGTTCCTAAGTTTCAGGATCGATTGAGAGTATAGATTTTTATCGCTATTTGGCAAATACAAGGGTGTTTTTGTATCATTAAGAATTGTGTCGCCTGTAAAGATATTATTATTGAAAAAAATACAGCAACTTCCAGGACTATGCCCAGGAGTTTCTATAAATGTAAAACTATTATTGCAGATATCTATACTTTCTGTATCTGAGATAATTGTCGCAGGTATCCTTACTTCAAATGGTTTGATATGTTCAAGATACTTTGAAAGATTAAGTTTTTGATCAGAAATGTTATTTGAAACCGTCTTGGTGCAAATCAATTCAAATGGTTGGATTTTATATAATGGGATTAATCCGGCACAATGATCAGCATGCTCATGTGTAAGCAAGACTTTAATTTCTTTTTGCCCGTTAAGACTTAAAAGATTTATTAAAGCTGAAATATCTGGATCCCCAAAATCAATAATAACAACACAATTCTGGTTAGCAGGAATTATATATGTTTTTGAATCTAATAATGAATTTGTTAAGGAATATATGTCCGCCACGAATACCTGTTGTATTAAATAGATTTTATTTTGTCAATTATAATTGTTTAGCAAACTTGACTTTTCTGTGTTTCTCCGTGCCCTCCGTGTCTCCGCGTTGCCCTGAGCTTGAGGTCCCTGAGCCTGCCGAAGGGCCGAAGGGTGGTTTTCTTTATTCCCATTTTTTGGCCAAACCCAACGCAATTTTGACAAATATATTAAACGAGTAAATTTATTCCCTTACTTTTAGCCAAAAATAAAGTTAAGAATTCATATGATGAACATCAAAAATCCATTTAAAAATAAAGCCTTTAAGTTAAGCCTGATAATAGCAGCAATTCTAAGTTTGGTTTATCTGGTTCTAAGACTGGCTTTTTTCCCATCTGATCCAGTCCTCCCATTCTTTAATACTGTTTATTTGCAATATCTTTATCTCCCTGAGGCTCTTGCTAATCAGCTTTTTAAACTAAGTGACGCAGGTGTGATTATTAAGGATCATGTATTTATTTTTGAAGGAGAATCTGTATATCAATTAGCACGAAACAACTTTTTTGATAACTGGCAAAAATTTCTTTTAAATAAAAACTGGAGTCTTTTAATTCTTGTTTTGGTTTGGGGAACTATTTCTCCGATCAAGAAAAAGATAATTTTCAGTTTTTTATTCTTAATTACTCATTACTTCTCTGTAGTAAGCGGAATGTATCTGCTTGGTGTAACCGGACCTGTTTTATATGAAATTAAACCAAGTTTCTTTCTTTCCCCTACACTGATCGGAACCTTTTTAATGTATAGTTTACTTTCAGTATGGCTATTCGTAAGTAAAAATGAAATTTTAAATACACTTCAAAAAATAAAGATTAATATCAAAATAACAAACAGGAAAATCATTGAAATCCTAATATTGTTCTTTTTTTTATTACTCCTAAGAAGTTTTGTTATAGCCTTTTTTGATTTTCCCCATTACGTAAATTTCTTATTAGCAATTACCCGGGAAATCTCTTCAATATTTGGATATTACGGATATATTAATGGGGATCAATTAATAGGTGAAAATGGTGCGTTGGCTCTTTCCAAACATTGTCTGGGATTTATGTCAATGTTTCTTTTTGCTGCGCTTGTTTATCTTACAAGATTAAAGAATAAAAGAGTTACATGGATATTTATGCTGTCAGGTTTGGGAGCTATATTTCTTTCAAATCTTATAAGGTTAATCGCCATTTTTATTGTTGCCCAGGGGGAAAATGGTTTTGAACGTGCAAACCGGCATCATGAGGTTTATAATGTGGTGATTTATGTGCTTATTTTTGTGCTTTGGGTGGTGTGGTTTGAGTTTTTTGTTTTGAAGGGGAGGAGAGAGGGATAACCACGGAGACACGGAGGGCACAGAGAAACACGGAGTTAAGGGGTAAACTCAGAGGAAAGGGATAACCACCCTTCGACAAGCTCAGGGCATCGCGGAGGCACGGAGGGCACAGAGGAATACACAGAGGTTGGTTTTATTGTTTAAATTTAACTAATGGTATAAGTAGCACTCTGTTTTTTTAATAATCCCAAATAATTCTCCGTGTCTCTCTGTGTAATCCGTGCCTCCGAGGTATTCCTACCCTTTTTTATTATTCCAACACAACCCTCTCCCCTTCCTCCGTGTTTC
This sequence comes from Bacteroidales bacterium, assembly GCA_021740585.1. Taxonomy (GTDB): domain Bacteria; phylum Bacteroidota; class Bacteroidia; order Bacteroidales; genus JAGLSB01. Next base: position 41,046 of record JAIOZM010000024.1, read on the forward strand.
TCTGTGTAATCCGTGCCTCCGTGGTTATCCCTCCCTAAATCACTCAAGAACAATCCTCTCAGAATCCAGCCCCCAGGCCGCGAAATACCCCAGCGCCCCATTATTAATATTTGAAACCGGATTATACGGACTAGGCGGCAAAGCCCTTCTTTTCCAAAAGAGTACATCATCCAATTGCATAAAATAATTGTATGTCGGTTCATCTATTGAAAAGAGATTTACATCTACAGTTCCTCCTTCGTAAAAGATGCTTTCGGAGAAGGCGAAGTTGTTGTTTTCTAAAATATCAAGACCTCCACCATTAATATTTTCTTCAGTAATAAGGAAGTATCGTTTTTCTATCATTGAGCCATTTTTTATATCAATAAATGTCATCATGTAGAAATTTTCCGTTTCGGGATTATCGTGGAATTCGGTTCTTATAGTGAATACTGTTTTGCCTTCAGGATTATATATAGTTTTTTCTTCCGATTTATATAGTTGAATGGAAATAATATCCGCTTTATCAGCCATATATGAAACCCCTTCATAGATTTTCCCATCATGAGAGATCTCAATTTTGTAAGTTTTTCCCTCAGTACCAATAATAGTATTCCCGGTATAATACCCGTTAGAAGTATAAACCAGTTCCTCAGAAGAGCTTCCATCGCTTAGAGTAATAGTTGCGTTTTCAATATCGGCCGGTTCTTCCTCGGAGAAGTAGCTGGTGGTTTGGCTTAGGTGGACAGTGGCGAGGGAGTCTTTGTAGATTATGGCTTCGACGACGAAGGCGGGATTGGAGTCGTTTAGGTCGATGTTTATTACTTCCTCGCAGGAGCTGAGAAATAGAGAAATTGGAAAGAGAATTTTAAGAATACCACGGAGACACGGAGGGCACGGAGGGGCACAGAGAATCTTTGTGTGTCTCTGTCTATTATGTGTCACCGTGGTATTCATTATCATTCTCTTCTTAATTTTTTAATTCTTTACCTCCGTGCCCTCTGTGTCTCCGTGGTATTCTTCCCTTTTCTCATACTTAGAATTTAAACTTATAAGTAATTGAAGGCACTATCCCAAACAGACTAAGCTTTACAGCTTCCGTTGTACCAATCCTTGTTTCACTTTCCCTGAAAGTAATCATATAAGCATTGTAGCGGTTGTAAAGGTTGTATATGGAAAAATCCCAGCCAGACTCATATTTTTTCCGTTTTTTTCCAGCTAACGACAAGCTTAAATCGAAACGGTGATAGGCCGGCATTCGGTAACCGTTTCGTTCGGTGTAGAAGGGTACCGGATTATTATCTAATATATATTTACCACTTGGGAAGGTTACGGCATTACCGGTGGCATACGTCCATACACCGGAGAGGCTGAGTCGTGGACTGATTTTGTATATTGAAACCAGGGAAAGATCATGGGTCTTATCATATTTCACCGGATACCATTCAAAACTACTGATCCCTTCAATCTTGTTTTCGGTTCTGGACAAGGTATAACTTATCCAGCCCGAAAATTTCCCGTACTTCTTCTTCACAAATAACTCAAGTCCGTAGCTTCGTCCTTTTCCCATAAGGATCTGAGATTCTACATGTTCATTAAAAATAATATCTGCACCGTCTTCATAATCTGCTGTATTGCTCATGTTTTTATAATAGACTTCTACCGATGTTTCTATGCTATTATTATTGAAATTCCGGAAATACCCTGCTGAAATCAAATCGACAAATAAGGGTTTCAAATTATTGCTGCCCGGTATCCATACATCGGTGGGTGAGCCGGCTGTGGTGTTTGATAGTAAATGGATGTATTGTTCCAGACGGCTATAACTCAGTTTGACGGAACTTTGACTGCTATTCTGATATTTTAATGCCAAACGGGGGCCCAACCCAAAATATGGAAATGCGGCTTTTCCCGAACGGTAATAGACAGAATCAATCAGTTCGTTGGCTTCATTATATTCAAAAAAAGTACCCGGTCCCATTTGTGTAAATCCGGAAACCCTGATACCATAGTTTGCACTTAAAGAAGATGAAATTTTTTGTTCATTTTGAAAATATATCGCTCCTTCAAAGCCTTGCTTCTCTCTGCGAACGACCTCAAAATTTATAGTATCACCCGTTTTGAGTTCTCCGGGAAGAAACTTGTGATAAATGATATTAGCGCCAATTTTAAAGGTGTTTTCCGGATTAATATACCAGGTAGCATCCTCCGTTAAGCTTATATCTTCAATTCCTGATCGAAGTCGCAGACTATTCTGACCGAACATAAATCCATAATCGTAATTGCTGTATATCAGCGAAGTATTCGAAAAAAGTCGTTCATTAAAGAGATGATTCCACCTAAGGGTTCCCGTTGTATTTCCCCAACCGGTTCCAATATTGTCTCCCAATTCTAATACATCTTTGCCAAAATAACCTGAAAGATATATTCTATTATTATCATTAATGGTATAATTGAGCTTGGCATTCAGATCGTAGAAATAAAAATTTGTGTCGTCGCTTATAATATCACCGGGAAATAAAAGCCTGGCTACCAAATCTCCATACGTTCTTCTCCCCGAAATAATGAACGACATCTTGTCTTTAATAATCGGGCCTTCAAGACTTAATCGGGACGAAACCAGTCCTACACCTCCCGAACTGCTAAACTTTTTGCTGTTCCCGTTATTCATACTAATGTCAAGCACTGAAGACGCCCTTCCTCCAAAGTTTGCAGGTATTGCACCCTTGTAAATCGTAACGTCATTTAAGGCGTCAGAATTGAAAACAGAAAAGAATCCCAATAAATGAGAGGAGCTGTACACCGGGGCTTCATCGAGCAAAATAAGGTTCTGGCCCATGGATCCTCCGCGAACGTTAAAACCGGTGCTGCCTTCGGCAGAGTTGCTTATTCCGGGGAGTAACTGAATGGTTTTTAGTATGTCTTTTTCCCCAAAAAATACGGGAATGGTTTCAATGTCTATAAGGTTTAACTTTTCAACGCCAATCTGAGTTGAGCTAATATTTTTATCCGATCGTTCTGATGAAACCATAACCTCATCTAGAGTCTGAGGGGAAGGCGTGATTTCAATATTTTTAACCTGATTTTTAGAGAGGACGAGTTTATAATCCACTTTTTCATAGCCAATATAGCTGTAAGAAATGGTATATGATCCCTCAGGAAGGGTAAGGGAATAAAAGCCATAGCTATTGGTAATGGCACCTGTCATTAGCTCACTAACCAGCACAGATGCGCCAATGAGATATTCTCCTGTTTCTGCGTCAGTAACCTTACCGCTGAGGGTGTGGGTTTGCTGGGCGGGGGCGAGGAGGGGGAGGAGGGTTAGGAGGAAGAGGAGGTGTTTCATTTCTCTGTGAACCTCTATGAGCCTCTGTGGCACTCTGTGTCTACTCCGTGTAACTCTGTGAAACAAATACAAGAATTACACAGAGGTCCACAGAGAATACACAGAGGTTCACAGAGGGGGGAAGCTTAATTTAAGTAGTAATTTTATAATCCAATATCGCCCCCAAACAACGCCCCGCCGTTTTCCCATCCCACAACTCCGGCCTTACCGGCTTACGAGCCTTCAGAAGGGCTTTTTGGTATTCTTCACGGATTCTGTTGATATTATTTCCTACGAGCACACTAGCTCCGCCATGCTCGATGAGGGTAACCGGCCTTTCGGTATTCCAGCGAAGTGTCAGACAGGGGGTGCCAAGAACGGTACATTCTTCCTGTAATCCGCCGCTGTCGGTAAGGATAATCTTTGTGTGCATATTAAGTTTGAGCATCTCCAGATAACCCAGGGGTTCGAGGGGAATAAGATTTTCATGCGACATTATTTCTTCCCATAGCCCGAAACTCTCAAGCATTTTTCGTGTTCTGGGGTGGACTGTCCAGAGCAATGGCATATCCCGGCATACTTCATCCAACATAAAACGTACAATAGGTTCCAATACTTCTTTTGAATCAACATTGGATGGGCGATGAAGGGTCATCAGGGCAAAGTTTTCGCTTTTTATCTCAAGTAATGATTTTGAGCCTCCACCAATACGGTTGTTTTTTATAATATCCTCAATTTTCAAAACAGAAGCTTTGACGCGATTCCTTTCGAGGGTATCGATCATTATGTTGCCGGTAAATACAATTTTATCATCTGCAAGGCCTTCTTTTCTCAAATTTTCTGAGGAGATAGTATCGGGTGTTAGCAATAAGTCAGATAAACGGTCGGCAACCAGGCGGTTAATTTCTTCGGGCATATCCATATCTCCTGAACGTAAGCCGGCTTCAATATGGCAGCAAAGAACATGTTCTTTTTTTGCAGTGACCGAACAGGCAAGGATGGCGTTTACATCACCTACTACAACCACCCAGTCGGGCTTCTCCATTTTCACGACTTTCTCAAAAGCTATCATTGTTTGTCCAACCTGTTCAGCATGTGATCCGGAGCCAATGCCCAGATTTATATCGGCTGCAGGAATTTCCAACTGTTCAAAAAAGGATCTCGACATCCTGTCGTCGTAATGCTGTCCGGTATGTACCAAAAGATGCTCAATACTATTGTTATTCAAGGCATTATAGTCGTCGATTGCTTTAATAAAAGGAGCGATTTTCATAAAGTTTGGGCGGGCACCTACTACGGAGATTATTTTCATTGCTAACTTATAAGGTTGAGTAAAAAATGGAGTTCTTTGTTTTTGTAGGCTAAAAATATTATTCGCACACGAAGGTAATCAAAATGAAATTGTTGTAGATTATTTTTAAGGTTTTTGCTGCAGGTAAAACTTAATCAAGAATTTTCTCGCCTCCTTCTCAATGTCAGAGCTTATCTGATGTTGAGTTTGAGATTGCTTCACCTCCTGCGTCGGCAATGACGGAACCCACTCGAGTGTAGAGGCTGTCCAAAAAGTCTCTGTGTAACTCTGTGTCAACTCTGTGTTATTCTCTAAATAATTGTTGCACAGAGGATCACAGAGGAAACACAGAGGGCCACAGAGAAAAATAAGATCAACTTTCAAATTAACTGCTACTTTTTGGACAGCCTCCCGCGCGACTAAAGCCGCGTCATTGCGAGGGAGTCCGAGGCACGAGGCGACCGAAGCAATCTCATCTCAGATATGGCAGAGTTAAGAGGGCGACCCAAGAAATCTCATGAGCGACAGCGATTAATCTGTGGCCATTATTTTTTCCTCTTAATCCTCAGCAAAGCTGTCAGGGAGACTCAGATTATAAACTACTTAACTATTATAAATTCAACCCTCCGATTCTGTTTCCGGTCTAATTCATAGGTGTTGGGGGCAATCGGCTTGGTTTCACCATAACCCCTATAGCTAACCCTGTGGCTTTCAATACCCCTGTTTATTAAATAATCGGCTAGAATTTTAGCTCGTTTCTGAGATAATGAAAGATTTCTGGAAGCATATCCCATATTGTCTGTATGGTAACCAACTTCAAGTTTTGCGGTTGGATATTTGTTATAAAATTTAACGATCTGATCGAGCATTATATAGGCATTTGTTGAAAGCCTGTCGTAAAGATCAAAATAATTATCGGTAGAGGTATCGTATGTTCTTAGCAGGTTGAAGAGTTCTTTTTCTTCAGGATCAGTCAATACAAATACTTTGGCTTCAACAGATTTAAAATCGAGATTGCGAAGCTCCCTGAAGGCCGGATACAACGACATCAGTTTTAATTGTTGTTCAATGGTATAACTATAAATGTCATCTTGTTCATTATACCATTCTTTAACAAGGTACTTGTCGGGAAGCTTTCTAAAAACAGAACTATTGGAATTGAGTTGTACTTTAGAACTAATTAGTTCAAGGCAAAACACTGCGTCCTGAGTCAGTTTTTTTGGGGCAGAGTATTGCTCAGTAATTTCGGTTTCTTCAGAATCTTCAACATTGGTATACTGAATATTTTGCCTGTCGGCATCGGCCAGAAAATATTCTTTTTCAAGTAAATTATTTACCACCCTTATTTTTTTACTAATGGACGTTTTGCTTGCCTTTCCTGTCGAATCAGATCTGATATTAAGAAACAGACTTACATTATAATCTCCTTCTTCAGCAAATTTATGGTTTTGTGTTTCCCCGTGAGCATGGGTTCCGTCGTCAAAATTCCAGGTATATTGTTCAATGGTGTAACCGGGTAAATTGGATTTCACAGCAGAGAATTCAATCTCTTTATCCTTAATTACAAGATCAGGGGAAGTGATATAAGCCTGCACCGGTTCGGTGATTTTCAATTGATAATCAAAAACTCTAAAAAATACCCTTCCTGTTACTCTTTCAACCACATTCAATTCTGTGCCATACTCTCCCGGTCCGGGAAAGCAATGACTCACTTTACCCCCTGAGGCAATTTTCCCGTCGCCAAAGTTCCAGTTAAATTCGAGTCCTATGGTATCAACTTCAATAATACCCGGCTCTTTAAAAATATAGCAATAGTTAGGTTCGCGCTGATAATTAACATAGAAAAGCTGGGGATATTCTGTGAAAAAATGGTAAATATCGATTGATTTATCACGATTGGATGAAAAATATCCTGAATTCATCAGCGTATCTGAAATAAATCCGAAATCTTCAAATTCTGAGTTAATGGGAGGATTGAGAGCGACCGGATTTTTCCATGAACCATTCTCAAAACGCGAATAATAGATGTCCTTACCACCCAAACCACCGGGTCTGTCTGATGAAAAGAAAAATTCGCCGGCAGGATTTATAAACGGATAGGCTTCATTTTTTTCTGAATTAATCACGGGTCCCATATTTACCGGCTCATCCCAATAGCCGTTTTTCCAAAGACTGTAATATAAATCTGAACCTCCAAAGCCATTCGGCATATCGGAAGCAAAGAACAACCTTTTTCCGTCGGGTGATAAACAGGGGGTTGAAATATTATACCATTCATTGTTATATCTGAATTCCTTGATATTGGTCCACTTGCCATTTACAAGAGAAGCAGAAAAAATACCCAGTTTATTCCAGGGAGAGGAAAGTTCGTTTATCTTTCCATCAACAAGACGATTTCGTGTAAAATAAATAGTGTCTCTACCAGCGTTAAAGCTTACCGGACCATCATTCATTCTGGTAGTGATTTCTTTAGAGAAAAGTTTGGCCTTGTGCCGGCCTATATTCCCCACAGTATCTGCTTTGTATATATTATACAATCCCCCGCTTTCAGGACTGGAATAACTAAATATGCCTTTCTGCTTGTTAGTGGAAAATACCAGTCCATCGTTGTAAAACGAAGGAGAATATTCATTGTAATTTTTACTGCTGAATTTTGTTTTCTCTATGGTGTAGGTCTCTGTTTGACCCAATATGAGGACGGGAAGTAGTAAAATAATATTGAATAAAACTATTCTTTTCATGATTGGAAATAGGCGGCAGGCATTTTGCCTGATGCGCAAAAGTAGTTAAAAGTTGGTAATTATGATGTTGGTGTTGGGAAAAAAGGCTGTCAGTTATTGGTTATGAGAGGATAAGATTATAATACTGGTAGTATAGATTTTGTTTTTAGTATTTCGGTTGTTCTTTTTCGGAAAAAAGAAGAGATTGCTTCATCTCCTTCGTCGGCAATGACAGAACCTACTTGAGTGTAGGAGAGAGTTCAAAAATTAACAATTTATTTTAAAGTTGATGAATTTTTCTCTGTGCTCCTCTGTGCTCCTCTGTGTTTCCTCTGTGAACCTCTGTGTAATAAGTATTTAAAGAATTGCACAGAGTACCACAGAGTTTACACAGAGTACCACAGAGATTTTTTAGACAGTCTTGCTAAGCGCAAAGCCACGTCATTGAGGGAGGGAGCCCAAGGCACGATGCGACCGATGCAATCTCATCATCTGCAAGGCAGAGTTCCGAGCGTGACACTCAACAACTCAACCACACCACCCGCCCCTAGAAGATCAGCGGATTAACAGCATCCACCTTATAACTAAAGGTATACCTGATCATTATCCCATGCGATCCGCCGCCATATTTGCTTAGTTCGCCAAGATTGAAATCGTAGGAATAAGCCAGTTTTAGCTGACTGTCGATATGAAACTGGAACAAGCCGGTTATTGATCTGCTGTTTCTATATGAGGCACCCAGCCAGAACCGGTCGTTATAATTAAAATAGGCGTTCAGGTCATAATTAACTTTCATCCCGGTTGGGTAACGGATAAGGGTTGAGGGCACAAAATGTATTTTCTTATTAAGTTCAAAGGCATAACCGGTTGTGAAAAGATAGGTATATAATGAGGGGTCTACCTTAAGACTATATTTATTTTTATCGAAGTTAAATTCATAATTTAAAAACTTAGGGATAGAAAAGCCTGCAAAGTACTTATCCTTTGTATAATACATCCCGTAGCTGAAATTAGGAACTATATAATTTTTTGAATCTATAAGATATGATTCATCACCGGGATCAACGGCAATAAGTTGAGACCAGGCCGTGTTGGTTAAAACCATGCTTCCTCCCAGTCCGAAAGAGAGGATTCCGCCCTTAAGAAAAATCTTAAATGCATAGTTACTTACTAATTGAGTTTCCTTTGTAACCCCAATCTTGTCATTAATTAACATAAAACCTAAACCAACCCTGTTATTAAAGGCAGGGGCATCGACAGTAAGACTTAAAGTTTCGGGCGCACCGTTTATTCCGGCCCACTGCATTCTGTAAAAAGATCCAAAATTCAGAGCATTTCTTGCTCCGGCATAAGCGGGATTTATCAGTAGCGGATTTAAGACATACTGATCGGTAACCGGCACTATCTGACCGCTTAATTTAATGGGTAAGAAGAATAGTATTAGTATATATATTTTCCAGTTCATTCTTTTATTTCTTAATAATTAGTGTTTTGCATGTAGGCTAAAATGCTTCTATTGTATATCAGGAATACCACGGAGACACAGATAGCACAGAGAGGCACGGAGAGGCACGCAGAATTGTAATTTCAAATGATAGTATAAAAAAATCTTCATGGTATTCTTCTATTCAACCTTTCTCCATCCCTCTCAATTCTTTCCCCTTTCCCCTTTCCCCTTTCTCCGCGCAACTCCGTGCCCTCCGTGCCTCCGTGGTATTCTTTATTTAATCTTTCTTTTTCCTCCTTTTTTTCTTTCAACTTTTTCTGTGCCCCTCCGTGTCCTCTGTGCCTCCGTGGTATTCTTCCATTCAACCTTCCTCCGTCCCCCTCTT
>JAIOZM010000129.1 GCA_021740585.1 Bacteroidales bacterium
ATGGATAGGAACTAAAGAAGAAGGAGGACTAAGCCGATTTGACCGAAAATCAAATAGCTTTAAAAATTATAAAAGAAATTATAAAGCCAATGGCTTGACCGACGATTATATTTTTAGCATAAGCGAGTTGGATTCGGTGCGACTTTTGATTGGCACTTTTAATAAGGGAATGGCCATTTTTAATAAAAGCAGAGAAAGCTTTGAATATTTTATCAATGATCCCACTGATTCCTTATCCATTGAGGATAATAGAGTTTACGTAATTTTTAAGGATATTGATGAAAGAATATGGGTTGGTCATCAATCCTTCTTACAGGAATTTATTCCATCCACCAAAAAATTCAAAACAATCGCTCAAATAAGAACTCCCAAATGCATAATCAATCAAAACAGTAATAGCTTATGGGTTGGAACCAGAACCAGAGGATTATTTCTATACAATAAGGAAAGCGGAAGTATCAAGGAATATAAATATGATCCGGAAAATACAAATTCTATTTCCAGCAACGACATTTTTTCTATACGAAAGGATAATCAAGAAAACTTATGGATTGGAACCAAGCACGGACTCTGCAAACTTAATATATCAAACGACTCAATAACAAGATATTTTGAACAAGATGGTCTTGCTTCAAACTGGATATGCGCACTAGAGATTGATAATGAAAATAATTTATGGGCAAGCACTATAAACGGTTTATCAAAGTTCGATCTGAAAATCAATAAATTCAGGAATTATGATGTGAAAGATGGCTTGCAAGGAAATGAGTTTGAAGGATATGTTTCACTTACGACAAAGGATGGTCAGATTTTATTCGGGGGGAGAAACGGTTTTAATATTTTTTCACCCTCCTCAATTACCAACAATAGAACTGTTCCAAATATTGTGCTTACGGGCTTTAAATTATTCAATAAAGAAGTAATTATTGGTGAACCAAATTCCCCTTTAGAGAAACATATTAGTAAAATTGATAAGCTTAAATTAAAGCATGACCAATCTGCATTCACGATCGAATATACAGCCCTAAATTATACCTCTCCTGAGAAGAATCAGTATAAATATATATTGGAGGGGTTTGATAAAGATTGGATTTCTGCCGGAAATATGAGAAGTGCTATATATACAAATATACCGCCCGGTAATTATACTTTCAGAGTAATTGGATCAAATAATGATGATTATTGGAATGAGCAAGGCTCTTCTCTGCACATAGAAGTCCTTCCTCCCCCATGGAAAACAGACCTCGCATACTTTTTTTATGTACTGATACTCCTTCTATTGTTCTTTTCAATTCGTAAAATGCTTATTATAAGGATAGAGCAAAAGCAATTAATTGAATTTGAAAGAAAAGATAAGAATAGAATACAGGAGTTGAACAATCTCAAACTTCGTTTTTTTACCAACATAGCTCATGAATTCAGAACTCCCCTGACGTTAATATCCGGGCCGATAGAAAAATTATTAAGCTTTAAAAACGATAACGATGAACAACGTTATTTGCTAACTCTCATGCACAATAATGTTAAACGATTACTACAACTTATCAATGAACTAATGGATTTCAGGAAGGCTGAAAATGAAAAGTTAAAGCTTCATGTTTCACAAAACGACCCAGTGAAATTGGTTGAAGATATCATTCAGTGTTTTGAAGATAGTGTTATTGAAAAATGCGCATCGCTTCATTTTAACCATCAATTGCCTGAAAATGCAGCGTATTGGTTCGATTTTTCGATAATTGAAAAAATAGTTTTTAACCTTTTGTCTAATGCTCTTAAGCACACACCCCAAGGCGGAAGAGTGGGTATTGACATCTCTGTGAAAAATAATTTTATGGAGATTTCTGTCAGTGATTCCGGGAAGGGTATCTCTAAAGAAAATATGGAAGGAATATTTGAGAGATTCTTTCAGGTTGATGAGGGGACTGCTAGTAATTTAGCCGGAAGTGGAATCGGTCTGGCATTTTCTAAAAGGTTAATTGAAGTGCATCATGGAACTATAGCTGTTGACAGCTTGCTGAATATAGGATCCAAATTTACCATTCAATTTCCTGTATCCATGAATTCCTATAACCAAAGTGAAATAGTTATATCCTCAGATAATAAGAGATCTTATCTGGCTGATCTTCCTTATCAATATTCTTCTAAAATAGAGGATGAAAAAACAGATAAATCTGAAAAAATAAAACACGAAAAAATTCTTATTATTGAAGACAATGATGAGATGAGAAATTTTCTTTTAAATAATTTAGGTGTTTATTCCTTATATGCTGCTGAAAATGGAAAAATTGGATATGATCTGGCTCTAAAGGAAATACCAGATATTATAATTTCCGATGTTGTTATGCCTGAAATGAGCGGCCTGGAAATTTGCGAAAAACTTAAAACCCAAATGGCCACCTCCCATATTCCCATCATTCTGCTTTCTTCAAAAACAGAGGTCGCACATAAAATTGAAGGAATAGAAACAGGTGCTGATGCATATATTGAAAAGCCTTTTGATCTTAATTACCTTCAGGCAGTTATTAAAAATTTATTGAAACAAAGGGAAAAACTCAGAACAAGATTTACAGAAGAACCCGAAATTAATCCAAGTGTTTTAGGCCTTACCAGTCATGAAAAAAAATTTATTGAAAAAGTATTTAAAATTATTGGAGAAAATATTGAGAACCCCGATTTCTCCGTCGAGATTCTGGGAACGGAAATCGGTTTAAGCAGGAGTCAATTGTTTCGAAAATTCAAGATCTTATACGATTTGAAACCCAGTGAACTGATCCGTACAGAACGTCTGAAAAAGTCAAAATCCTTACTGTCAACACGAGAGTTTAATATTAATGAAGTAGCTTATCAGACAGGCTTTAAAAGTGCTTCCTATTTTATTACTTCTTTCAAAAAATATTATGGAATTACTCCTAACGAATTTATTCATCAGGCAAGAAAATAATTATTCTGGAATAATACATTATTTATAAGCTGTAGGTATTTTCATAAAAATGCAAGCCTTTTAAAACTCAACATATCATAAATTGTACAATTGACACAATTTTAAAACTTCCTGACACAATATAAAAATCAATACTAAAACATTTACTGTAGTTTTAATTTTTAAAATATATAAAAAATCAAAATATGAATGCAATGCGCAAAATTTCATTCTTTATTGTACTAATTTTTTTAACCGTTACGTGCGATAATTCTAAGCCTGCAACTCAAATTAAAAATGAAAATGATATCAGTGTTGTCTCTGAGGAGGTTTCCAAAAAACTTAAACAGTCAATAAATGAATATCAGGGTATGACTGAAAATCCCCGAAACATAGACGAAAATGGTGAAGTGAATTTTGTTCCTTCCCGGGATTGGTGCAGCGGGTTTTATCCCGGAGTACTTTGGTATGCCTGGGAATTATTTGGCGATTCAATTTACCTTGAACAAGCTCATAACCACACAATAATTTTAGAAAAAGAGAAAATAAATGGCAAAACTCACGATATGGGTTTTAAAATGTATTGCAGCTATGGTAATGGATACAGACTTACCAATGACTCTGCATACCGTGCAATTTTAATTGAGAGTGCGTATACACTGACGACAAGGTTTAACGAAAAAATTGGTTGTCTCAGATCCTGGGACCATAACACCGATAAATGGGACTTCCCCGTTATTATTGATAATATGATGAATCTTGAGTTACTGTTTTGGGCTTTCAAAGAAACTGGTGATTCATTGTTTTACAAAATTTCTGTGAGTCACGCCGATAAAACCATAGAAAATCATTTCAGAGCCGATAACAGCAGCTTTCATGTGGTAGATTACGATCCTGAAACCGGAAGGGTGGTGAAAAAAAATACCCATCAGGGATATTCAGATGAGTCGGCCTGGGCAAGAGGACAAGCATGGGGATTATATGGATATACTATGATGTACAGAGAAACTAAGGATGAAAAATATTTAAATCAAGCTCTAAAAATTAATGATTTTCTGTTCATAGATAAAAATATGCCTGAAGATTTAGTTCCGTATTGGGATTTTGATGCGCCCGGGATTCCTGATGAACCAAGAGATGCTTCCGCAGCAGCAATTATTGCTTCTGCTTTATATGAGCTTGGCAATTATGTTGAGCCAGATAAAAAAGAAATGTTTTTTGAAAATGCCGATAACATAGTGTATTCATTGGCCTCTGATACGTATTTCTGCTCAGAAGCGGAGACGCATTCTTTTCTTCTGGATCATTCAACAGGAAGTAAACCCGGCAATTCTGAAGTTGACACACCAATAATATATGCAGATTATTATTTTATTGAAGCTCTAATAAGAAAAATTGATATAGATCATTGATGTAATTTATCTATCAATTAGCATGTTAACTATTAAGAATCCTGATAGACTTTAATACCTGATTCAGGACTAACGTAATATAAATTTGTCTGGGATTTAAAATTTTGTATATTGCATTTTATATAAGGAAAAAAGTTTTTTATAGTCTTCTAATTTTTCAAATTATTAACTTAAAAATAAAATTTCTATTACTAACTAAATCAACTAAACAATGAAAAATCGATTACTTTTTAAAGTAATGTTTCATGTGAAGAGATTATCCTTTATGGTTCTTTTTTTGGCCATAAGTAGTGGATTGGCTTTTTCACAAGGGAAACTTACGGTAACAACAAATGCCGATGATGGTGCTGGCTCCCTCAGGCAAGCTATTACTGATGCTATAGATGGAGACACTATTGTTTTTTCCGGTGTTGACAGTATCGCTCTTGGTAATCCTCTTTTATTAGGAGGAAAAACCCTGACAATTGATGGGGCTACAGCCGGAGCGGATGTAATTCTTGATGGACGTTTATTCGGTACTGAAGCAGACGATAACAGAGTCATTGAGGTTGCAGGAGTTGCCGGTAAAGTGGTAACTCTTAAAGACCTTACCATTCAGTATGGATATGCCAAAGACACTGTAGGGAACTACTTGCTTAGCGCAAATGGTGGTGGTGGCGGTTTGCTGGCCGAAAGTCCATTGGGTGGCGAACTTGTTTTAACAGGTTGTACTTTCATGAACAACAAGTCCACAGCAAGAGGTGGTGGAGCAAAAATCTACGGATTATCTACAATCACAGACTGCAGGTTTATCGGAAATAGCGCGCTTGATGTTGATAATGGTGATGGCGGTGGACTTTATGCTCATTTTACCTCGGTTACAGCTTGTTCATTTGAAATGAATACTGCTGGTGATCAAGGTGGTGGTGCCGTTCTCGACACACTCTCGACTGTCAGCGAATCCCATTTCATGAGTAATTCTTCCGTTGATGATGGTGGTGGATTAAGAACTCAGGACATAACCACTTTCGTTAGCAATTGCTCTTTCGAATTAAATGTTTCTGATGATAAAGGTGGTGGTATTTATTTAAATGGTGGAACTGCTACCGATTGCAGAATTATTGGTAATCAGACTACAGGTAGTTCCGCTCATGGCGGTGGTGCGTATTTGAATTTTGATGCTACATTGTTAAACAGCTATATTGCAGATAACCTGACTTTACATGCAGATGCTGATGGTGCAGGAGTAAATTTAGATCAGGGTACAAGTTATATGGAAAATTGTATCATTACTGGTAATACAGCCGGGGATCATGCAGGCGGCGTATTTTTCAAAGCCGGAAAAATGGTTAACTGCATAGTCGATAACAATAGTTGTGGTGACGACGGAGCAGGGATTTATATGGATGACGCTCGTACTCCAGATTATCCACTACTTATTAATTGTGTTATTACCAACAACAAAGGCGTTGATTCGGGTGGTGGATTATCTATTGAAGGTGGTGGACAAGTGTACAACTGTACATTTGCAGGCAACTCCGGAAAAAACGGCGGTGGAATACGAGGAAAGTCCGGTACAGGTGCATGGCAAATTACCAATTCAATCATTTTCGGAAATGATGCCACAGACACCCGGAAAAATATCAGATTAGAAGGGAATACTGCTGATCCAAGTTTTAATTATTGTGCGATTGACACAGCTGTAAACATAACAGATCTCACAGCTGTGAATGCCACGAATATTACCTGGCTAGGGAGTACTACGAATCCATTTATTGGAGGTGAAGGTCAGGATGCATATTATCTTGCTGCAGGTAATGTTCTTATTGATGGCGGAACAACTCTGGCAGCTGAATTTACAGCTCCTTTGGATCCTCATGGCAACACAAGAATTGTTGGTGCAGCAATCGATTTGGGTGCATTCGAAGCAATGGCACATAACAAACTTATTGTTACTACCGAAGCCGACGCCGGTGCAGGTTCCCTGAAACAGGTAATTGCAGACGCAGTAAATGGTGACACCATTGTTTTCGATGCTTCTGTAGCCACAATTCTGGTTGATCTTCCTATTGAATTAGGTGACAAAACATTAGTTATCGATGGTACTACACCTACCGGAAATGTTGTACTCGACGGTGCATTCTATGGCACTGCTGTTGACACCAACCGTGTGGTAACCGTTATGGGTAAGATGTGGAAAAATGTTGAATTGTCGAATTTAACCATTCAGAATGGTTATGCTAAAGACACATCAATATTCTATGATGACATTCCACCTCAAGGTGGTGGTTTATTTGTACATACGGTGGAAGGCGGAAAGTTAATGGCTGAAAGCGTAGTATTCCAAAATAATATGGCCTCTGCCAAAGGTGGCGGCGTATCTAGCTGGGGCCCAAATACTTTTACCAACTGTTCTTTTATCAATAATAAGGCAATGGACAGAAGTAATGGTGATGGTGGCGGTGCTTCAAGTTATGAAGGTACAGTTTTTGAATCCTGCACATTTACCGGAAATTTCGCCGGAGATAATGGTGGTGGTTTAGCTCTCGACAGCAGTATGGCAAACAATTGTCATTTCGAGGCAAATATTGGTACTGACGACGGTGGCGGTGTATATTCCCTGGAAAGCGCAACGCTAACCAACAGTACAATCACTTTAAACCAGGCAAACAGAGGCGGTGGTCTTTATCAGATGGGAGGTATGTCATCAGACCTTGATATTAATAATAATAAAACGGTTAATGAAGGTTCCTATACCTCTAATGGTGGTGGTGTTCATTTGAATGATGATGGTGTATTGAAAAACAGTTCTATCACAAACAATTCAGCAACAGCCGACACTGAACTGGATGCTGACGGAGGTGGAATTTATATGGATGAACCAGAATGTGTTGTTGACAATTGTATTATTACAGGAAATGACGCTATTGACCATGCAGGTGGAGTTTATATTGATGAGGGAATCTTGAAAAATAGTACTATTTCTAACAATACTTGTGTTGATGATGGTGGTGGAGTTTTCCTGGATGAAACAATAGCATTTGTGGAAAATTGTACGGTAAATAATAATCAGGCAACCGATCACGGTGGAGGTATATTTATCAATGCCGGTACTGTGAAGAATTGTGTAATAGATAGCAATATTAGTGGCGACGATGGTGGTGGTGTAAATATTGACGATTTACGAAAGCCAACTCCGGGTCAACTAATTGGCTGCGTTGTAAGTAATAATACAGCAGCTGATCAGGGTGGTGGAGTTTATGTTCTTGTGGGTGAAATAGTTAATTGCAATATTATTAATAATTCTGCTGCTAATGGCGATGGCGTGCGGGGAAGTACCGGACCATGGCATATTACCAACTCTATACTTTATGGAAACACTGCAAATGATGTTTCAAAAGCCAGTAATTCAGCAACAGAATTTATTATCAATTCTGCCTTGACTGCCGGACATGGATTCACCACAGAGATGGTTAACTGCATAGACCTAAGTGCTTCTCCATTTGTAGGAGGTACAGGTTCAGACAGTCTGTATATTCCTGAGGGTTCCCCACTTATCGATGCAGGTATTGCTATTGAGGGCTTACCTGAATTTGATTTAGCAGGGAATGTAAGGGTTTATGGTTCAAGTGTTGATATTGGTGCTTTTGAATCATTGTTTGCTGTTAAAACAGGTCACATTTTAAATGTTGATATGAGCACAGCAGGCTTAGTAGTAGGTGATCGAGTATTCATTTCAGGTGCCCCATGGGGTTGGCCAGAGCCAGGGACTAAAGCAGATCTTGAATTGTTCGACACCGATGGAGACGGAATTTACACTGTTCAGGTACCTATATGTCCAAATATGTGGACTTTTAAATTCTTCAAAAATCCAGGTTGGAATGGTGAACCTATAACAAAAGACAGAGTTCACATATTCGCAGTTGCAGATGAAACTTTATCCTTCACATGGGGTGTTGATTTCGATGATGTGGTTAAAAACAATCCTTTGCCTGCAACTTTCGAAACTCCTAATGATATGGCATGGGGAACTTTTGAGCTGGGTCCGAATCCGTTCCAGTGTTCAGATTTCACCATTGTACCTAACCCTGATGCAACAGGAATTAATACATCGGCAAATGCATTGCAGTTTGTTGTTAATGACAACGCACAGCCTTGGGCCGGCGCATATTCAGGAGCTTATGAGACTATAGAATTTACTGAAGAAATGCATACCTTAAGTATGATGGTCTATAAAACAGTAATTAGTCCAAGTGCTCTTAAAGTTGAAGATAGTTCCAACGGTGGACCGGTTACTGAAGTAAAGGTTTCCAATACGAAAATTAATGAGTGGGAATTACTTACATTTGATTTCAGTGCTTGTATTGGATTTTCATATCCAAAATTGGTATTCTTCCCTGATTTCCCAGATACAAGAACAGCCGGTACTACAGTTCTTCTTGATAATATAGGTGAAAAGGTTATGTCTGGTACTGTGATTAATGTTGATATGGCTTCTGCAGGTTTAGTTTCAGGGGACCGCGTATTTATTTCCGGTTCTGCATGGAACTGGCCACAACCAGGAACCAATGCTGATCTTGAAATGTTCGACACAGACGGTGATGGAATTTTCACAGTAACATTACCTATTTGTCCAAATATGTGGACCTTCAAATTCTTCAAAAATGCCAATTGGGATAATGGAGAACCTGTAACCGCTGACAGAGTTCATATATTCGCAGCTAATGAAACATTATCCTTCACATGGGGTGTTAATTTCGATGATGTAGTTAAAAACAATCCTTTGCCTGCAACTTTCGAAAGCTCAAATGATATGGCATGGGGAACTTTCGAGCTGGGTCCAAATCCGTTCCAGTGTTCAGATTTCACCATTGTTGCTAACCCTTCAACAACAGGAATTAATACATCGGCAAATGCATTGCAGTTTGTTGTTAATGACAACGCACAGCCTTGGGCCGGAGCTTATTCCGGAGCTTATGAACCAATTACTTTCACCCAGGATATGCATATCTTATCCATGATGGTTTATAAGACTATCATAAGTCCAAGTGCTCTAAAGGTTGAAGATAGTTCCACAGGAGGAGCAGTAACTGAAATTAAGGTTTCCAACACTGTAATGAATGAGTGGGAATTACTTAAATTCGACTTTAGTGCCGTTATTGGACATACCTATCCAAAATTAGTATTCTTCCCAGATTTCCCAGACACAAGAACAGCAGGTACTACAGTTCTGCTTGATAATATTGGCGAAGCTGTTTCATCTGTTCAGGTTCCTTCATATAATGCAAATGGCATTATGGTTTATCCGAATCCTGTTACAAATGAATTGAACGTTACTTTCTCTACTCCTAATGCTAAAGTAACAATCTACAACAGTCTTGGACGTATTATTGAGGAAGTTATGGCAGAAGGAACTAAAGTTACCTTCAATGTAAGTCATTATGACAATGGACTTTATTTTGTAAAGATTAACAACTCTTCTGTTGTTAAGTTTGTAAAATAATTTCTCATTAATCTTAAAGTTAAAGCCCGTCTCAATTCATTTTGAGACGGGCTTTTTGTGATATAGTAAATAGCTGGGCAGAGATGTTTCTTTCTTCCAGAGCTTTAATTCTTACTGCGTTTATGCTGGGGAGAAACCC
>JAIOZM010000130.1 GCA_021740585.1 Bacteroidales bacterium
CCAGAAAAAACTGATTAACAACCTTCAAAAACTAACTTTAGAAGAGAATAGTCTTAATAAATACTATCCGGAGACTTAAAAAAGAAATAATTTCTTTCATTTTGTAAACCTAAAATCCGACTTGCGGATTTTAGGAGCTTTCGGGGATCACACCACCACATCATCCTCAGGCAAGCTCAGGAACCATCCTTCGGCAAGCTCAGGAACCGCCACACTAACACACTATCACACTACCTAATATTCCTCCTTATCCACCTTCTCCATCCACTTTAAAAATGCTTCATTCCCCTCCTCCCTCATTTCCTGTTGCATAGAAATTTTTCGGTCCTTCACCTCTTTTCTCATTTCAGAATAAATCTCAGAATCGTCGAAACCCGCCTTTTTCGCATCATTGTGCCCGGAAGCATAATATACTTTATCGAGATGAGCCCAATAAACTGCTCCCATACACATAGGACAAGGTTCGCAGGAAGTATAAAGTTCACAACCTTCAAGATTCCATGTTCCGAGTTTTTTGGCGGCTTTACGAATAGCGAGAACCTCGGCATGAGCTGTAGGATCATTTTTAAGGGTAACCAAATTGGCAGCCTTTGAAATTACCAAACCGTCTTTGACAATTAAAGCCCCAAAAGGACCACCTCCCTTATCAACATTTGCTTTAGCAAGGTCGATGGCCTTCTTCAATAAATTTCTTTCCATCAATATTAATCTACTTCAAATTCTTTTTCCGAAGGGCAAAGTTACGGAAATAATTTATAAATTCAGATTTGGTGGGTGTACTAAAGTGTACTAACCACGATGGAGTTCTATAGAATTATCCCTTGTTCAGGAACCAAATCCATGTAATGATATAAAAACCCCGGAAGGGGTTAAACTGAAATAGCCCCGGTCCCACCCGGGGCTATTTCAGTATAAGTCCTCCGGGCTCTGCCAGAGCGGCTATGCAAAGGTGAGGCCGGGCACCTGTTTATCTGGCTGGCCTTAAAAAAACCGTTGGATAAATTAAGATAAACATCCATTAGTATATAATATGTGAGGTTATTTTCTGAAATTAATTTGATACGAAGCTACGCCATCATATATCGTCTATAGCCGATCGTCCTCCCTACTCTAGCTCTTGCTTCCCCCTCGCGTACATTAAAAAAGCATAAAAGAAAATAAAAAAGGAAGCCCCGGTTTGAGTCTCCAGGGTATCTTCATTGAGCATAGAAATCATCCCTATGATAAAAAATACCGTAAACAGATAGTCGCGCCATTTGTGTTCTATCCATATAGGAGCAAAAAAGGCGAAGAGTGAAATGACAAAGCCAATAATTCCGAAAGACAATAAAATAGTGACAAACTGATTATGCGCACGCCTTCTGTATTGTTTAGCCAGTCGAGAATCGGATATATCATATTGTTCATTAAAAGAATATTGCACATCGCCAGTGCCCACTCCTATTAAAAAGTTATTTCTAATAATTTCATGAGCGGCTTTTAAGTATGCAATTCTTTGAGTCACTGAATGTCCGCTTGGATCTCCACCTCGGCTATAACTATCAATTTCCCATATAATTTCATAAATTCTTGGATAGAGACTGTATTTTTCTGTGAAAATATGGTTTGCCTTTCCGTTTTCTATGGCTTTTATATCTTCTTTAGAAAGAGCATGAACTCCTGAAGCATCCTTTCTTTCGCCTAAAGAACTAAGGTATCTGATGAGAGTATATTTTATTTTTTGTTGTTTGTTATCCAGACTATCGTATGGATAAGTGCTTACTTTATTCCATTCCGTCTTTAATTCCTCTTCACAAATATTTATCCACACATAATTCCCATTTTCCCTTGCCCGACGGGTAGTATCATGAAAATAACGGTTACCCTGAGCGCTTTCAACATCCAGTTGTGATAAATTGACCTCCTCTGTAAAATAAAACTTATCAATACTCTTGGCAAGATAAGAACTCAATATAAGAGGTATGGTGATAATAAGTGTCCTTATAATAAACCTGGGCGCAACTTCCTGAATACGTGAAGAATAATACCAGGCAAGAATTAGCATAAGAGTTATCAGAATGAATAAACCGGTTAAAGATTTCAACAAGATGAGGAAGAAGATGAGCCACAAAATTCCAGCAACAGAAAGTATATTCCACATCAAACGGTATTTTATGTGTTCATACTTTTGAAAAAAATAATAGATAAGTATAAAAATAGAGAGGTTTGCCATTAAAGCAAGTCGAATATGCGAGATAAAAACGGAGATATCACGGAAATCATAAAATTCATAAGGGATAATCCCGGCAAAAATTAAAAAGCTAATCATACTGGAACTAAGAGTAGCCAGCGCAAAAATTATTAATATCAATCTGAATTGTTTTTCTTTAAAAGCGGGAGAAGTGGCAAATATCAAGGGCAAAATAAGAAGAGGCAACTTAATTTTCAAGTCGTGCAATGCGTATCCGAAATTAAATGCCTCAGTATAAATAAGTCCAATAATATGGAGAAAATACCAGCTAATAAGAAAAATCACCGACTTTCTTTTCTTGATGATTTCCCATTTCTGGTAAAACTTCCCTTCAAGAAGCCAATTCCCCAATAAAATTATTTCAGCAAGGCTTGTAGTATAAATGGATAATGGAAGACTTGCAGCCAGAAAAATTACTGTATAATAATAAATATTCTGAGAATTTTGGTGTATCGAAAATTTCATATCATAATTAAATCTATACGTAAAAGTGCATAAATTTTATCAGTGATTTAAATTTTGGATCAATTTTTTGTTCAAAAAACTAAACATTTTAATAAAAAACATCTCAGGTTTCAGTACCCTGTTTGTCAGTAGTTTTAACTATAAATAAAAATATTGTTGATAAGTTGTTAAATTGATAAAAATAATTGTACTTTTGCAGTCCATATTTTTCAGGGTAATCTGAAACTTTTAATTAAAAAAAACAGAAAAACGGTGGATACATTAAGTTACAAAACAGTATCGGCAAACAAAGCCACGGTAGATAAAGAGTGGTTATTAGTTGATGCTAAGGACGAGGTTTTAGGAAGAATGGCTTCTAAAGTTGCTTTTTTATTAAGAGGAAAGCACAAAACAAATTATACACCTCATGTTGACTGTGGTGATAATGTAATCATTATCAATGCAGATAAAATAAGGCTTACGGGTAAGAAAATGACAGATAAGACTTATATTAGTCATAGTGGTTATCCAGGTGGTCAAAAATCCATTTCACCTAAGGATTTATTAGAAAAAAAGCCTATAGCTGTTGTTGAAAAAGCTGTTAAAGGTATGCTCCCGGGCAATCGTCTCGGCGATCAGATTTTTAGAAATCTTTTTGTTTATGCAGAAGAAACTCATAAGCATGAAGCTCAGCAACCAAAAAAAATCAATTTGAACGATATTAAATAATTATCATGGAAGTTATAAATACCGTAGGTAGAAGAAAAGCGTCAATTGCGCGAGTATATTTAAGCGAAGGAAAAGGTCAGATTACAATCAACAACAGAGACTATAAAGAATATTTTCCTAGTGAGATTCTTCACTACATTGTAGACCAACCACTTAACATTCTTAATGTTAAAGAAAAATACGATATCAAAGCAAACCTTACCGGTGGTGGTATTAAAGGTCAGGCAGAAGCTTTGCGTTTAGGTATTTCAAGAGCTTTAGTTATTATAAATCCTGAAGACAAAGCTGCTTTGAAAGCAGAAGGATTTATGACCCGCGATCCACGTGAGGTAGAACGTAAGAAACCCGGTCAGCCAAAAGCCAGAAAAAAATTCCAGTTCAGTAAGCGTTAATCTTATTCTGGAGTGTTTAGTATCTAAATCAGGAAGACTTTCGTCAATTTTAAATTGCGTGCGAGGCTACTTTCTGATTGATAAAATGAATGTAAACAAATATAAAATATCATGTCAAAATTAAATTTCGAAACTTTATTGGATGCTGGTGTCCATTTTGGTCACCTTAAAAGAAAATGGAATCCCGCAATGGCTCCCTATATTTTTATGGAGAAAAACGGAATCCACATTATAGATTTGCACAAAACAATGGTAAAGCTCGACGAAGCAGCTTCTGCCATGAAGCAAATTGCTAAATCTGGTCGTAAAATACTTTTTGTTGCCACAAAAAAGCAAGCTAAGGATATTGTTGCTGAGAGAATTAAGCAAATCAATATGCCGTATGTAACTGAAAGGTGGCCAGGTGGAATGTTAACTAATTTCCCAACCATCAGAAAGGCAGTGAAAAAAATGTCGGCTATTGATAAAATGGCAATTGACGGTACTTTCGATAATATGTCGAAAAGAGAGAAGCTGCAAATTATGCGTCTGAGGGCAAAGCTGGAAAAAAACTTAGGGAGTATTGCCGACCTCAACCGTTTACCTGCTGCAATGTTTATTGTTGATGTTTCAAAAGAGTATATTGCTGTTAGAGAAGCCAGACGCTTGAATATCCCCGTATTTGGAATGGTTGACACCAACTCAGATCCAAATTCTATCGATTTCGCAATTCCAGCAAATGATGATGCTTCAAAGTCAATTTCACTTATTGTTGATTACGTGGCAAGTGCTATTGAAGAAGGTCTTTCAGAAAGGAAAATGGAGAAAGAGAAAGATGCTCCTGAGGAAAAAGATGACGAAATTAAGAGTTCATCTAAAAAAGTTGTAAGTCATGATGACGATGATGACGATGATGCTGGAAAGAAAGCTCCCGCAAAAAAAGCAAAAGCTAAAAGACCTACAGTAAAAGAATCGAGAAAACTCGAGGAATAATTTTTTTTTAAAAACCGTATTAAATTTTATTATAATGGCTGAAATTAAAGCTGCTGATGTTAGTAAATTAAGAAAAGTTACTGGCGCAGGAATGATGGATTGTAAAAAAGCTTTACAGGAATCAGATGGAGATTTTGACAAAGCAATAGAAACTATTCGTAAAAGAGGTCAGGCAATCGCTAATAAACGTGCCGACAGAGAAGCAACTGAAGGTGTTGTTCTGACAAAGGTTATTGGTAAAAAAGGTGCTGTTGTTGTGCTTAATTGTGAAACCGACTTTGTTGCAAAGAACGCTGACTTTATTGCTCTTACTGAGAAATTTCTCGACAAAGCTCTGGCTGAATCACCTGCCGATCTGGATGCATTGAAAGCTCTGAAAATGGATGGTAAAAGTCTGGACGAATTGGTAACCGAACAAATAGGTATTATTGGAGAAAAAATTGAACTGTCTTTCTATCAAATGTTAGAAGCTGAGTCTCTTACTCCGTATATCCACCCAGGTAACAAACTGGCTACTTTGGTTGGTTTTTCAAAAGTTGTAAAAGAACAAGTGGGAAAAGACATTGCAATGCAGATTGCTGCCATGGCCCCCGTTGCTGTTGATAAAGAAGATGTTGATCCTGCCGTGGTTGAAAAAGAAAGAGAAATTGGTCGTGAACAAGCCAAATTAGAAGGAAAACCAGAAGCTATTCTGGATAAGATTGCTGACGGAAAGGTAAATAAGTTCTTTCAGGAAATGACTCTGCTTAATCAGGATTTTACTAAAGACAGTAAAAAAACTGTAAGACAATATCTTAAGGAAGCTGATGCCGAATTAAAAGTAACTGGTTTTATCAGATTTGCTTTGGGATCATAATTCTAAATAATACTATTTTTGTTTGGGGCGTTGCATTCAACGCCCCTTTTTTTTTGTCAAAAATGTCCGTATTTTAGAAAAAAAATAAAAATGAAATATAATCGCATCCTTTTAAAATTATCAGGCGAAGCCTTAATGGGCAATAAAAGCCATGGTATTGATCCTCAAAGATTAACGGATTATGCTGAAGAAATCCATGAAGTTTCTAAATTGGGCATTGAAATTGGAATTGTAATTGGAGGAGGAAATATCTTCAGGGGTGTATCTGGCGTGGCTGAAGGAATAGACCGGGTAAAGGGAGATTATATGGGAATGCTGGCAACCTTTATCAACGGATTAGCACTTCAGTCGGCTATAGAGAAAGCCGGTACGCCCGCCCGGGTTTTTTCATCCATTAAAATGGATCCTGTTACTGAATTTTATTCAAAAGAAAAAGTACGCGACACCTTTAATGCTAAGGAGATTGTTATTTTTGTTGGTGGGACAGGAAATCCCTTTTTCACAACCGACACCGCTTCAGCGTTGAGGGCTGTTGAAATGGGCGCTGATATTTTCCTGAAAGGAACAAGAGTTGATGGCGTTTATAACGCTGATCCTGAGAAAGATCCTGATGCTGTAAGGTATGAGGAATTAAGCTTTGATGAAGCTCTTCAAAAGCAGCTTAAAATTATGGATATGACTGCTTTTGCTATGTGTCGGGAAAATAAACTACCTGTTTATGTCTTCGATATGAATACGAAAGGTAACCTGCTTAAATTTATTTCGGGTAAAAAAATTGGTACTTTAGTTAAAAATTAGATATTTTTGATTTCAAAATTTGTTTTAAATACTAGTAACCATGGATGAAGAAGTCAATTTTTTATTTGAAGTAACTCAGGAAAAAATGAATGCTGCCTTGAGGCACCTTGAAACAGAGTTAAGCCGGATTCGTGCCGGAAAAGCTAATCCTCATATCCTCGACGGAATAGATGTAGAATATTATGGAAATATGGCTCCCTTATCACAGGTATCCAATATAAGTACTCCTGATGGCAGAACTATCGCCATTCAACCCTGGGAAAAAAATATGATTGGCACTATTGAAAAAGCTATTATGGCGGCAAATATTGGTCTTACTCCGGCAAACAATGGAGAGATTATAAGATTAAATATCCCCCCACTTACTGAAGAAAGAAGATTGATTCTTGTTAAACAAGTGAAAAATGAAGGCGAATTAGCCAAGGTGAGTATTCGAAATTGCAGAAGAGATGCAAACGAGGAATTAAAAACCATGCAAAAAGACGGCCTTCCTGAAGATGCGCAAAAAACTGCAGAAGCAAAAATTCAGGAAATGACCAATAAAAGCACCGAGAAAGTTGATAAGATAATCGATGCTAAGGAAGTGGATATTATGACGGTGTGATGGTTGCCAATGGTTTTCCCAGTGCTAAGCACTTTGCAACTCATTAAAATAATTATCAAATAAAAGAGTCTTCCTTGATAAGCTACGATTTTTAAATAATTCCAACTTTATGGAACTTTAACTTGCGTTAGATATTTATAAAAATTCGGCAATGGTATCTGGCGTTATTTTGCTAAGCACATGATCAGGATATGCAGTTATGAATGATTTCGGGAAACGTACTTTCGCCTTGGGATTCCATTTTATTTCGTAAGCAAATATTTTTCCCTGCCACTCTTCAATATAATCAATTTCCTGTTGGGCATGGGTTCTCCAGAAATATTGCTTATTATAGATTCTATTATAACTTAAATACTTTAGCCTTTCGCTAACAACATAATTTTCCCATAGGGCACCTATATCATTCCTACTGCTAACAGGTAATAAATTTCCAATAACCGCATTTCTTATGCCATTGTCGTAAAAATATATTTTTCGTCCCTTCTTAATTTCATTCCGTAAATTTCTGCTTAGTGAATAATGCCTGAATACAATATATGCCTTTTCTAATAAATCAATGTATCGTTCAACCGTCTGAAAGTCAGCTCCAATGGTCTTTGCTAACTCATTATACGATACTTCAGATCCAACCTGAAATGCCAATGCTCTTACAAGTTTTTCAAGTATTTGGGGTTTCTTAACCTGCTCATGTATAAAAAGATCTTTATATAAATAACTTGATGTTAACAGATTAAGAATTTCAACTTTGTCCGCCTGGCTTGTAACTACCTCAGGATATGACCCATATATTAGTCTATGACTTAATAACCCCTTTTCATCAATAATTCCATAAAAATTATTTAACTCCCTATAACTAAAGGGATACAAATAATACTCCCATTTTCTGCCTGTAAGAGGCTCGTTTAATGCATTTGCAAGTTCAAAAGCTGATGATCCTGTAGCAATTACCTGAATATCGGGCAAATTATCGGTTATGAGTTTTAATGTTAATCCAATGTTTCTCACATACTGAGCCTCATCGATAACTACTAACTTATATTTACCAAAGAGTGCCTTTAAATGAACCACAGAATGAATAGATAGTTGTTCACGGACATTTATATCATCACCAGACAACCAAAGGTATTCTTGAGAAATATTATTAACTATATGTCTGACAAGCGTTGTCTTTCCCGTTTGTCTTGCACCATATATAATAATCGCTTTTGATGTAAAAAGCTTTTTCTTTATATCTTCTTCAATTATACGAGGTATCATATTATCGTTGAATATAATAGTAAAATTACAATATATTTGATCTTAACCAAATATTTAATATAAATTTTTTGGTTTGAATCAAATTATTTAAATGCCTTCCCTTTCGGATATTAATTGAAAATTATTTCTTTGCCTTTAATATGCTTTACTTTCTGCAGCTAAGCTATTGCTATTAATAGGTTTAAAAAATTGGTGTTGGATGGAGGAAGAATAATAAAATTAAAACCCCTAATTCGTCTCCAGTAATTTCAATAATTCATCCAGTTTTGGAGAAAGTATAATTTCTGTTCTGCGATTGCGACTTCGGGCTTCCGGTGTATCTGCACGATCGATAGGCTGAAATTCTCCCCTTCCGGCTGCTGTAATACGATCTGGATCAATATTACCGCTTTCCATTAGTATTTTCAATACAGATGTTGCCCGGAGAACACTTAAATCCCAGTTATCACGAATAACAGCACCGCTTCTGTAGGGTACATTATCGGTATGTCCTTCAATCATAATATTCACATCCTTATTTCGAGCCAATACTGCCCCCAAATCGTTCAAGGCCTGTTTTCCCCTTGCATCCACATCATAGCTTCCCGACTGGAATAATAGCTTCTCATCCATCGACACATATACTTTCCCATTCTTTCGTTCAACCGTAAGACCTTTACCCTCGAAACCCATTAGAGCCCGTGAAACACTTTCTTTCAGAGCATTTACTGCTGAATCTTTCCTGTTGAGAATACGTTCCAGCTCAGCAAGTTTAGCATTTCTGGCTTCCAGTTCGGCACGCATACGGGTTATATCACGACGGCCATCATTAACACTACTCTCAAGCTCCCTTAATTTTCCTTCTTTGGTTTGTAAGTTTTCCTGGGTAGATTGTAGTTCATTTAATAATCGTCTTGTCTCTCTGGCATTTCCCTGCAATAAAGCTTCGTGTGTTGCCTGCAAATCATCCAACTGTCGGGTAAGCTTATCGACTTCCTTTTTAAGGGAAGAAATCTCTTTGTACAATCTGATGCTATCCTCAACGAATTTTGCCTTCTCTTCTTCAACCAAATCCATATTGGCTTTCATCTCTGTATTTTCGACAGTAAGTTGCTCATTTTCCATCATTAACTGGTCACGCTCTACTTCCAGTTTATTTCCTTTATCACTTACCTCCTTAAATTGCTGCGTTGGAACACAAGAAGATAGAACAAAAACAATAATTAGTATGTAATGCTGTTTTTTCATCGATATAATATTTCCTTTTAAAACGGAAAATTAGTTAAAAAATGATGGCGGTGGGAAGAAAATTATTAACAAGAGGTTGGTGTGGTGGTGTGGTGGTGAGTGGTTGTTGAGTAGGGATGCTGCATGCAGCATCCGTACATATAGTGGTGGTGAGTGGTTGTTGAGTAGGGATGCTGCATGCAGCATCCGTACATATAGTAGTGGTGAGTGGTTGTTGAGTAGTAGGGATGCTGCATGCAGCATGGGTACATATAATTATGCCACGCAGTATATTCGAAGTGAGGTTAAGCTTCTCCCCTTTAGGGGAGA
>JAIOZM010000131.1 GCA_021740585.1 Bacteroidales bacterium
GGTTTAAAAATTTCATCCTTAGCTGGACTGGAATTCTCCGACTTTAGTTTAGCTCTTATTCCAGCCATTACTCTGGCTGGCCTGGGAACTCTCGATTCCTTGTTGACTTCGGTGGTGGCAGATAATATTACAAGAACAAAACACGATAGTAACAGGGAGTTAATAGGACAGGGGATAGGAAATATCGCAGCCTCACTAATTGGAGGAATACCGGGTGCGGGAGCTACCATGAGAACGGTTGTAAATATTAAATCAGGAGGAAAGACAAGGCTTTCAGGGGTTTTTCATGCCTTGCTATTATTTTTGATTATTTTAGGATTAGGCAAATATGTAGCTTATATCCCACTGGCTGCTCTTGCTGGAGTACTATTTACCGTTGGAATTTCCATAATTGATAAGAAAGGACTGCAAAGCTTATTTCAGATTCCAAAGTCTGATGCTGTTATATTACTTGCTGTACTACTTCTTACAGTTTTTGTCGACCTGTTGCAGGCTGTTGGAATCGGAATGGTAATAGCATCTGTTATTTTTATGCGGAAGGTAAGCGATATGGTGGAAGCAAACACTTCCCTGAGTAAAGTTGAAAAATACGATCGTGAAATTGGCTGGGAAGATGAATCGAATTTATCTCTTGACAAATGGAAACACGTTTATATTAAAAGGTTTGATGGACCCATATTTTTTGGTGTTTCTGCTAAGATACTCGAAAGGGTGAATAAAATTCCCGCAGATGCAAAAGTGATTATTTTTAGAATGAAACGCGTCCCATACATTGACCAGTCTGGTCTTTATGCCCTGGAAGAAGTGGTAAAAGAAATGCAAAAAATTGGAATTGTAGCCGTTTTTACCATGACCCAGCCACAGCCATTTTATTTATTTCAAAAAAACAGATTTGTTCCTGATATTGTTCCGGAAAAGTATTTTTTTAAAAGTATTGAAGATTGTGCTGAATGGCTAAAAACATATTTTGAGTAGAAAGAGGATTAAGGCTTTATTGGCAAGAATTCTTATACAGGTTTTTAATAATTTGGCTAAACAGTTTAATGCGCAACAAGTCATAGGGCTTCTTTTTGCTTCCTCCCCAACTCCACAAGCTTAAACGAGTTCAAAAAATCTTTTGTCAGGTTGAAACACAAATATCATTACACATAGTAACAGGTATTGTTGACAATAGGTAAAACTTTCTTGCATTAAAAGGGAAACATTAACAGGAGATCAGATGTTTTCTTTTTATAAAACAATCAAACTTTTTTAGCTTTGAAAAACTAATTTAGAACCATGAATATTCAATACCGTGCCCTTCGGGTCCATGAAGTCTCTGAAGGAATTTTTGAGAGAAGGATAGAATTATGCAATACAGACGATTTACCCGATCTGGAGGTTCTGGTAAAGGTGCATTATGCCGGGATGAATTATAAAGATGCCTTGTCGGCCTATGGTAATAAAGGGGTAACACGTCGTTATCCTCATACACCCGGAATAGATGCGAGCGGAATAGTAGCTGAAAGCCGTTCCGATTTATTTAAACCGGGCGACAGGGTGGTGGCAGGAGGTTTCGATATGGGGATGAATACTCCGGGAGGCTTCGGTGAGTATATTCGTGTACCGGCAAAATGGCTTTTTAAGTTACCCGATTCTATTGACCTCAGATACAGTTCCATTCTTGGGGGAACAGGGTTCACCGCAGGATTAAGCATAATGAATCTTATGGATCAGGGGGTAAAACCAGAGGATGGACCTGTATTGGTAACCGGCGCTGCTGGTGGTGTTGGCAGCTGGTCTGTTTTAATACTTAAAAAATTAGGCTTCAAAGTTATTGCAGGAACTTCAAATATTGAAGATTCTGCCGAATTTATTGCAAAACTTGGGGCAGATGAACATGTGGATAAATCTGTAATTGATGATCAGTCGGGCAGACCTTTATTAAAATGGAAATGGGCTGGGGTTATCGAAAATGTTGGGGGAAACGTTCTGGCTACTGCATTGAAGGCATGTAAACCAGGAGGAACGGTGACTTGCTGCGGTAATATATATTCTCATGAACTGATTACAACCGTGTACCCTTTTATTCTTAACGGAATAAAACTTATTGGCATTTCTTCTGCCGATGTCGATTTTAAAACGAAAGCCAGACTCTGGAAAAAGTTTCTGGATGAGTATAAAGTTGAAATCCCTGATATTATTACTGAAATTGAGCTGGATCAATTGCCGGAAATCTTGGAAAAAGTTATGAATAAGAAGAATAGGGGACAGGTTCTTCTGAAACATCAATAAAAAAGTTGTATTTTTGCAAAAAAATTAATTTTAAATGAGCCGAAGTAATAGCTATACTGATGAAATAAGGGAAAAGTCTAATTATGAGCTGAATAAACTCATTGCCAACAAGGATAAATTTGCTAAAGAAAAAGTTCAGGCTTCATTATGGGAACTTGAAAAAAGAGGTGCGCTTGATGAGGAAGGAAAAAGACTTCTTTCCAGATACAGCTTCACCAATTCTACCAATTTCAGTAAGGATGCATTTTCAGGGCCGCTACCAACGGGACCCTTTATGGACCCAAATATTAGTAACGATCCCTCCTTGCCTAAATTGTATTCGCGTTACTCAGTCAGGTTTTTTGCGATTTTCTTTTCTACTTTCTTCGGTGGAATTTTAATCTCCATCAATTTATTCCGCTTAAAGAAAAAGGATCAAATTTTACCCGTTGTACTCTTCTCCTTTTTCTTTGCCTATTTAACGGTATTTTTATCAGGAAAATATCCAGAAAAAATGACCATTATTACTTTGATAATGAACATTATAGGATCACTTCTTTTAGAAGAATTATTCTGGAACAAAATGATTGGCAAAGATTTCAAATTTCAGCGGCAAAGCGTACTTCCGGCACTATTGGTTGGGGGAATCATTTCTTTGATTCTTTTATTAGGCATGTCTTCTCTGGTCTGAAAGACTGCTTTCTTCTCGGTTTAGAACCTAGGCTTTCTCCCATCATACATTTTTTTGGCACTTGATTCTTCTCATATTTTCAAAGATGATATTAATGAGAATGAGAACTTTATTTAGAAGTTTCAATTAATGTAAGAACAATATTTCTTGTTTTTCGTGGACCGTCAAATTCACAAACAAAAATATTTTGCCAGGTCGATAAGCCCAATTTCCCCTCAATTATGGGAATGGTTTCCTGAGGACCCACTATCCCCGCTTTTAAATGGGCATCGCCGTTATTATCCTGAGCATCATGTTCCCAAATCCCGGAAGGTATAAGCTTACTAAGTAAAGTAATTACATCATTCTGAACAGAATTATCCCAGTTTTCCTGTATCATAATACCAGCCGTGGCACCCTGAACATAAACGTTAATTATGCCCGAACTCGCACCACTTTTTCTCACAAATTCCTGAACCGGATTCGTTATGTCGAATAATCCGTTTTGCCTGTCTGTTGAAATGCTAATAGAAGTTTGCATGTCCATTTTTTTTATTTCAAAATTAAATACCTGAATATAAGACAATCGTCCCTCTGTTTGGATCTATAGTCAATAATTCTTTGAAAATTACAAAATTGCAACAAAAATTAGGTTAATTTGTATTCTATAATTGATAAGAATTTTTGGACTTTAAAAGATGATAGAACAAAGCTATACATGGACGACTCCCGAAAAGAAAAGTATTTTTGCGCAATCTTGGACACCTGAACAAGTAGGTAAACAAACAATTTTATTAGTACACGGATTAGGTGAGCATAGCGGCAGATATAAACGCTGGGCCGAATTGTTTACGGAGAAAGGCTTTAATGTATTAGCTCTTGATCTGCAAGGGCATGGAAAATCTGATGGGAAACGAGGGCACGTCAGGAGTATTGAAAAGTATTTGGATGAAATTGACTTATTATTTTCTGAAGGAAAGGTTTTATTCCCTGAAAGCAAATTCATCTTATACGGTCACAGCATGGGAGGTAATCTTGTTTTGAATCATGTGATACGCAGAAATCATCCTGTTGCAGCACTTATCTCAACCTCTCCCTGGCTTAAATTAACAAATCCGCCTTCCGATTTCTTAATCACCCTGGTTTCCTTTTTGAAAAAGATTATACCATCCTTCACCATTCCAAACGGTCTGAATGCAGACGATATTTCACACGATCCTGAGATTGCACGATATTATATCAGCGATCCCCTAAATCATAATAAAATATCCTTCCGCTTATTTTATGAAATCAATCAGGCTGGATTACATGCACTTAGAAATGTTTACAAAATAAATTATCCCTTTTTACTTTTGCATGGCACCGCCGATAATATTACCTCCCCAAAAGCCAGTGAGGAGTATGTGAGAAATACTACCAAGCGTACCCGGCTTAAATTATGGGAAGGGCAATATCATGAATTGCATAATGAATTGATTTATAAGGAAGTGTTTAATTATATTATTGAATGGCTGGCTGAATATAATCTGGTGCAAAAGCAAAAGTAAGCGGATTTAATTTAGCGTTATTCTCTGTACTATTTGAAAGACAAATAATTTTTCTCTGGCGATTAAGTATGAATTTCAGAACAGAAATACCTGCACAAAAATCGGCTTTTAATATCAGTCATAAAACACCTGTTTTAATGATGGGATCCTGCTTTACCGATAACGTTGGTAGCTTGCTGGAGGAGAAACTATTTCCTGTAAAAACAAATCCTTTTGGTGTGGTTTATAACCCAATGTCTGTTTTTAAGGCTTTAGAAATCATACTTGAAAACAAAAAGAAGAAAGACGCTGACTTATTTGAATTTAACCATAGCTGGCACTCCTGGGACCATCATTCTGTATTTTCAGGACCAGATAAAGCAGAAGTACTTAATAAAATTAATTCAGAAATTGGCTCTTCCCATGAATTCTTAAAATCGACAAAATATTTGATCCTGACTTTTGGCACTGCCTGGATTTATCGCTTAAAAAGTAATAAGGCTGTTGTTTGTAATTGTCATAAAGTACCCGCAAAAGAATTCGATCGTGAACTCCTGGAAATTTCAGAAATTGAAACCAGATTTTCAAATCTTCTGGAAAATCTAAAGCAACTAAATCCGGAAATAAATATTATCCTTACAGTTAGTCCGGTTCGTCATTGGAAAGATGGTGCACATGGAAACCAGATAAGTAAATCAATTTTGCATTTAGCTATTGAAAGTATTTTGAAAAGAAATAATGAAGATTGCGAATACTTTCCTTCCTATGAGATATTGATAGACGATTTGCGCGATTACAGGTTTTACGCCGACGACCTGCTTCACCCAAACAAGCAAGCCATTGAATATATTTTTGAGAAGTTTGAAAACACGTATTTTGATCAGAAGACCTCAGACTTGAATAAAAGAATTGATAAATTCATCAAAGCTTCAAAACATAAGCTTTTTGATAAAGATTCTGCAAAAACAAAAGCTTTTATCATGCTTCAGATAGAAGGGATTAGCGAACTGCAGGAAAAACATCCGTATCTGAACACAAAAAGACTATTATCCGGATTTAAGAATTGCTAAAATAATGTGGGTTTAATATTTGGAGTAGGTTTAGCTCTTTTATGGTCTGTCTGAAATTATAAACGAATTTGAGCTAAGGCCACCCTGAAACTTTCTCAACTGAAACCTGATTCCGTTCTAAGGATCTAAAAGCCACCGCTCATTCCACCTCTGCCACCGCCCATTCCGCTTCCCTTGCCACCTCCATTGCCTTTTCCTTGTCCTCGCGATTGAGGAACATATTCAGGTTTTGACTTCTTCTCTTTTTTCACCTTCTCTTTTTTCACCTTTACATCAATACTTTCGATTCTTACGATGTAAACTTTCTTATTACGGTCTTTCGGGAGTGTGATTACAAAACTTGTTTTGTTGAAATCGATATCTAATTCCTCACCCGTATCTACACTGCTTGCTATTGAATAGTCACCAATTTTGAAATTTTTAAGATTCACGAGATCCGTAGTCCAATCGGTGAGAATTAAATATATGTTTTTACCATTTCGCGTGAAAAGAATATTTTCTCCTGCTTTAGGATTGATGGTCCAGAATGGCACCTCCGGTGTATAACTGTCTGCATCAAGTATCGCTTCCCGGTTTTTAACCATCCATTTTGAAATTTCCTCCAATTTTTGTTCGGTAACCATGGGGAGGCTGCCATCTGCTTTAGCTCCAACTCCTAAAAGAAAATTATCACCTTTCGCTATGGTTTTAACCATGGTTTTAATTATTTCATCGGAAGATTTGTAGTCGCTAAATGCCTCTGCTCTGTTGTAGCCATAAGAATAAGCCATTGGGATAGAAACCTCCTTCTTCTTATTTTTTGCTATTGACTCTGCTATATCACCATACCCAAGACTTACAAACCCACCGTGATTTCCCCGACTTCCTCTTTCCCAGCGATCATTTACTACTATCCATTCTTTATTAGGGGCTTCATTGTAAATCCAGGCAAGTAACTCCTTAGATTTCAGGTCTTTCCCATTATAATCCAATTCCCCGTCTGTCCATAAAATGTCAGGTTGATAATTATTGATTAGCTCCTTTGTCTGGAAATGAATTCTTTCAGTATAGTCAGAATCAGAAATGGAATACTTTTCCCAGACTTCCCGTGGAACATAATATCCATTTCTCAGAGTGGCTTCAGCAGGCCAGGTATTGGTTTTTGTAGTCCAGAATTCTGTAAATGAATAATACAATCCCATTTGCATGCCTGTCGCTTTAACTGCATTGCTCATTTCCCCTACCAAATCGCGATGAGGACCTGTTTCACCCGAATTCCATCCTTTGGAATATCGTTCCTGGCTGGGCCATAAAGCATACCCGTCACCCGGTTTGGCTGTCATAACAATATATTGAGCACCGGTTGACTTAAAAAGCTTTGCCCAATCCTCGGGATTAAAAAGTTCTGCCTTGAATTGATTCACGAAATCAAAATAGCTGAAATTTTCTCCATAGGCTATTTTGTGAAAATTGGTTTTTACCCCGGGTTGGTACATCACTTCAGGTATATAGTAAGCCGCGTATGTATTATCTTTTAACTTATATCCATATTCATCTTCTGCATAAGGACGATAAGCAGGTACCGAGAATAATCCCCAATGAACAAAAATTCCAAATTTTGCATCGCTGTACCATTCGGGAATGGGTCGTGTATCTAATGATTCCCAGTCGGGAGTGTAATTTTGTGCAGTCAGGCTAAAAGTCAGAGCCAATAATAGTGTGATGGTAAAAATACGCATGTTATTTTTTTTTCTAAAGATAGTAATTGGATTTAGAAAGTTTGATAAACATTGTAGTTTAGTGTGGGCAATGAAAGTGTATACTCAAAAAACAGGGCAGAATATTATAAGTAAACCTATTATTTTTTTGGTTCAGGAGTCCATAATTGCCCGGTACAACAGGCAACTCTCCCAGCCACTAATCGCCCGCTTCTTCCATGATAATTTTTTTCCACCGAAAAAAATATACCTGAAAAACGATAATTTACAACATCATTGAAGAATTCGTCTGTTGTTTTTTGATGTGTTCCAAAAAATCATTCGTCAATTCACCTTTTTTAACTTGCGCAAATAAGGTGTTTTGCCACACTCTGACTTGATTAATCCGGGTTTTTTCAAGAGCATATTTTTGAGAATGAATGTTGCAATGGTGATTTAAATCACCAGTTGGAGTGAGATGTATCATTACTTTCAGGTGATGGATATTACCCCAAAAGTCACAATTTGCATTTGTAAAGAGCCTTACTTTGTTTGTAGAATTCTAATTGCCAGAAATACAAGTACTAATTAATACCATTCAAAAAATGAAAAAGAGCACAGTTATTATCTTATTTTTATTCTTATCCGGTTTGGTTTTCTCCCAAACACAAATGGATAAGCAAGAGGTACTTCAATTATGCATTGACCTGCCTGAATTACAAACCCGACTCGTTGACGAATCTGGCCAACAATTAAAACAGTTGGTTGTTATGAACTCTGAATTCCTTCAATCGGAGGAGATTTCAAATACAAAATTTGGAAAGCCTGTAAGTTTTGTTGATTTAGAAACAATCAACGAACTTGAATTAAATCAATACCTCGTTTTTAACAGCTTTGAAATTGACGAAAATAACGCTAAAATTCATTTTCAATTAGCAAAAAGAAACAGTAGTCTTTGGTACTGGTTTGATCTGGATCTAAAACAAGAAGTTGACAAATGGCAAATTGTTGAATTAAAAACATTGGAGGACTAAATATGAAAAAGATATATTCAAGTTTAATAATTGCCATTATTGGCATGTTTTCATTGATGGCACAAGAGCCGGCTTACGTTTCCGGACCAAGTGAACCATGGAGTCAAAATAGTAATATTTTGGCTATGGAAACCATATATGGAGTGCAGGGTACTGACTGGTTTCGATACAATTTTTATACAGCTACTGTAAGCGAAATATTTACAGCAGATCGCCCCCTTGTATTTATTGAAGGAGGAGATAGTTATACTAGTACAATGCTTGCATTACTGAGTTCCGACTGGCCTGCTATTGCGGCATGGATTTCAGCAGGAAACACATTAATAGTTAATGCAGCAACAAATCAGAGCCTGGGAAAAGTGGAAATAGGTTCATCCGGAATATTTTCGGAACGGATACTAACAAATACGATGCAAGCCTATGTTGATGCCACTGCATATCCGGAATCTCCTAATGTACACCCACTGCTTACATCAGAGAGTTACCCGGCTTATGCTGCAGGCGATTATGTAGGCAATTATATTGCCCATAATGTAATAACCGGAGATTATACCTCATCAGTTTTCACATGTTCGAATGGAAATACCCTGGTTGAGAAAGAAATGGGTTCAGGAAGACTCATCGTGGGTGGATTAACATTACCATTTTTTATTACCTATGCCGGTTGGGCCCCTCAGCCTCAATGCGGTAATTTTTTGTACAGTATGCTCGATTGGACCAGCTCCCTTTCACAAGGGAATGTATTTCATGATTCAACTGCTTTTGATGCCACTATGCCACAAGATGGAACAGGATACTGGATTGTTGTTCCTGCAGAATCCGCCACTCCAACTGAACAGCAAATAAAAGACGGAGTCGATTATGGATCAGTTACAATAATCGCCAGTGGTTCGAAGCCTATGACTGCAAATGTTTCTCAATTATTTGGAGTAGAAGGACTTACGCCTGGAACAGATTATACCTTATATTTTGTTACTCAAAATACATTATCCGAATTCTCTGCAATAACAAATTTCGATTTTACCACAGATTTAGATACCGATGGCGACGATATCGGTGATAATCTGGATGACGATGATGATGGTGACGGAACCCTGGATGAAGACGACGATTTACCACTCGATGGCACTGAAGTATTAGATACAGACGGAGATGGAATTGGAAATAATATGGATTTGGATGATGACGGTGATGGTACTTTGGATACCGACGATGCCTTCCCACTCAACGCTGCCGAAACGCTTGATACCGACAGCGACGGAATCGGAAACAATGCAGATACCGACGACGATGGTGACGGTACTTTAGATACAGACGACACCTTCCCGCTCGACGCAACAGAAACTATAGATACAGATAGCGACGGAATTGGTAACAATGCCGATACCGACGACGATGGAGATGGTGTTGCAGATGTTGATGACTTATTCCCACTTGATGCAACTGAAACCCTTGATACCGACAGTGATGGAATCGGAAACAACGCCGATACCGACGACGATGGTGACGGTACTTTAGATGCAGACGACGCCTTCCCGCTTGATG
>JAIOZM010000025.1 GCA_021740585.1 Bacteroidales bacterium
CGCCTGCTGATACACATTCAATGCCGTATAACCCAATTTCTCATCAAGAACCGTATAGGGAGCTGAGAAACCAAAGCTTTCCATTCCAATAACCATTCCTTTGGAACCAACTACTCCTGCCAGGGTTACAGGCAAACCTGCCGTTAGTCCAATGGTTGGTATATTATTAGGAAGAATATCTCTTTGGTAGGCAGGATCCTGATCCCTGAATAAACCTTCAGATATTACAGATACCACTCTGACTTCAATTTTTTTCTTTTCTTCCAGCATAGCTGCGCCTTCAATTAAGGTCGAAACTTCTGATCCGTTCGCTACAAGAATTAAGTCGGGAATATTTTCAGTATGCTTAACAATGTAAGCACCCTTTGTTGCTTTCAAGGCTTCTTCAAAACGGTTGGCTGCTGGGATGTCTTTAATTCCCTGGCGCGATAAAATCAGAGCCGTTGGTGTCGATGTATTTTCAAGAGCCATTTTCCAGGCTACTGTCGTTTCGTGGGTATCAGCAGGTCTCAGAACGAGTACAGATCTGTCACCGCTATGATTTCTGAGATGTTCCATCAATCTTATTTGTGCTTCCTGCTCAACGGGTTGATGTGTAGGACCGTCTTCTCCCACTCTGAATGCGTCGTGTGTCCATACATATTTAACTGGCAATTCCATCAAAGCGGCCATTCGTACTGCCGGCTTCATATAATCTGAAAATACAAAAAAGGTAGCACAGACAGGAATAATTCCGCCGTGCAGTGCCAGTCCGTTAGAAATAGCGGCCATCGTTAATTCGCTCACGCCTGCCTGAAGGAAAGCTCCGCTAAAATCATTCTTCTTCAGGGCCTTGGTGTTTTTCAGGAATCCATCTGTTTTGTCTGAATTGGAAAGGTCGGCTGACGAAACTATCATATTTTCAACCGCTTTAGCAAAATGTGCCAAGACTGTTCCTGAAGCACCTCGGGTAGGACTGTTTTCTTTTTGGGCAATTTTCGAATAATCAATTTCTGCCGGGGTATTGCTAAAGAATGTGTCTAGTTTTTCAGCCAGTTCATGATTCGCATTCATCCAGGCTTGTTCTTTTGCTTTTATTTCACTCGCTTTTTTTCGCTTCTCATCAAGTACTGCTTTATAGGCCTCCTTAACTTCAGGGAATATTACAAAAGGATTCTTTGGATCACCCCCAAGATTTATTATGGATTTATCAAAGGAAGCTCCAGCTTCTGACAGAGGCATACCGTGTGTTGAGGTTTTCCTTTCAAAATTTTCACCCGATTCTGTTAACGCCCCTTTTCCCATTATGGTTTTTCCAATAATCAGAGTTGGTTTTTCAGTTTGAGCATTTGCATTTTTAAGAGCTTCCCTTATCTGATCGGCATTGTTTCCATCTATAGTAATAACATTCCAGTTCCAGGCTTTATACTTTGCAGCGGTATCTTCTGAAGTAACTTCGTTTGTGGTTGTGGATAACTGTATGTCGTTGGAATCATAGAACATAATAAGATTGCTTAATCCAAGATGACCTGCAATTCGTCCTGCTCCCTGAGAGATTTCTTCCTGAACTCCACCATCTGAAATAAAAGTATAGGTTTTATGAGCCATCCATTCACCAAAACGGGCTACCAGAAATCGTTCGGCTATGGCCGCACCAACAGCCATGGTGTGACCTTGACCCAGTGGACCCGAAGTGTTCTCCACGCCTCTTTCCACATCTACTTCAGGATGACCCGGGGTTGGACTTCCCCATTGCCTGAAATTTGAAATCTCATCCATAGAATATTTCCCAATTAGCGATAACTGTCCGTAAAGCATTGGAGACATGTGGCCGGGATCGAGGAAAAATCTGTCGCGGTTTCTCCAGGACATATCATCAGGATCAAAATTTAAAAACTCTGTATATAAAATATTGATAAAATCTGCACCGCCCATCGCTCCGCCGGGATGTCCCGATTTTGCTTTTTCGACCATAGCTGCTGCTAATATCCTGATATTGTCTGCTGCTTTGTTTGCTAATTGAGTGTTCATTCGTAAAAGTGTTTTTTGTGTTATAAAGCACGAAAGTAAGAAAAATAATTTTTAAGTGTGATTTTTTCCGGCTTTTTACATTAATGAGTAGGGAGTGTAGAGTTTTTGTATTAGGTTTTCACAATAAAATATGCAGATTAGCCCTAATTTTTTATTAATTATTAACCTAATTATTTGAAATATGGATAAATCAACTAACAAAATTAATGACATTGAAACAGTGATAACAAGTAAAATTTATTTAATCAGAGGTGTAAATGTCATGATAGATAGTGATCTGGCTGCATTGTACGGAGTAGAAACCAAAAGATTAAATGAGCAGGTAAAACGAAACCCGGAACGCTTTCCTGAAGACTTTATGTTTGTTTTATCTGATATTGAGTTTGAAAACTTGAAGTCGCAATTTGCGACTTCAAGTTGGGGTGGGAGAAGATCTATTCCCTATGCTTTTTCTGAGCATGGAGTATTAATGCTCTCAAGCGTGCTTAATAGTGATCGGGCAATAAAAGTGAATATCAGGATTATGCGTATTTTAATAATTTAAAAAAACTGACATTTTTACAAAAAGAACTTCTTTTAAAGTTTGAAAAAATGGAAGGGAAATTGGATTCGCATGATAAGAAAATAGCATTAATATTTGAATATCTTCAGCAATTTGAAAAGGCCAAAAGTGAAAGAGAAAAATATAAAAACCGGCCTAAAATTGGTTTTAAAAATCCAAATCTTTGAATCCGGATATTAACAATATTTAGTTGCGACCGGTCAATTTCGCCCATTTATTTCACAGAAAAAACTACCTTTGCAAAAAAATAGACTATGGGACTTCAATGTGGGATAATCGGTATTACAAATACCGGAAAAACAACGCTTTTTAACTGCTTATCTGAAACAAAGGCAGTTGCCAGTAATTTTGCTTTTAGTACAAATAAATCAAATATTGGCGTTGTAAATGTTCGCGATCCACGGCTCGATAAGCTTGTGGAAATGGAAAAACCACTTAAAACAGTTCCTGCTACAGTTGATATTTTAGATATACCCGGACTTACAAAAGGTTCGAGTAAAGGTGAAGGGGTAGGGAACCAGTTTTTGTCCGACATAAGGAATACAGACGCCTTAATTCATGTGTTACGATGCTTCGATGATGAAAATCTGTCTCATGTTGATGGTTCAGTAGATCCGGTAAGAGACATGGAAACCGTTGACCTTGAGCTGCAGGTTAAAGACCTTGAATCGGTTGAAAAAAAGATTATCCGATTAGAAAAGCTGGCCAAAACAGGCGATAAGGATGCCAGACATGGCGTTGAGGTTTTAAAGTTGTATAAAGATCATTTCGAATCATTCCAGAGCGCCCGCAGTATTAATATTAGCGAAAGTGATAAAAAGTATATTGATGATCTTGCTCTCCTCACCAATAAACCCGTGCTTTATGTTTGTAACGTAGATGAAGCCTCAGCGGTAAGTGGTAATAAATATACTGAAAGGGTTAAAGAAGCTCTTAAGGATTCGGGAGCTGAAATACTAATTATTGCTGCTGGCTTGGAATCGGATATCGCAGAATTGGAAGATCCTGAAGACCAAAAAGCTTTTCTGGCAGATGTTGGACTTACAGAACCAGGTGTTAACCGTCTGGTACGATCGGCATATTCCATGCTTAATTTGCAATCCTTCTTTACGGTCGGACCTAAAGAAGTGCGTGCATGGACCATTAAAAAGGGAATGACAGCTCCACAGGCAGCGGGAGTAATTCATAGCGATCTCGAACGGGGTTTTATACGGGCTGAAACCATAAAATACAACGATTATGTAACTTTGGGTT
Source organism: Bacteroidales bacterium (assembly GCA_021740585.1). Taxonomy (GTDB): domain Bacteria; phylum Bacteroidota; class Bacteroidia; order Bacteroidales; genus JAGLSB01. Next base: position 3,827 of record JAIOZM010000025.1, read on the forward strand.
CAGAGCATGCCTGCAAAGAAAAAGGGAAACTTGCTCTGGAAGGTAAGAATTACGTTGTTCAGGATGGTGATCTTTTGAATATAAGGTTTAACGTATAGTCTTCAAATAAAAAATACAATTCTTTTAGCTTAAAAGCCTTACCTAAACCAGGAGATGCAAGGTCTTACGTCTCAACTTCTGCACTTCAATTAGTTTATTATATTTGCACAAAGCAAATCACGTGAAAGCTAAGATATTCATTATATTATTTCTTTTTCCCGGTTTACAGCTAGTTGCGCAACCAAAGTTGGATTCAATTCGAGATATCCTGAAAAACAGAGGAGAAGTTTATTTGTCTTTGGAAAACGAAAAATACAAATCAGTTTACGAGGCTTCGCATTTACCTGGATTTGATCAAATTTTAAATGACTCGCCATTTTTATACCTGACCAATAGAGATACTTTGTTTATTAAACAACACCTGGAGGAAATTAGAATTCATCAGGCACCTTCCATGTTGATGGAATACAAAATGGCGTCGACCCGGGAAGAAGTTTTGCAGGGAATCGCGTATTCAAGCTACCCTTTATACCTCGAAATCATGCAATATTTTGCAGACAACTGGCCTGAAATATGCCGTATTGATACTATTGGATATACAATAAATGGAAGATTGCTGATTGCAGCACATCTTGCAAAGGATAATGATCTAAAGCCAGATAGGCCATCTTTTTTTTACAGTTCAAGTATTCATGGCGACGAAACTCTGGGCTATTCTTTTATGCTTATGCTGATTAATGAACTTTTAGTAAATAATCAGAATCCGGAAATTAGCCATCTTTTAGAAAATGTAAATATTTACATTAATCCTCTTGAGAATCCTGATGGGACGTTTTATACTTCTGATTCAAGCGTTTTTGGATCGACAAGAAATAATGCGGCCGGAGTTGATTTGAACAGAAATTATCCCAACCCCGTTAAGGGTGATCATCCTGATTTTAATTCCTGGCAACCGGAATCTATAGCTATGATGGATTATCTGGATAAAATCAGACCCAATCTTTCAGCCAATTTCCATGGTGGAGCTGAATTGCTTAATTATCCCTGGGATTCTTATTTTGAAAGGCATCCCGATGATGATTGGTTACGCATGATATGCTCTGAGTATGCCGATTCGGCTATGGCTAACAGGTCAGGCTATATGAGTGAATTCCCGGGGGGGATAAGCAATGGCTGGGACTGGTATCCTGCTTATGGGACACTACAGGATTACCTTACCTACTATTTACAGGGAAGGGAAGTAACCATCGAATTGCTTAATACCAAAACCGTACCTGAATACCTGATTAAAGAATTATGGGAAACAAATAAAACCAGCCTTTTAAATTATATGTTTCAGGCTGAATATGGATTACATGGACAGGTTAGCGATTCAATCACAGGTTTGCCAGTTAAGGCTAAAATTGAAATTCCTGAGCATGATAATCTAAAAAGCTACATTTATTCAGATGAGTCAAGCGGCTTTTTTGTCAGGTATCTAAAAGCCGGAAAGTATAATATCGAAGTTTCAGCAGATGGTTATCAGGTCTGGACTATGACTGATTTTACTATAAATGACTATGAAACTCAATATGCAGATATTAAACTGAAACGACTTGAAGATACTATTCCTGTTCAGAAGGAGAGGGTTATTATTGAGAATTTGTTTGAACAGAATATGGATCTTAAAATTAATAATCCTTCAGTTCAGAATTTGATTTTTAAAATTTTCGATTTAAATGGAAGACTTTATTATTCAGCTGAGTTCAGACTTAATGAAGGTATAAATACCATACAGATTTCTCCAATCATACCAAAAGGATTTTATATTCTCAGATTGCAGTTCCCCGATACCGAAAAGAGCTTCAAAATCTTTAAATATTAGTCTCAACTTACTTTATGTCAAATCACTTCCCTAAGTTTCATCTTATTTTCTTACTTTTGACAAATTTTTGAACTATGAATACAATGTTTGCTGTTTTCATCGGGGGGGGAGTAGGAAGTGTATCGCGATTTATGATGTCGAAGTTAATTACATCCAATTTTCAGAATATAAATCCTTTAGCCACATTAGCGTCGAATTTTTTCAGTACCATTATTTTAGGGGTGATTATTTTTTTGTCGATTGAAAAAATTGAACTCTCAACAAATATTAAAGCTTTAATAATTATTGGCTTCTGTGGTGGCTTTAGTACCTTTTCAACCTTTTCTTTTGAGATGTTTGAATTGTTAAGAACCGGTAATTTGTATTTTGCAATTCTTAATTTAGTTATCAGCATTACAGTGGGTATAGGTGTTTTATTTCTTCTCTCAAAAAGTATTTAAATGAAGTTAATTTTTATAGTATTACTTTCAGTATTTAGCAGTCTGATTTCTTTTAGCCAAAATCCCGTAATTCCATCCAAAAAACCCAAATTAGTTATCGGCATTGTTGTCTCAGAGATGCGGTACGATTATCTGCAAAGGTATTGGGATAAATTCGGTGAAGGCGGGTTTAAAAGAATAGTAAATAATGGTGTGGTTTGTAAAAATGCTCACCACGATTACCTGATCGCAGAATCTTCTGCCGGATTTGCAACCATAGCCACAGGTGCTTATCCTGCAAATCATGGTTTAGTGGCCGATTATTGGTACGACCGCTTACGGGATGAAATTCAGAGTTCCATTCGTGATGAACAAGTAGTGACCCTGGGAGGAGATTATGAGTCGGGAAAATTCTCCCCTTGGCAATTGAAATACAGTACCTTATCGGATGAACTCAGACTTGCAAATAAATTTGACTCAAAAGTATTTTCAGTGTCAATGGATCCCAGAGCTGCGGTAATTAGTGGAGGACATGCTGCCAATGCAAGTTATTGGTTCGATGATAAGACCGGCAAATGGATAAGCAGTTCGTATTATCTCGATAGTATGGTTAACTGGGTTAATGTATTTAACAGCAAAGGCTTTAGTGATCTTTACCTGAAGAATACCTGGAATACTCTTTATCCTATCGCAGAATATACCGAAAGTCTGGAAGATAACAGCTCCTATGAGAAGGGGATGAAGGGTCAGAAGACATTTCCTTATGATATTGGTTTACTTAGCACAGTTAAAAAGAAGGTGAAAGATTATTCTTTACTCAAAACCACTCCTTATGGCAACAGCTTTACTAAAGATTTTGCCATTTCTGCTATCGTTGAGGAAAAGTTGGGAAAGGATGAAATAACGGATTGGTTAAGCCTGAACTTTTCTGCAGGTAGTTTTCTGGGAGATAACTATACTTCATGGTCGGTTGAGATGGAAGATATGTATCTTCGGCTTGATAAGGATCTGGAACATTTTCTGAGCTTTATTGACAAGGAAATTGGAATGAAAAATGTATTGATATTCATAACTGCTGAAAACGCTGTTTCGCACGATCCGGCTTATATGATGAATAAACGCATGCCATCAGGATATTTTAATTATAACTCGGCCATGATGTTGCTCAGATCATACCTGAATGTTATTTACGGGCAAGGCGATTGGGTAAAGTTTTATTATTCAAAGCAGATTTATCTGAACCGTGTTCTTATTGATGATTCAAAACTTTCACTAAGTGAATTTCAGGAAAGAGTGGCGCGATTTATTCTTCAGTTCGAAGGAGTTTCAAATGTGCTTACATCAACCGATCTTATTCGGAATAACTACACCAAAGGAGAATTTGAGAAAATGCAAAAAACATACAATCAGAAACGATCGGGAGATATTATCCTGCAATTAAGTCCGGGCTGGGCAGAAACAGGAGTTGAAAGGGAGCATAGCTCTTCCTATAATTTTGACACCCATGTTCCTCTGGTTTTTTATGGATGGAAAACCGGACGGGGAGAAATATCACGAAATATTTCAGTAACGGATATAATGCCAACCATTGGGTATCTTTTAAACATTTCAAGACCTCAATCCGTACAAGGAACTATTATCAATGAGCTGGTTGAATGAAATAAATACTGAAGATTATAAAAAACTTATTATGTTTAAAGTTTGAAAACGAAATCTTCTATATATGTTTTAACATTAAAAAAAGACTTATCGTGAAAAAGCAATTCCTTTTTATAATAATAATAGCTTCCACTTTGCTGTTTGGCGGAAAAGCCATCGGGCAGGAAAAGTATTGGGTAGTATTTACCGACAAGAAGGATGTTAGTTTCAATCCTTATACTTATTTTGACATAAGAACGATTGAAAAAAGAGAAAGATCCGGTATTTCTTTGGTGCAATTCAGCGATTTACCCCTAAATACCGAATATTGCGAAAGCATAGAAACTTTTGGAAAAATCACAACCAAAAGCCGTTGGCTGAATGCTGTAGCAGTTACGCTAAAAGAAAGTGATCTGAAAAGTATTCTTGAATTACCGAATGTTAAGGAGGTGGTTCCGATTCAAAAGATGGAAACTGCTGAATATAAAAAATCAAAAGAAATTAGTCCTGAAGAACTATCCCATATTAACGCACAGCTTGATGAATTTGGTGGTGATTTATTCCTGAAGCAAAATATAGATGGAAGAGGCGTGAGAATAGCTGTTTTCGATGGAGGGTTTCCGGGAGTTGATACCAATCAGATTTTCAGTCATATCAGAAATGAAGAACGAATTATTGCCACTTACGATTTTGTAAATAAGGTTGAATTTGTTTACGATTATAATTCACATGGTACCAGTGTGCTGGCTTGTATAGCGGGGATGCTCGACTCCACAAGAATAGGACTTGGAACCGGAGCTGAATTTTTACTTGCCAGAACAGAAGTTAAACCGGAAATTTTTGAGGAAGAAGAAAATTGGGCTGCTGCCATGGAATGGGCAGATAAAAACGGTGCCGATATAATAAGCAGTTCATTAGGTTACACTTACGATCGATATTTCCCAAAACAAATGGATGGAAAATCGGTTTATGTTTCCCGAATGGCAACACTCGCGGCCCGAAAAGGTATATTGGTGGTAAATGCGGCCGGTAATGATGGGGATAATGACTGGGAAGTTATTGGTGCCCCTGCAGATGCCGACAGCATTCTTTCTGTGGGAGGAATTAGTCCCGGCACAAGACTTCACATCGACTTTAGTTCTTATGGGCCGACCTTTGACGGAAGGATGAAGCCAAATGTTGTTTCATTTGGTGAGGTAATTACTGCAGGGAAAAAATCAGTGAAAAAAGCCTATGGAACATCATTTGCCGCACCACTTGTGAGTGGATTTGCTGCTTGTGTTATGCAACTTCATCCGGAATGGGATAATATGAAGGTTTATGATGAGATTCAGAAATCAGGACATCTTTATCCTTACTATGATTATGCCCATGGCTTTGGAGTACCTCAGGCATCCTATTTTATTGGTGAAAAAAACGAAATTAAACAGAGTTTTACATTTGTTGAATACGAAGATGATGTTCAAATTCAACTTGTTGAAAGGGATGGCGAAGAAACGGAATCTCTTAAGAGTGCACCTTTTGGTCAGTCGGAGGATGATCATTATTTGTACTACCACATTGCTTCGCGCGAAACTGGAAAAATTCGAAAGTATGCGGTATTAAACATGAGCTCTGACTTTAGCTTTTCAATCTCACTTGATGATTTGAAGGAAGATGAGGTTATTAAAGCCCACTACAGAGGATATACTAATGAATATATATTTTAAATTATGAAGAAAATATTATTTCTGACAGCTTTTTTGCTTGCGTTTCATTTTACTCAGGCTCAGGATGTTGTACTTGAAAAAGATGTGTCAGATCAATATAAAGGAACCAAGGGTCCTAATATGCGGCACTTTAAGCATTTTTATCTGGGCCTGGGAACCATTCTCGATTTTGATGAAGAGGCAGGCTCTGCCATCAATCCCCTCAAATCTAATCAGTTTATTGTGGGCCGAAGATATAAACTAAAACTAGCCTCCTTTTATTCCATTGGTTATGATATCAATTTTAAGATTAATAAATATGGGCTTATTGGTGAAGATCAGGATACTCTGAAACCTTATAATCCTTTAGCAGTTGAAGGTGTTGAAGAGAAGCACAGTCTCTCAAGCAGTGCACTTGGCATGGATGTTTATATGCGATTTAACATGGGTAAAAGAGGAAATAAACTAGGTAAATATGTCGACTTGGGATTCAGCGGACAATGGAATATTACTAATGTACAGGAATATACACTCATTAATAATGATGATCCATATGTAGGAAAGAGCAGGATTATAAATCGCAGGTTAAGCTTTGTTGAGCCCTTTTCTTATGGGCCGACCGCGAGAATCGGATTTAATAAAGTTTCGGTCTATGGGTATTATCGCTTAAGTGACCATTTCAAGTCATCATTCAACATGGCTGAATTACCCCGATTGTCTGTTGGAATGCAGCTGGCATTGTTTTAGGAAGATACCTTATCTCTTATTTTTGCAAGGGTGAGAATTAGTTCCGGATTTTGTTCCACACCATTTCCGGCTACAATTATATCGGCTCCTGCAAGATAGATTTTTTCGGCCTGTTCCCCCGATCTTATTCCTCCCCCAACAATTAGGGGTGAAGAAATATTTTTTCTGACCTCAGAAATCATATTCAATCCAACACTGTTCTCGGCTCCGCTTCCGGCTTCAAGATAACATAGCTTCATGCCAAGCAATTCTCCCGCGATGGCAGTTGCAACTGCAATTTCAGATTTGTCGGAAGGAATTGGAGAGGTATTGCTCATATATTCAACCGACGATTGCTTTCCATTCCCGATTAAGATATATGCAGTGGGAAATACATCTATGCCACATTTTTTAATCTCAGGAGCGGCCAGTACGTGATGTCCAATAAGGAATTCAGGATTACGGCCGGAAATAAGTGATAAAAACAAGATGCCGTCGGCCAGACTACTAATTTGTAAAATATTCCCGGGAAACAGAAATACAGGCAGTTCAGAATACCTACGTATAATTTTTATGCTGTCTTCAACAGAACTAAATGTAAGGCTTCCTCCAACCAAAAGGAAATTAACACCGGCAGAATTCGATTTTTCAATCACTTCTTTCAATGCGACTTCGTTATAGGCATCCGGGTCAATTAAAATTGCCAAAGCCTTTTTTCCTGAATGGAAACTGTATATATCTGTATTATTGCTCATTATTTACATGTCCATACAATGGAATAATCTTTGTATATTTTATATCTGATCCAGAAATCTTCAACTCCCCGGGTGTTCAATACCCGCCCTTTTATAATCCCATTTTCCTTAGGATGAAATGGAAAGATAGTAAGATTTTCTTTAAAATTAATATCCTGCTTATCACAAATCTTATATAATGCTTCCTTCGCGCACCAATGTATGTATAGGTGTAATCTCCTTTGCTCAGGATCCTTAGTTATAACTTCCTGATTATTAATAAATTTATCGCTAAGGGTGCTAATCTTATGCGACATCAGTTCAAGATCAATGCCTACTCTTTTTGTTTTACTCAGGAATATTGACGTTAGTTGGTAGGAATGCGAAATGCTTATATTGTATGTTGTTCCTTTAAGAAATGGTTTATTATCAGCATTGTATATTATTCGCGCATTACTTTCCAACAGATTATTAATTAAATTTCTTACGCTGAGCCATTCAAGCTTCCTGCCTTCACTTTTAAAGCTGTTTAATTTAATTAACTCATCCTCATCAAGATTAAGGTTTGAAAGCAAAGTTTCGTAATCCTCACTAACCTCCCATATCCCCATAAGGCAAACATCTTTAACCGATTCTTTCAAAATAATCCCCATAATTGAGTCCTAAGTAAATACAACACGATAATGTAAACTTTATTTTTCCCTAAAAAACGAAATTTAAGCTATGTATAACTGAATATTAATTCTGAAAATTTGAGTAAGCTAATTCCATTGAAAACTATTTATTAATTCTTCGAGATCCAGCCTGATAAAACTTACAATAGGAGCTAATGAATCCTTTTCCGGACTGGTATTAAAATATAACGAACCTCTTAAAAAATTCTTACTGCTATCGGTAAGAAAAAATTGTAGTGAGGAAGCGGTATTTCCCTTGAGATCGTAAATTATACCATATAAATTTCTTTCAGGAAGATAAATCAGACTTTCATCAATAGATTCAGCTTTTATACTATGCTTAAAGGCAAGTGTCCGACTATCCTCAATAAATTCATTTACATTATTGTTTACTTTTTTATAACTCAGATAAATGGTAGCATCGAAGCTGGGGAATAAAATATTATACCACCAGGGTTCTGCATTATCGGAAGTGTCTGCAACTATTCTTGCGTAATCGGGATAAGCGAAAGAGAAAGGAGCGCCTTCATTAAATTGAATATAATTTTTTTTTGGAAAGTCAATCTTCATATAGCCCCTTGGTTTAGGAGTGTAGTCACTATTGCAGGAATACAGAAGCAGAAATGAAAGTGCTATAAGGATTGTTTTTTTCATGAATCAGATTAATGTAATTTTTAATTTATTAATCTTTCTTTTATCCACAGAGAGAATAGTAAACTTAAACTTTCCAATTTTCACCACATCATTCATTGAAGGAATATCGCCGGTAACTTCAAGAATTAAACCTCCAAGTGTGTCAGAATCACCTCTTTCCTTTTCAAAAACATCCTCCTGAATCATTAAGGTTTTATAAAAATCGATAAGCAGAACTTTTGCATCGAAAACGTAATTATTGTCGTCGATTTTAGTGTAAAGTTTAACAATGGCTTCCGATTCATCTGCAATCTCTCCCACTATTTCCTCCAAAATATCTTCAAGGCTTACAATCCCTTCGGTGCCACCATACTCATCAACAACAATGGCGAGATGAATTTTTTTCTCGCGGAATTCCTGCAGAAGTACATTTATTTTTTTTGCCCCGGGTACAAAATAACTGGGACGAATTAAATCCTGCCATCTGAAATCGTCATTTTCTTCAATATAAGGGAGTAAATCTTTAACATATAGTATTCCCTTAATGGTGTCGAGTGTTTCAGAATAAACCGGAATTCTGCTATGCCCCGATTCTTTAAGCGTTTCAAATAAGGAACTTAGCTTACTATTAATATCAACAGCAACCACACGCATTCTTGGCATCATAATTTCATTCACTTCAATATTAGTGAATTTTACTATGCTTTTCAGAATTTTTTTCTCCTCATGAACCACGCCTGTAGTTAAATCAATGGCCTCAGATAAATCGTCCATCGTTAAATTCGATTTTTTAGTACGCAACCTTCGGTTTACAAAAGATGTGGAATAAATGAGAAATGAACTCAGGGGTGAGAACATTTTACTCAGGATAAACAGTGGTGCCGCCATGTGTACAGAAAACTTAAGTGCATTATGATTAGCATATAGTTTAGGTATAATCTCTCCAAAAAGCAAGAGTAAAAAAGTAACTGTAACCACCTGGGTGAAAAAGGCCCAAAAGGGTTCTTCCTGAAAGTTAATCAATGAAGTGGTTACATATGTTGAAATAATTACAATAGAAACATTGATGAAATTATTTGAAATCAGTATGGTGGCTAGCAGTTTTTCAGGATTTTTAAGAAGATGCCCCACACGATCAAAATGCTTTCCGTCCATTTCCCTTATCTTATTAAGCTGACTGGGATTGAGAGAAAAAAAAGCTACTTCAGAGCCTGATATCAGGGCCGATCCTATTAACAAAATCAGGATCATTAACAAACCAATAATAATTCCGGAACTAAGCGGATTAAATTGAATGCTCAGAAGTATATTCAAGAAAAGATAATGGGGTTCAGGGTCCAAAGCTTTGGAATTAAATTAGACTAAAAAGGGAGGTCGTCATTTTCTGAAGAATCGTCGGTTAAACCAATGGAAGGTTCTTCGTTGACAGAATCCTGTGGCTTACTATTCTGAATGTTTTGGGATGAGGAATTTTGTTGATTCCCTGTGTTAGGGCTCATTTCAGAACCATAAGAGCTTTCATTGGAAGTGCCATCAGATTTTCTTCCAAGCATTTGCATAGTATCTCCTACTATCTCTGTCATATACCGGGTATTCCCATCTTTATCAGTATAAGACCTGGTTCTTATTCTTCCTTCGATATAAAGTTGAGAGCCTTTTTTGACGTATTTTTCAGCAATTTCAGCTAAACCTCTCCACAAAACAATGTTATGCCATTCCGTATTGGTAATTTTCTCACCATTCTTATTCTTATAGACTTCGGATGTTGCCAGAGAGAATTTTGATACAGCTGCGCCACCTTCAAGATACCTTGTTTCAGGATCTTTTCCCACATTTCCTACTAAAATTACTTTGTTAACAGACATAATAGTTTATTTTATTGTGTAAAGATAAGAAATCTGTGTCGGAAAAAATACAGACTTAATTTTTTTTAAGGCTAATATAACAGATTAAACAACAGAATATAGAAAATTGCTCAGATGTTATACTGAAAATTATGCTGCACATATTTTTGGATCAATCGTGGAAAAGGAAAAGTAACGAAATCATTAATATTTATTATACGGGAATCGTGCAGACCGGTAATTGATGATAACTCCTTGATTTCAACCTGTATAAAAGCAGCCTTGATATTTTGATGACTTAATTTGTGGTAGTGAAACGGCGAAAAACTTAATCCCTTTATATCACTGCCCTTTAATTGAAACCTCTCCTGCATAATATCAACCCACTCTTCTTCCGCGGGCATTATGCTATATTCTATCAGCGGAAATTCATACATTCCTTTCCAGATATCCTGCGCTGTTCTTTTATTTATAACTACTTTATCTTTTTCTTTAAATATAAAATATAAGAAAGCTCTGTCGCGTTTGTTATTTTTCCTGTATGTTGCAGGGAGTTCATTAACAACCTGATTTGTATTTGCATAGCAAAGATCATTCAGAAAGCATTCCTTGCACAATGGATTTTTAGGCAAACAAATAAGGGAGCCGAAATCCATCAGAGCCTGATTAAATTTCCCAGGCTCCCTCTTATCAATAATATCCATAATAATCGTTTCAATCTTTTTTGAAAAGACAGAACTTGCACTATCTTCCTTTAAACCATACAGCCTGCTTATCACACGTTTTACATTTCCGTCGATGGCAGGGTAGGGAAGATTAAAAGCAATAGAAGAAATGGCGCCGGCTGTATATGGACCTATACCTTTTAAGTTCAGTATGTCTTTATAGGTATCGGGGAATATGCCACTGTATTGTTTACTAATTATTATGGCACTTTCTCTGAGATTTCTGGCTCTGGAATAATACCCCAGTCCTTCCCAGGCTTTTAATACCTCCACTTCTTCCGATTCAGCCAATGACTTTATATCTGGAAACTGATCAATAAAATTCAGAAAGTAATTTATGCCCTGATTTACCCTTGTTTGCTGAAGAATTATTTCTGAAACCCAAATAATATAAGGGTTTTGGGTTTCCCTCCATGGCAGTTCCCGCTTGTTGGTATTATACCACTCCACCAATAATTTACTAATAGCCATAGACTTAAAATTAATATTTTGAAAAAAATAATTCAAAAATAATGGTTTTGTATTTTATTAATCGGGATAAATCAATTATATTTGCAACTCAAAAGAAAAAATTAAATGTAATTCATTGATAATTAAAGTGTTTTAAAATGACTAAAGCAGATATTGTAAACGAGATTTCCAAAAATACCGGAATTGAAAAAGTAACTGTTCAGAAAACAGTAGAGGCTTTTATGGAATCAATAAAAGATTCACTAAGTAAAAACAGAAATGTATACCTGAGAGGTTTTGGTAGCTTCATCATCAAGAAAAGAGCTCAGAAAACAGCCAGAAATATTTCTAAAAATACAACTATTATTATTCCACAACACTTTATTCCATCATTTAAGCCTGCAAAAACTTTTGTTAGCAAGGTGAAGTCGAATGTAAAATAGTAAAATAGGAAATTATGCCAAGCGGAAAGAAGAGAAAAAGGCACAAGATGTCAACCCATAAACGCAAAAAGCGTTTAAGAAAAAACAGACATAAGAAGAGGAAATAATTTTCTATTTCTTAAAATCTATATGTAAACCTAAAGGTCCATCGGGTCTTTAGGTTTATTGTGTTTTATAGTTTGTTCGTAGTAACAAAGAAACAAAAATATTGAAGTGAGCAATGATTTGGTAATAGACGCATCACCGCGCGAAATATCTATTGCCCTTCTGGAGAACAAAAAGTTAATTGGACTTAATAAGGAAAAAACTGACATACAGTTCTCGGTTGGGGATATTTATCTGGCTAAAGTGAAGAAGATTATGCCGGGATTAAATGCGGCGTTTATTGATGTAGGGTATGAGAAGGATGCGTTTTTACACTATCTTGATTTGGGTCCCCAATTCAATTCCCTGAATAAATACATGCATTTGGCAATTTCCCGTAAGGGGAAACTTATACCCTTTTCGAAATTCAGACGGGAAGTTGATATTAATAAGGAGGGCAAGATTAATCAGATTCTTGTACCCGGGCAACCTGTAATTGTTCAGATTGCAAAAGAACCAATTTCGACCAAGGGACCAAGATTGGGTTCTGAAGTTTCTATTCCTGGCCGGAATATAGTACTTATCCCTTTCGCTGATAAAATATCTATTTCTTCAAAAATTACTTCTAATGAAGAAAAGGAAAGACTTAGAAGCCTGATAACAAGCATTAAGCCTAATAATTATGGAGTTATTGTTCGTACTGCCGCTGAAGGTAAGCGTGTGGCTGAACTTGACTCTGAATTAAGGATGCTGATAAATAAGTGGGAGAGTTCATTCGAAAAGATTAAAGGTGGGAAAACACCGCGTTTAATGTTAGGTGAATTGAACCGCGCTTCTGCTATATTAAGGGATGTGTTGAACGGGCAATTCGACGGTATCACCGTAAACGAGCCTACCGTATTTCATGAGATAAAGCAATTTATTGAATCAATTGCACCTGAAAAAACTAAAATAGTAAAGCTTTATCAGGAAGAAGAACCCATTTTTGAAAAGTTTGGGATAGAAAAGCAGATTAAATCTCTTTTTGGAAAAACAGTATCCTTTAAAAGCGGTGCCTACCTTATAATTGAACACACTGAAGCTCTTCATGTAATTGATGTAAACTCAGGAAACAGGTCAAAGTCAAATTCAAGTCAGGAAACAAATGCCCTGGAGGTAAATCTGGCTGCTGCCGATGAAATCGCCCGTCAATTGCGACTTAGAGATATGGGTGGTATCATCGTGGTCGATTTTATCGATATGCATTCCAACGACCACAGACAAATGCTTTACGACAGAATGAAGGAGGCAATGTCGACCGACAGAACTAAAAATCATATTTTACCTCTTAGTAAATTTGGATTAATGCAGATTACCAGGCAAAGAGTGAGGCCTGAAATGCATATTGAAACCAATGAAGCTTGTCCATCCTGTCTTGGAACAGGAAAGGTGGAATCTACCTTGCTTCATACAGAAGTAATTGAGCAGCAATTAGTGAGAATACAGGAAAAATATAAGTTGAAATATGTTTCTCTACGGGTACATCCCTTCATTGCAGCTTATGTTAATAAAGGCTGGTTTAAATCCCTGAGGCGGGAATGGATGAAGAAACTTGGACTGCGAATGAAAGTGAATCCGGGTGCTTCATTAAATCTGCTCGACTTTAAAGTATTTGATAAAAATGGAGATGAACTGATCATCGATTAGTATTACAATCTGAGGATTTGGAATTTATGAATTGAATCAGGCTATTGTTTATCATTAAAAAATATAAAGATCAGAAATTAGATTCTGGTCTTTTTTGCATTACAGAGGTTTGCTTCAAATTCATCAGAAAAAATATTTGTGTTATATTTGCAATTTAAAATTTGAAAATTATATCAAAAAAAAATGAAAAAATACATAGCAATTTTAATCCTGATTACGTTAAACTTTTTTAGTATAAATGCACAGTTTCCAATGGGAGATATGGATCCGGTCTCCTGGTCTTTCGCTAAAACTGATGTAGGAAACGGTGTGGTTGAGCTTAAAGTTTCGGCTACAATTGATGAGCCCTGGCATATGTACGCCATCGAACAAACCAATGTTGGGCCCATACCAACCAGCTTTAGTTTTGAGGAAAATGAAAATGTCGAAATTGTTGGTGAGATTAAAGAATTGATTCCTGCAAAGATAAAATTTGATGAAGGATTTCAATTTGAAGTTGGAACCTACAGTAAAAAAGCTGAATTCACCATTAAGCTTAAGAATAACGGCAGTGAAGAAGTAAACCTTAAAGCAAGTGTAGAATATCAATGTTGTGATGATGAAACTTGTTTACCTCCATTCACAAAAGATTTTTCAGTAAGACTTAAAGGAGCTAAAGAGATTGTGGCTAAGGAAAAAGTTATTGAAGAATCTAAAGTTGAAAATAGCATTATCGCATCTGAAAGTGTGACTGAAGATGAGAATGTTCAGGAAAATGTTGTTAGTGAAGAACTTGTGCAAAATGACGAAAAAAATATCGAAAAATCTGATGTAGAAACTAAGGAGAAAACAGACCGCTCACTTTTTGGATTCTTATTTATAACCTTTATCCTGGGACTTGCGGCTATTCTTACCCCTTGTGTTTATCCTATGATTCCTATGACCATTTCCTTTTTTATGAGAGGAGAACAAAAGAGAAGTTTAGTGATACTAAAAGGTCTTGTTTTTGGGTTCTCTATGATCCTTGTTTACACAGGTCTGGGCGTTCTGGTTGCCCTCACGGGAATGGATGCAAATTTTGGAAATGTACTGAGTACACACTGGATTCCAAACATCATATTTTTTGTTTTGTTTATGATATTTGCCGCCTCATTCCTTGGCATGTTCGAATTAATTCTCCCATCAGGTATAGTCAATAAGGTCGATAAACAAGCAGAACGAGGTGGTCTTATCGGTCCTTTTTTCATGGGTATTACTACCGTTCTGGTTTCATTTTCATGTACAGGTCCTATTGTAGGATCTTTACTTACCGAAGCTGCCGGCGGTGATGTAATGAAACCAATTCTCGGAATGTTTTTCTTTTCACTCGCATTTGCTCTCCCATTCACTTTACTGGCAATATTCCCTGCTATGTTAAAGAATTTACCAAAATCCGGTGGCTGGATGAATACCGTTAAAGCGGTACTTGGTTTTATGATGCTTGCTTTTGGAATGAAATTCCTGAGCTCCATGGATCAATCCTATCATCTGGGAATTTTCACCCGCGAAATATATCTGGCTATTTGGTTCGTTATTGCAGTAATAATGGGATTCTATCTTTTAGGAAAAATTAAATTTCCTCACGATTCTGAGCTTGAATCTGTATCGGTGCCTCGTTTGCTTCTGGCCATGGCATCATTTGTTTTTGCAATTTATGTGTTCACGGGTATTTTTGGAAACGATTTAAAATCAATTTCTTCAATGATTCCTCCCAAATCGTCGCAGAATTTTGTTATTGGGGGTGGTTCGGGAAATTCATCTGATACTTACTCCGAACAGTCTTCCACCTATGACGGACCGGGGCGTTTCGATGATATCTTTCATCTTCCTTATGGTCTGAAGGGCTATTTTTATTATGAAGATGGTATGGCCGCTGCAAGGAAATTAAATAAACCTGTTTTCCTCGACTTCACCGGACATTCATGCAGTAATTGTAAGCAGATGGAAAGTCAGGTATGGTCTGATCCACAGGTTTTGCAAAGACTCAGGGAAGAATTCGTAATAATTTCACTTTATACCGATGATAAAACCAAACTCCCTGAAGAAGAATGGATTACCACCGAAGAAGGGAAGGTGCTAAAGACCATTGGAGAGATGAATGTTTTTCTGGAAATACAGAAATTCAAGACATTTGCTACTCCCTGGTATATTATTATGGATGCTGACGAAAATTTGCTCACAGAACCAATGGGTAAAGATTTAAATGTGGAGAATTTTCTTGACTTCCTCAATAAAGGCTTGGGTAGATAATTTTAATTGTTGGGCCGTTGTATGGTTGGGCCGTTGCATGTAGGGCCGTTGCATGCAACGGCCCTACCATACAACGGCCCTACCATGCAACGGCCTGAATTTAAAACTTGCCAAACTTAAAAGTCATGCCTCCGCTTAATCCGTTAAGTGCTGTAGGCGGTGTACTCATAAGGCTAATATCAGAAGTCATTCTATAGCTTAATCCAAAAGCAAAGCGGAAAAACTTCAGAACATTGAATTCGAGTTCAACACCTGGTTCCAGAATAAAGAAATTGGTATAATCCTCTATCCACGATTCCTGATAACCCCATGGATCATTGGTCCACTGGGAGGAAGTATAGGCAACTCCACCGATACCTGCAATTACTGGAAAAGAAAGATGAACAGGAAACCTGCCCATCAGAATGGGTTCCACAAGTAATCCACCGTATCCACCGGTTAAGTTTACGTCGGCATCAAGAACCGGGTCGTATTGAAAGGAATTCATAAATCCTGTTCCTGCAAAACCAATTGCCAGTCCGTGACCAATAATCCACGCTCCTCTAGCAGTAGTTATAATGGCATCTTTATTGTTAATGGAAGAATAACCAACTCCAAATCCACCATAGCCTCCGCTACTAATTTTGTTACGTCCAAACAATGTGTTTATCTCAGAGTTGTTTTGATATCTGGAATTCATTTCATTTTCCTGTCCGTATGCACATAACATGAAGGAAAAAATTATTAAAAGACTTAGTATTTTTTTCATTTTGTATATTTTTTGTTGTTAAAAACGATATTTCAGGGTAAATGCCACATCCCACAAGCTGAGTTTAAAGAACTGATAAACAGATAATTCAAAGAATGGTTTATAATCTATTCCAAAAACTATGGGATAACTTTCCAAACGATATTCCACAGCTGCATATCCATCGATACCTACCACAGGTGAAAATATCTTCTGAGAATAATAACTCTGGTAGCCAAAATTTGAATACCTGTCGGTGAAAAAGAATCCTGCATGACCACCATAACCGTGAATAAATTGAAAATTGTGTCCAAATTCAATAATATTTTCTTGTTCATGAAACTGACGCAGGAGAGTGAATTGCATGCCCGATTTTCTGAAACTTAATATCCCTTCATACGAAAGATAGTCATCGAGATAATATCTGTAAGTAAATCCTGCGGTTTGTCCGCCACGAATTCCTGCCTCTTTTAGTATATTCTGACTATTGGCAGAAGTAAATAAAAGAGTAACAATAAGTAAGAGTAACAATTTCTTCATGTTTTTATATTTAATTGTATTCCCGAATATTTCCCGATCCCGTTATTTTTTGAATAATATCCGGATTTCCCTGATAGTACAGATTGCCACTGCCTGAAATTTCCACATCAAGAAGGTCATTAACAGTAGTATAAATATTTCCTGACCCCGGGATATTAGCATAGCATTTATCTGTTGTGAGATTAATTGCTTTTATAAGACCGGATCCCGAAATTGTGTATTCACTGGTAGCTGCCGTGCCACCTAATTCAATGATTCCTGATCCCGGTAAACTTGCCAATAAATAGTCCAGATCGAGTCCGGAGCAAGATATCTCCCCTGATCCGGGCAGCTCTATTTCCAGAGTTTCACCCACTATATTGTCACAAAAAATAGTACCGCTCCCGCTAAGTTTTATTTTCTCAATACTCACTGCATCGACATAGATAAGAATTGCCTCCCGCGATTTAATGCAACGATCGTTTCTTGTTTCAAGTACGAGAGTGCTTCCCTGAATATTGGTTTCTATATAAGGAAGGAGGTTTTCATCGGTTTCAACAAAAACGCCGGTTTCGTTCGAAAGCCTTATATCTACTACAAAACTTCCTGATGAGACAATTTTGTTAAAGTCGCCTGTTATCCTTTCTTCAGTCACTATCCTTCCGTTACCTTCAATGCAACCCCATGGTGGAGCATCGCACGACCCTAGTAACGCCAAAAAAAGGAAGGCAAGTATGAATCTTATTTTAATCGTTTTTTTCATAACTATTATTTATTAATGACATTTATAAAACACTTTTCAATGGCCTGTACTTTAATACTGGGCAGGTTTTCTCCATTTCCCGTAGAGTAGAAAGAGTGAATGGGCTCGCCGGTGGACTGATTTATTGTGGTTAGGGATGTTTCCGCAACATTTCCGGGGAAACTTATAAATGCCTCAGGTTTATAGTAAAAGTCGGCTTTATAAACTGCATTTTTGGCGATGTATATATTTAGATCAGCATAATCAGAAACTATATCGAGTTTGCAAAAATTAGCAGGAATATAGTCAATTCTCAAATCGCCAAATTTTAAATTCATATCCAGATCGCAATTTATTTTTTCTAACCAGATTTGAGAGAAATCGCTATTTCCCTGCATATTATATACATCTGCGAGAAAGTATTTATCTCTTCGGCTTTCAATTTTCAGCAAGTCAACTTCTTCAATATGTATGGTGGAAGACTTGGTAATGGTTTGGAGTTTCTCTGCTTGTTTTAGCTTTAGCTCAGCATATGACAAGGTAATTTTGGAATCGGTAAGATGATTAATAATGGCATTCCCAAAATACAGTTCAATATTCGACTCGCCATTCAAACTGTTAATTTTCATATCCCCGTTCGACAGGTTAAGGTTAATTTCTCCTCTAAGGTCATCAATGTATAAATCTCCAAATTTATTATTGATGCTTAAGTTGACCGATTCAGGGCAGTAGATGGTGTAGTTTACTTCAATTGAGTTTTTTCCCGGGATCAAACTTTCGGAGAGACTTCTTAATTCAGCGAAGATCTGATTTCCTGTTCCGCCAAAATTACTGTTTGCAGTGACATAATATTTTGAGGATGTAAAATCAAAACGTATTTCAGCCTTTAATTTTTGTAGTCTTTCTCTGCTGGAAGAATTGATTTTCAGATCTATAATAAATTTAACTGAATCTTTTTTCCAGGTCAGCACATGTACATCTCCATATTTATTGTTTACTTCAATGCTGGTTTGTGGATTTACAGGGAATGTTTTTACTGTGAATTCTCTGTCTGAAAAACCCTGTGCCTGAAGGTTTCCATGCATGAAAACAAGCAGGAGTGCACTAAATATTATATTTTTCATCTTCATCTTGTGTTTTATTTGGTGAAATGTCACTCAGCAGATCTTCCAGAATCTTAATTTTAAGCCGGTAATTTTGTATCATAGCCTCCAGAACCTGTTCATTATCAATATTCTCTTTTAGATCTTCCTTCAACGATAAATAAATACTGTCTAATTCAGAGAAGTCCATCTGTACTTCTTCATTAAGTTCCGGAAATTTGACAAGAAATGGTTGCAATTCATTTAATTTGATAGTAACCTGATTATTGTAGTAAAATTCAGCTTCTTTAATTTCCGGTTTAAGATTATAGTAGTCGCTGTTTCTGGCATTTGCAATTTTTGCTTTTTTAATATCTACAAATTCATGAAAAGCATAGGAAGCGACAAAAATTAGCAGTACTGCAGCAATGCGGTAGATATTTTTTAGGATTTTCCGGCTTCTGTTTAAACCGGAAGGTTTTCTCAGAATCACTTTGGAGAAGACTTCTTCTTCAGGTTTATGGAAGTCAAAATCCCCTCTGTTTTCCTTAATAAATGCTTCTAATTTATCTTTTTTCATTTTTGTTCAATTAAAATTTCTTTAATTTTTTTCCTGGCCTTCATGTATTGAGTTTTCGACGTCGATTCAGAAATATTTAGTATGCTTGAAATTTCTTTATGGTCATAACCTTCCAATAAATACAAGCAAAAAATAATTCTGTAACCATCCGGTAACAATTGTATGGCTTTATGGATTTTCATTACCGTAAGTTCTGTTTCTTCAATATCGGGTTCATTTCCTACTGAGTATTCGGTGCCGATATCATCTGTATATGTCAACAGCTTTTGACGTGATTTAAGTTTATTTATACATGTATTTAGGACTATTCTTTTAATCCATGCACCAAATGCCGATTCATATCTGAAGGAATCCAATTTATCAAAGACCTCAGTGAAAGCTTCCTGCAAGGCATCTTCAGCCTCTTCTTTTACAATCAGCATACGAACACATATGCTATACATGGCTTTCGAGTACAGAGAATATAACTCAGATTGGGCTTTACCATTTCCGGTCTTACTCAATTCAATAACATCTTTGTGGATATCGGTATACGCCTTTTTCAATATATTCTCAATTACATTAAACAAAGACAAGACAAATTTTTCAGGGTTGCCTGAAATGAAAGAAAATTACAATATTTTTTTTGAAAGGGAGGGAAAAATCAGTAAAAGTTTGGTAATAAGATTATTATACACTTATTGACTGGAAGTGAATTTTCCAATAATACTCCTTACCATGGTGTACAGGAGGAGCATTATGGTCATAACAGCAGATATTCTGCCGATAAAATCGCCATGCAGGGTATAGAAGCTTAATTTTTGATTTGCATTTAAAGTAGCCTTCAATCCGCCTCTTTTCCACCAGCCGAGGGAATCGATAATTTCTCCCTTTTGATTAAAGAAGGCTGATATACCGGTATTGGCGGAACGTGCAATACTTCTTCTGTTTTCTATAGCCCTGATTGAACTGAATGAATTATGCTGAACATAACCGGGGGTGTCGCCCCACCAGCCATCGTTGGTGATTACAAAAATGAAATTGGCACCGGCATCTTTAACATATTGAGAAACATATTCACCAAAAATCGATTCGTAACAAATAACAGGTCCAACCTTCAGGCCATCTTCAGAACTTTCAAAGCTATCTCTGTAGTCCTGGGTGCCATGACTCCTGAAAGTTCCTCCGAGTCGCAAAGTAAGCTTCTGCAGGAATCCCAGATATTGAGTATATGGCATTTTCTCAACACCTACAACCAATTGCGATTTATGATAGTAGGGGATGTAAGATGTAGAATCGACCTGAAGAGCCGTATTGAAACTATCATAATATGTGTTACCCCGGAATGGACGGGCAGTAGGGGTAACATCAGGATTATCATATAACATATAGGTAGTGGCTCCAATTACAATTTTTATACCCGGATATTTTTCAACAAATTCCCGTAACTCAATAATGGAAACATTATTTTCAAGGTCATTAAGCCATAGATTATTATTAATGAAGGTTTCAGGAGCTACCAGATAATCAGTATTTTCATCACACAGGGAATCAGCAATGTTTAAAAATATCTGCATTTGTTCATTGGAAGGAATATCGTTGAATTTTGAATATGGGTCAATATTGGGTTGTACAACTGCAATTTGATAAGGATTTTCAGTTTCCTTATAGGAATGAAATTTAATTATAGAAAAAGTTACAGGCAGGATAAACAAGACAGAGCTAAGAATAATCTCAAATTTATATGATTGCCACATAATCTTTCTGATAATACCATCCACTATTTTAAAAAGCAGAAGGTTTATACTTACTATCCATAATGTACCTCCCAAAACTCCGGTATATTCATACCATTGAATTAGTTTGATGTTATTTGCTAATCCATTTCCAAGGTTCAGCCAGGTCCATGAGATTTCTGCTTTTAGATAAAAATGCTCCATGGCGATCCAGAAAAAAAGCAGGGAAAAATAACCAAAAGCCTTTCCAAGCTTGCGGTGAGTAAGAGATGAAAGCCAGAAAGGCAGTGTCATCATAGTCGAATTTACCAATAAGGCAGCGATTAAGCCCATGAAAGATGCGTTCTTTATCCACCAGGTGGCGCCTAAATTCCACACCAGGAAAGTAAGAAAAGGTAACCAGAAAAATGCATACGATTTTTTGCGATTCTCAAGTAAATCCTTCTGAACCAGCAACATAGGAATAAAAGCTATGAGTAGTAAAAGTCCTGTTTTACCAAAAGAATACCAGGGCGGAATAAAAAGAAGTGCTGATGCAATACTGAAATAAATTCGTTGTTTACTATTCATATTTTTTATTGTTAAGCTCACAAAGTAACGCAAATTTGTCAAAAAAATCTTTATCATTTATACTAAAAAAATCTTTATTTGGAATAGGAATTTATTACTTTGTAATTGTTTTAATGATAGAGAGTTTTTTAGTAATGATATTGCACAAGTATAATAATTTATGGTATTCGCCCTGTTTTGGAAAGGTTTAATTGTGGGACTGATGGTAACAATACCTCTGGGACCGGTTGGAGTCTTGTGTATTCAGCGAACCTTAAATAAGGGGAGAGTGTCAGGATTTGTATCCGGACTTGGGGCATCAGCAGCTGATGCGGTATTTGCCATTATTGCAGGTTTTGGTATTAGTTATATCATTAGTTTTGTTAAAACTCAACATATTTATTTTCAGATAATTGGGGGCGTAATTGTTCTTTTTCTCGGGATTCATATCTTCTATACAAATCCGGTACGGCAGGTCAGACTCCAAAGGATGAATAAAAATAAGCTTCATCATGATTTCCTTAGTGTTTTTTTTCTTACCATAACCAATCCGCTTGCCATTCTCTTATTTCTGGCCATGTTTGCCGGGATAAACATATCAGGTTACGAAATAAATGCTTTTGGTTTATCAAGTTTGGTTGGTGGAGTACTGGCAGGTTCTGGCGGATGGTGGTATCTGCTGAGTTTTGTCATTAGTATTTTCAGGGAAAGAATTCGCCTTAGAAATATCTGGTGGATGAATAAAGTGGCAGGGGTTATTGTCTTCGGGCTCGGCATTCTGGCGGTATTAAGTATCTGGTTTCTTGAATAACTCAACACAGCAATCGTATTTATTGGGAGTAAAATGAGCCTTTATTGGAATTTGAACTAGATAAAAAGCCTCTTTATTTTGTTCAGCCAGAGGAAGCATTTATTAGGAATTCGGAAAAATATCTTCAAAACCTTACAATTTTAATTTATATTTGAAGGTCTATTTTATACTCAAGAATGAAAAAACTTATAGAAGCAGAGGATATAATAAAAGCTGCCAAGCTTAACAAATTTGGGGGAGGAAGTACAGCGCGTATCCTAATGTTATTATTGAAGATAAATAAAGTTAATAAGATATATTCTGATATATCTGAATACTCTGGTACTGAGTTTATCGATCATTTAATAAAGGAATTAAAGATAAGTTATAAATTTAATGAAGAGGAACTTAGCCGCATTCCAACCACCGGGCCCTTTATTATTGTTGCTAACCATCCCTACGGAGGAATAGATGGCATGTTATTGGTAAAAATCATTTCCCAGGTAAGAGATGATTATAAAACAATGGCAAATTTTCTGCTGCAACAACTCGAACCTGTAAAAGATTACATTCTTCCAGTAAATCCTTTTGAAGACAGAAAAGATGCAAAATCCAGTTTGATGGGCATAAAAAGCTCCCTTAAACATCTTAAAGATGGAAATGCTCTGGGGATTTTTCCGGCAGGCGAAGTGTCGAGTTATAATCTTCATACAGTAGGAATCAGTGACAGAGAGTGGCAGATTCCAGCTCTGAAAATGATAAAACGTGCACGTGTACCGGTTATCCCTGTGTATTTTAGTGGCACAAATAGTAAATTATTTCATTTGTTGGGATTAATCCATCCTACCTTACGAACGGCACGCCTCCCTTCAGAATTATTTAATAAGAAGAAGAAAACCATACATATCAGAATTGGAAACCCGATTTCGGTTAAAGATCAGGATGAATTTAAAGATATTTCCAGGTATGGAAGGTACCTCAGAGCCAAATCTTATGCACTCGGATCAGCTATAGAAATACAAAAGTTTTTTCGCCCATCCCATTCTCGCTCAGTAAAAGTGGAACCGCTTGTACCGGCTGTGGAAAGTGAGAAGATTGAACAGGAAATCAGCCTTATAACCGATGAATACTTATTGTTTTCAAGCGATGATTTTCAGGTATTCTGTTGCCCATCTATACATATTCCTTCAATAATGAACGAGTTGGGCAGATTGAGAGAGAAGACATTCAGGCAGGTTGGAGAGGGTACAAACCGGTCGATTGATGTAGATGAGTATGATTTATATTATCAGCAATTGTTTGTTTGGGACTTTATGGAGAAAAAAATTGTTGGCGCCTACAGGGTGGGGAAGGGGAAAGAGATCCTGAATCAGTATGGAAGAAAGGGATTTTATCTCCAAAGCTTGTTTCGTTTTAGCTCCCGCTTTGACGGAATTCTGGAAGAATCTCTTGAGCTCGGAAGGTCTTTTATTGTTGAGGAATACCAAAAAAAGCCCTTGCCTTTATTTTTACTTTGGAAGGGAATCTTATACTTCCTCATCAAAAACCCGGCCTATCGTTATCTCATCGGCCCGGTTAGTATCAGCAATCAATTCTCCAGCTTTTCTAAAGGAATGATTATCAAATACATAATGCTTAATCACTATAGTCATAAATATGCTAAAATGGTTAAGCCGCGTAAGAAATTTGTGGTTGATGAATTTCAGGATCTGGATATTGATATTATCATGGAGTCGGCGAATAATCTTAATAAATTCGACCGCTTTATTAAAGAAGTTGAGACTTCAAACTACAATATGCCGGTATTATTGAAGAAATATCTGAAATTAAATGGTAAAATTATTGGGTTTAATATAGACCCAAAATTCAATGATGCATTGGACGGTTTGCTTATGCTTGACCTTTTTGATGTTCCATTGGATACTATTTCGTCACTTTCAAAAGAAATAAATGATGACTCAATTATGGATCGTTTTGTAATCCATTAATATTTTTATCAATTCAATTTTCTTTAGTAATGAAAAATATCTTTCTTTTATCTATGGCTGTCTCTCTGATGGTAGCATGCAATACTACTTCCCTTTCAGAAATGAGTGAAGCAGAAATTATGGCCTTTCACAATTCTCTGATCACCATCGATAGCCATACCGATACACCGCTTCAATTTACGCGAAGTGACTTTGATTTTTCGATCAGGCACGATCCATATAATACCGGTAGCAAAGTCGATTTACCAAGAATGGATGAAGGAATGCTGGATGCGATTTTTATGGCAGTTTTTGTAGGCCAAAAGGAAAGAACTCCTGAAGGCAACCAGGCGGCTTATAATAAATCACGACAGATTTTTGATTCTATATTTGCTGTAAGCAATCGTTTTTCTGAAAAGCTCGAAATAGCCTGTTCACCAAAAGATGTTTCACGGATTGAAAAAGAGGGCAAACACTCCATTTATATTGGGATTGAAAATGGATATGTTATTGGTAACAATCTGTCTCTTATCGATACTTTTGCCCAATTGGGAACAAAGTACATCACTCTTTGTCATACAAAAAATAACGATATCTGCGATTCCTCAACTGATCCTGAGGGTTTTGAGCATAACGGACTCTCAGAATTTGGAAGTGAAGTAGTGGAAAGAATGAATGAGTTAGGAATTATGATAGATCTTTCACATTCTTCTGATAAGACATTTTATGATGTTATCGCCTTATCTAAAAAACCGGTTATTGCGTCGCATTCATGTGCGAAAGCCATTTGTGATAATCCCAGAAATCTGGATGACAATATGTTAAGAGCACTGGCTAAAAATGGTGGCGTTATACAGATGTGTATTCTGAGTTCTTATGTTGAAACTCCATTGCCCAATCCGGCACGCGATTCGGCAAAAGAAGCTGTAAAGCTTAAACATGGAGACTATTATAATTTGGATGATAGTGCGAAAAATGCATTTGTCGATGACTGGTATGCGGTTGACAGAGAATTTCCGGAAAAACTTTCAAGCGTAAAAAAAGTGGTCGATCATATCGATCATATTGTGGCAGTGGCAGGAATCGATTACGTTGGTATCGGAACTGATTTCGATGGGGGAGGTGAACTGGAGGATTGTTACGATGTAAGTCAGCTTCCAAATATTACTAAGGAACTCATATCACGAGGATATAGCGAAAAAGAAATACGAAAAATCTGGGGTGGGAATTTACTTAGAGTGATGAAGGAACAGGGATAAAAAGTTTCAGGTTTCAGGTTTAGACCCCATAAGAGAATAACCTAAAACTTGAAACCTGAAACCTTAATCTGTAACCAGCACTTCCGATAGCTTTCGGAAAGCACATCAGCACATTACCCTTATCCCTTAAATCTGCGTGCGACTTCTTCCCAGTTAACTACATTCCAGAATGCTGAAATATAATCGGGGCGCAGGTTTTGATATTTAAGATAATATGCATGTTCCCAAACATCAATGGTAAGAATTGGGGTTCCTTTTACTTCGGCTACATCCATTAAAGGATTGTCCTGATTAGGTGAGGATGTCACCACCAGATTGCCACTATTGTCTTTCACCAACCATGCCCAACCCGATCCAAATCTGGTTGCTGCAGCTGTACTGAATTTTTCTTTGAAAGCGTCAAAGCTTCCAAAAGCTTTATTTATAGCCTGAAGAAGATCGCCAGTTGGTTCGCCGCCACCCTTTGGACTCATTATTTCCCAGAATAAGCAGTGATTATAATATCCACCTCCATTGTTTCTAACTGCCGGAGAAGCAGTAGATATGTTGGCAAAAATTTCTTCAGCCGTTTTTGACTCAAGGGGAGTACCACTTATTGCTTCATTAAACTTTGCTGTATATGCAGCATGATGTTTTGTGTGGTGTATTTCCATCGTTCTAGCATCGATATATGGCTCAAGGCCATCATAGCTATAAGGTAATTTTGGTAATGTAAATGCCATTTTTTTGATATTTTTTATATTAAGAATTCTATAAGTTATTTAATTCATTAACAATTCAATTTCAAAATTGTTTAATCATTATCAAATAAAGTTCATCAAATTTTTAATAAAATTTTAGCAATTTAAAATAGTAAGCAAATTCGTAAATGAGCTTACGAATTATAGGAAATTATTTTTTTCAGATATCGTTTATTAATGATTTTTCAATTCAGCTTTCAAACTGAATAATTGGCACTTTGAAAGCTGTTATTAAATAGCAAATTACATGATGAAAGTCAAATATTTTGAAGATATCTTTGCGTATCATTATATCGAATATAACTGACATTCAATTAATTAACAAAATAAACTATTTTCCATATGTCAACAGGATTTTTTAATGTACCCGAAGCAATAAATGAAATTATTTATTCATATGCACCAGGAAGCCCTGAGCGCGATGCCTTGAAAAAAGAATTGTCTGAAATGCGTTCACAACAGGTGGATGTGGCCATGATAATTGATGGAAAAGAGGTGAGAACAGAAAATAAAGTTGCAATACGGCCACCTCACGATCATAAGCATATTTTAGGTTATTATCATAGAGGAGATGCTTCTCATGTGAAGCTGGCCATCGATGCCGCTTTAAAGGCGAAAAAATCGTGGGCGGAATTACCCTGGGAACACAGAGCTTCTGTTTTTCTTAAGGCGGCAAATTTGCTGGCCGGAAAATTCCGGTTTAAAATGAATGCTGCCACCATGCTTGGGCAATCAAAAAATCCATTTCAGGCGGAAATAGACAGTGCTGCGGAGCTCGTTGATTTCTATAGATTTAATGTTGATTTTATGAGGCAGGTTTATTCACAACAACCTATTTCTGACTATGATAGTTGGAATAGAGTGGAACAACGCCCACTGGAAGGTTTTATATTTGCATTAACGCCATTTAACTTCACTTCTATTGCCGGAAATTTACCCACTGCTCCTGCAATGATGGGAAATACTGTGGTATGGAAAGTTTCCAACACTCAGGTTTATTCTGCAAGAATTATAATGGAACTGCTTATGGAAGCAGGACTGCCAGATGGAGTTATTAATTTGGTATTCGTTTCTGGTCCGGTTGCCGGTGATGTAATTTTTTCTCATCCCGATTTCGCAGGAATTCATTATACCGGATCCACAGAGGTATTTCAGAATATCTGGAAAACCATTGGGAATAATATTCATATGTTTAAATCCTACCCAAGAATTGTTGGCGAAACAGGGGGAAAGGACTTTATTATGGTTCACAATTCAGCAGATATCGATCAGGTGGTTACCGCAATTGTTCGTGGAGCCTTTGAATATCAAGGCCAAAAGTGTTCGGCTGTTTCCAGAACTTATATTCCTAAGTCAATGTGGAATGAATTACAAATAAAGCTGAAGAAAATGATTGCTGAAGTAAAAATGGGTCCGGTTGAGGATTTCCGCAATTTTTTCAATGCTGTAATAGATGAAAACTCCTTCGATAAATTGAAAATGTTTATCGATAATGCCAAATCTGATAAAGAAGCTGAAGTTATTATTGGAGGGAATTGCGATAAATCTAATGGTTATTTCATTGAACCTACGGTTATTCTGGCCAAAAAGCCCGATTATATTACCATGAGAGAAGAATTATTCGGTCCGGTGCTAAGCATTTACGTCTACGAAGACGATAAATTTGAAGAAACTTTAGATATTCTCGATAAGACTTCAATTTATGCTTTAACCGGTGCAATTTTCTCCCGCAACAGATATATAATTGATATGGCAAGCAGGAAACTGGAAAATGCCGCTGGTAATTTCTATATAAATGATAAACCTACAGGAGCAGTGGTGGGTCAGCAACCCTTTGGTGGTGCCAGAGGATCAGGAACCAATGATAAAGCCGGATCTTTAATTAACCTGTTAAGATGGGTTTCTCCCAGAACTATAAAAGAAAACTTCGATGCGCCTTCCGATTTCAGGTACCCATTTCAAGCTGAAGAATAGATTTTAATTGTTAATATTTTTAAAGGAAGGTTTAGTGATGAGCCTTCCTTTTTTTGTTAATTTCGCCAACAAATGATGAGACTTATTAATAAATATCTGCCTGTTTTAACAGCTTATTTCAAGAATAAATACCTGGTTACCATAGTTTTGTTTTTTATATGGGTTTTAATTTTTGATCAGAACAATCTTTTTGAAAGAGTAAAGCTTATGAGACAGGTTAATCAGCTTGAAGATGACAGGGATTATTATTCCGACAGAATTTTAATTGATTCTGCCCGGCTAATTGAATTAAAAACTTCAGCGGAAAATTTGGAGAAATTTGCCCGTGAACAATATCTGATGAAGAAAAAAAATGAAGAAATCTTTGTCATCGTTGAGAAATAGTACCTACTCTCTTTCCATATCCCTGTAAATCTTTAGAAGAATTTCTGAATTAGTTTCCAAATGATTTATATTTTTCAATTTTAATAGCTCAGTTGCTGCCTCTGAAACCGCAACATCTGGAAATATTGTTCTTCCGAAATTCAAAAATTTCATAATCCGGAACATATTAAACCACCTGAAAAATCGTTTTCTGAAACTTTTTTCTCCTGAAGAGTTTGAAATTATTTCCTCAAGAATGGGTTCGAAATCAATAGTTTTAAAATACTCAGATAAGGCAAATGGAATGGCTATTTTCAGCTCCTTTTTATACTGAGGAGTGAATGGATCTGATTTCAGTATGTATTCAATAAATTCTTTTAATTCAAGGAAAAGTTTAAAATTATAGCTTTGCAGGCTATTCCCTGATTCAATAAACTCAGTGATGACCTTACCTGTGCCAAAAGGCACCCTGTCGGATGGTCTGGGAGAAGGGATAACCCGGGTGGTATTGCACTCGCTGAAATTTCCAAGATCGAAAATCTTCTGTAAAAAATAAAAGTCCTCTCCCGCCTTTTTCCTGTTCATGCCACCTTCTCTGCAATAGGCATCGGCACGTACAGAGAAACTGGAACCAACTGTATGAAAACAATGTGGATGGCCGGCATAGCGGAAAGCCTGCAAATAATATCTTAAATGCAATTCATATTGAATAATTCCCTGATAAACTTCTGCTGAAAACTCATGTCCACTTATCGGATGCTCAAAATATATAGAGCAGCCATCTGTTGCCGGATTATGCTTATAGTGCAAGTCTGTCTTTTGAAAATAATCAGCATCACACAATGAATCGGCATCAAAAGAACAGATAATCCCATCGGGTTTGTCGAGTGTGTTAAACCTGAAAATGGCTTCATCCATGGCGATCTTGCGAGCAAGACCTACCCCTGCATGTTTTTTGGGAAGGGAGGGACTCAGGATTATGAAAAATTTCTTTTTTTCGGTGGAATGTTGCGTTGCCCATTCCAGAGCCAATTCATAGAGAATCTGACTCTGATTTACGATTTCCGCTGAAGCATATTCAGGCCAGTTTATATTTACTATTATTTCAACAGATGATTCTGTTGGGAGGGTATTATACAATGAATCCAGACTTTTTATGAGTCCGGATTCATTATAAGAAGGAATAATTAAAATAAATTTTAAGTCTTCTGCCGGATTCTCCTTAATCAAGCCATTCTCTATGGATTGCTTCGAAAGATATCGGTCAGCAAAAGACATGCTGATTATTTTTTTGAAGATTTTTCTTCTGCATATTTTTGATTAATACCGGCCAATACTTCGGGAGTAATATCCAATGCATCACTGGCAAATAATAATCCGCCGCCAAAACTATAGGAAAAAATATATTTGAATTTATTGTCGGAATTATAAACTTCCAGATATTCCATAATGTAATTAATTACCTTATTCTGTCCAACCATACCTTCTTCCTGAAGTTCTGCCATATAATTGTTTCTTTGGCCTTCAAGATCCTGTCCTTTAAGTCCCAGTTGAGCTTCTATATCCTGAGCTTCTTTTCGTGTAAGAAGACCTTTGCTCACCTTATCCTGATACCCTGCCACTTCTTTCTCAAAAGCTTTATATTGAGTAGCAATACTTGATTCGAGTTTTTGTTGTTTGGTAATCAGATCATTATTAATATCAGAAAACATTTCCATGGAATTCAATAATGTGTCAATTCTTACAAAAGCAATAGGAATTTCAGTGCCATTACTTACGGATGCCTTTACCAGACTTTCCTCCGCAGGATTCTTACTATCTGTATCGCCCTGAAAATGAAGGAAATATAAAACACCAACTGCGATCACAAGTACTACATTAATTATCAGATTTATTCTTTTCATTTTATATAAAATTTTAATATCTGCAAATATAGGTTTTTGTTTGAGATTTGGGAAATAAATGAAATCCGGTGACTAGTTTTTATGGATTATATATAAGTGAAGAAGTGAGAGAAAGAGTGCAGACCTAATAATTTTTGCTTAATAGTTGAATTATTGCAGGCTAAAGCTTGAATATTTATAAAGATAATTGAGCAAGATCAAACCGAATGATACTAAAACTCGGGACATGGAATCATGTGATGTCTTTGTTTCTTGCGGGTGGTTTTAAACTCATAGGTGAGAGAAATCTCGTGTGAGCCGCCTGTAGATGCCAGCAATCTGGAAATTGTAAAGTCGTATGAATAGCCAACCGAGAAATTATCAATCTTATAGCCGGCAAGCAATGCGACTGCATCTCCCCGCGATTCTTCATTAATAAGTGGTATTCCCCTGTACCAGAAACCAAGAACCAGAGGTTCTTTAAACCAATACATCCCCAAATCGAGCTGATTTATAAAGTATTGATTTCTGAAAAGAAATGCAATGGAAAGTGTTTCGTCAATTGGGCTTAAAAGTCTTCCCCGGCGTATAACCTGAGTTCCTCCAAATACCGAAACCTTAATAGGAACAAATGCTTCAGTATCCCAGAGTGAATTTTTGGGTTTTAATAAATGATCAACGGTTAATCCAATCCAGTGCTGATCGGAATAGGCAAGCACTGATGCTGTAAAATCTATGTCTGCTTTGGAGGTGAGAGGGGGCTGCTCAATACTTGTAGAACCTGTACTGCCAGGAGATATCTGGTCGTTCCAGATAAGTTTCTGAAAATCGAGGCCTGTTTGAGTAAATGCCAACTGTACTCCGGGTCGTATGTGCCACCAATTGTTAATTTTAATGTCGTAGGAATACTGAATCCCAAGATTCGTTGTGCTTAATTCACCGGATCCGGCCACATCTCTCATTAATAACAAGCCAACTCCTGAATTGAAATTCGAAAAGAAATGATCATAAGAAAATGTATATGAGACTTAGACACCCGGTAAGCTGGGCCATTGATTTCGGTAGCTCGAAGAAACCCTATCCATCTGAACCGCTCCGGCAAAAGAGGGCGCAAGGTAGAGCTTATTAGCGTAGAACTGAGTAAATTGAGGGTCCTGGCCGCTTACTCCTGTGCTAATAACAGTACACAACATTATCAATAGCAAAAACTGCTTCACATTTAAATGGTTAGGGTCAAAACAAATTAAAGATAATATAAAATTATCAAATCCTGAAGTTAGCCTTGTTTTAAAAAAAATTAAAAAAAAGTTGTTAACAAGAATTTCAGGCCTTTTTAAGATATTTAAACGCTAATTATTCCATTTAGTTTCAATGGGTGATAAATTTACATAAAACCGATAAATTCCTTGAGTAAAATTATTTATTCGTTGATGACTGAAAAAAAAATTAAAAAATATCTGTCTTGATGCGGTAGAATATCTAATTATTTCTTTTTTAATGAAGTTTCATTTTCAGTAATGGCCGGTAAAATTGGGGATTGCTTCGCTAGGTTTGCAATGACATGGTTTACATGTGTTCTGGCCAGGGAGGAAAGAAATTGAATTTGCCTCGGGAAAGTGATAATTCGTATTGTGATTTTGGGAAGGTTGGGTTTTTCTAATCCTGAATAAAAACAGTGACATCCCCCATTTTAACCAAATATTCTCCATTTTCAAACTTCACTCTTAATTTATATATGTATACGCCTCTGGGCTGAAGCTCTTGCATATAATAACCGTCCCATCCTATATTCAAGTCTTTACTTTCAAAAAGGAGGTTTCCGTTTCGGTTAAAAATTCTCAATTGGTATTCAACAGGAGTTTCTATAAAGCTGGGGTGGAAAATCTCATTTCTGTTTTCACCGTTGCTATAGTAGCCACCATTGGGGCCGTTTTTATTTGGACTAAAAGCATTAGGGATTTTGATAACCGGGTTCTGACTTTTCAAGGCATTACTCAGGATCATGGTATCAATACAACCATAATTAGAGCTGACTTTTAGCAGTATATCGTAATTGCCCGGTGTATCAAAAACATGGGTAGGATTGGCTTCTGTGGATATGTTGCCATCTCCAAAATCCCAGCTGTAACTCTCGGCACCTCTGGAGTAATTGTAAAAGTAAACGCTAATATTTTGATTTAAATCCTCTTGTTTTTCAATCATGAAACTTGCCTCAGGTACTTCGTTAACTCTTATAATAGTATGGTAAACACTTATGTCATCATTTTCGTTCTTTGCTGTCAGTGTTACGAAATATTCCCCGGGATTATCAAAAATATATTCCGGATTAAGTTCATTAGACTGTCCGCCATCTCCAAAACTCCAGGTAAAATTATCGGCTTCAGTACTAAGGTTTGTAAATGATATTTGTAAAGGTGCACAGCCGGTTTCTGAACTGGAGATGAAGAAGGCGCGAGGCGGAAGAGCTGAGTTCCGGATTTCGGGTTCCGGGTGCTGCACTGAGCTTTCTGAAGTGTTACGAGTTTCTGCTACAGATAAGGAAGCTGTTTTTGAAGGATCACTGTTCTTGTCGCTTAAACCGGTTTTTTCATTCCTTGTAGAAGAAAGGTTTTTTGTATTACCGGCTTTATTTACTCCAGCCTGTTGAATTGATGTATTATTTGAATCAGATGGATTAATTTCAGTAGATATATTCTCATTATTTCTTACTTCATTGCTCAAATCTTCCATTTCAGGAAGCGAATTCTTGACATCCTGAACCTTAGATTCATTATTCCTGTTAGTGAGAACCCAAATTGTTATCGCTGAAGCTATGATGATGCCCGAGAGGTATGCTATATTAAAACTATCCCAACTCGGACGCATAAAATTCCTCCACTTCAATTGCCGGCTAAGTTTTGGCCACAATTCAGGCGAGGGTTCCGGATGGTAGGACTGAAACTTCTCTTCAAATAGTTTTTCTATGCTTCTCTTATTTTCCACTTTTTAATCCTTCTGCTTATCTGACTCTTAAATGTGCTTTAGTGTTGCACATATATATAAATTATCTTTCTATTCCTCAATTTCTGTGTCTGAATCATTTCGGGCTAATTTTTCCCGCCCCAATTCTTCCAGTTTACATTGCAACAGTTTTCTTGCCCTGCTGTATTGCGATTTGGATGTATTCACATCAATTTTCAACTGTTCTGCAATTTCTTTATGTTTGAATCCTTCCATTGCATAAAGGTTGAAAACCATTTTATATCCGGCAGGTAATTCAGCTATTACATTCAGCATTTCCTCCTGTGTAAATTCTATCTCCCCCAGATCACACTCGCCAATATTTTTCTCCTTTACATCATCAATATCTACATGGTACTGATGTTTCAGGTTTTTGTGATAATTAGTTATCGCTGTATTAATTATAATCCGTCGCATCCAGCCTATTAAAGAACTTCTGCCCTGAAAGTCTTTGATGTTCAGAAAAACTTTCACAAAGCCTTCCTGCAGTATGTCTTCAGCCTCGGGACGATTTCCGGTAAATCTCATGCAAACACCAAGAAGTCCCGGGGCATATTTCTCATATAGAATTCTTTGCGCCTGCGGATCATTCTTTATGCATTGAAGGAGTATTTTCTGCTCATCAAACATACCTGTTTTCTTCTCTTTTGACAGTGGTGTATTCAAAATGGTTGCATGCTAAATGTAGTAAAAAGCTTACATAGTTCAAAAAGTTTTTAACAGGCCTTATTTTCACCATAGAGCATAATTTTCCCTTCTGTTTATTGAACATTCAAAAGACAAAATTCTATTTTGAACATTATTATTTGTCTGTTGTTTTACTATTTTAAAACCTATAACAATGAATAAAAGAACCTTTTTAAAAACGAGTTTATTTGCCGGTGCAGGTGCTATATTAGCAGCTCCTGTTTTTTCACGGTCAGAAGAAAGAATTGTGGGAGATGAATTTATGCAGAAGCCTCTTGGCTATGAATACGATGCTCTCGAACCCTATATTGATGCAAAAACTATGGAGTTGCATTATTCAAAACATCATGCCGGGTACACAGCCAAATTTAATGCGGCCGCAAAAGAAGCCGGAATAAACGGACTTCCGGTAAGGGAAATTTTTGCAAATGTTAGTAAATATTCTTCAGCCATAAGGAATAATGGTGGTGGATATTACAATCATAATTTATTCTGGAAAGTGATGAGTCCGGATGGAGGAGGACAACCCGATGGCGAACTTATGGGAGCCATTGAAAAAGAATTTGGCAGTTTCGAAAGTTTTAAGGAACAGTTTTCAAAGGCTGCAGCTACGGTTTTTGGATCGGGTTGGGCATGGTTAATTCTTCAGGACG
Organism: Bacteroidales bacterium; assembly: GCA_021740585.1. Lineage (GTDB taxonomy): Bacteria > Bacteroidota > Bacteroidia > Bacteroidales > JAGLSB01. Next base: position 38,972 of record JAIOZM010000025.1, read on the forward strand.
GAAAATTGAAGATTACTCAGACCTCTAATCAGGATAATCCACTTATGGATATTTGTGCAGAGAAAGGTTATCCTTTACTTACCATCGATGTTTGGGAACATGCCTATTATCTTAATTATCAGAATATGCGCACCGATTATATAACTGCATTCTGGAATGTGGTTAATTGGGAAGAAGTTGGGAAAAGATTTAAGAAGTAAGCCTTAAATAAGGCTTTTTCTTAGCTCCTGAAATTCACAATCAGGTCTTCAATTTTACGTTTGGGAACATGATGAACATTGTTCTCATCGCGCCAATATTTGATATCATTGTCTTTGATATCTTCAATTACCACTTTTTCTGAAGGCTTACCCAAGGCAATAACATGAAGGATTTCAAGATTCTCCGGGAGGTTCAGAATAGCCGATAATGTATCTTTCTTAACAGAGGCTATTATGCAACCTCCAAAGCCTTTTTCAACGGCGGTGAGGAGTATGCTTTGAATGGCGATTCCGTCGTCGCAGTAATAATTATTGGATAAATTCTTATCGTTCAGTTGAATAATATATGCTGCAGGCTGTTCTCCTTCTGTGGGGCCATCCCAGTCTTTTAGGTAACCAGCCCATGCCAGAGTCGGAAAAATTAGTTTGTTCAACGATTCTTCGTTGGAAAGGATATATTTGAGAGACTGTGCATTTCTTCCTGATGCAGAAAGCCGGGCAGCATTAATCATGTCTGTTAAATCGAGATCTGAAAGCTTAACCTTCTGATCAAATCTACGATAGGAGCGGTTTTTTAAAAATAATTCCTTTAACATCTGAATAAATTTAATGTCGGGAAAAATCAATTATTTTATGCCAATTGCCTGTCTTTTACCTTGCTGTATTTCAAAGCTTTAAGTATCCAGTTCGGCAGGGGTTTCTCCGGATTCCGTTTTCTTAAATTAAGGTACCATCCCAATTTCTTCATAACGGGAATTTTGTGTGTTTCAACAAATTCAATCAGCGTACCATCGGGATCTTCGATATAGGAAAAATGTCCTGCTGCCTCTCCCATATCAAAACTAGCTCCTTTTGGATGTTCGGCGCTATCAACAGTAAATGGGAATCCTTCATTTTTACATTCTTCTCTCAGACTATCCATACCGTGAATATCATAGCATAAATGAATAAACCCTAAGTCACCCCAATAGCGGTTATGGAATATTTTTCCCGATTCGCAGCTTTGTGACTGCACCAATTCAATTTCGCTTGCTCCCATTAATCGTGAGAATCCACCAATTCGGGCATTGGTATGTCTGAGTAATACTCTTCTGAATTTACATGTTCCTCCATTTAATGAATTGAAGTCTTCGAAAACATTTTCTTCATCGTAGATTACTTCATCGTATCCCAGAATATTTGTATAGAGTTTTCTTGCTTTTTCGATATCGCTTACCCCAATTATTACTCCGGCAGCTGCACCTGTTATCTTTTTACGATCGAAGCGAAACCATTCGCCGCTTTCTATTACCTGAAAAACATTTCCAAAGGGATCGGTTATAAAAAAATGGGGTTTACCTTTTGGATCAAGGCATATCTCGGAGAGGTCTAAATCTTTCTTCTTGTAGAAATTATGGGCTGCTTTAACATCCGGACTCTTAATTTTTGCGGCAAAAATCCCGTAATCGCCAATTTTTATTTTGTTTTCAGGTGCCTTAGGTGTTCTTTCAGTAAATTGCCATATTTCAAATCCGCCACCGCCCATCAGACTTATCGCAAGGGCTGCATGCCTGTTTCTTGGTTTTCCGCCGGTATAAGGAAGCATATATTCAGCCGGAGCCGATTCTTCAAATATTCTGATGTCAATTCCAAAATTGGATTTATACCATTTCCACGCTTCTTTTACACTTGTTACGCCAATGCCTATTTGTTGTATCCCGCTAATAATTTTCTTTGTCATTTCAATCCAATTTTTTAAATCTTTGAGTTTGCAAAATTATAAAAAAAAAGCTTAGGTTCAAGATGAATATTTAGTATGATAATAGTCTCTGCAATAAACATACTGCAACAGGTATGAACATTGGTTATTACAGTGTAATTTAAATGTTGTGAATGGGGAAAATATTATGAGGAAATTAACTCGGATCAATCTTTATGATCAACTTATAAAACAGCCAGGGGAAATACTGTTTAATTTTGGGCATAATAAGCTCCTTTCCACCAACAAGAGCCTCTCTTTTGTTCCTTTTTACTGCACGTAGAATTTGACCGGCACATTTGTCGGGGCTGATTCCCCCATCCTGTCCGGCACTCATTTTTCCGTATGCTTTTCCATCCTTATCGAGGGCATGCATAGAGATGTTTGTCTTTACTCTGCCCGGACAAACCACAGTAGTCCGTATTCCCTTTTCGTAGTTTTCCATCCATAAAGATTCGTAAAAACCATGCAGGGCATGCTTTGATGCGGCATAAGCAGATCTCAACGGGAATCCAAATTTCCCTGATATGCTGCTGGTGGCAATGATGTGACCAAAACCTCTCTCAATCATTCCGGGCAAACACTTTTTGCTAAGAATGAGTCCTGCGAAATAATTGATCTCCATAATTTTACGGTCAATCTCCAGAGAGGTGTCCATGGCAGTTGTTCGGGTGGAAATGCCTCCATTATTAAAAAGAATGTCTATTCCTCCCTCATTCATTAATACCGTGTCGGCGGCTTTCCCAACTTCTCCGGCATTTGACAAATCGAAACTTACAATTTTAATTTCATGTTTGGTGTTGCCTGCTTCCTTTTTTGTTCTTTCCAGTTCATGGGGTTCGTGGGATGAAATAATTACCCGTGCACCGAGGGCCGAAAGTTTTTTTGCCAGCGATTCACCTATACCCGACGACGCACCTGTGATCCAGATACGTTTATCTTCAAAATATGCCTTCATGATTATATTAAATCTAAGATATTTGCTTTCTCAAATGCGAGCAGAAACAATTGTATTCATTGTATCAACTATTTCTTTGTGGAGCTTTTCCAGATCAAGTAATTCTTTGTTTCTTGACTTTTTCAGCTTACGGTACTTTAATCCTGCCCGCCACCTTTTATGCCAGATATGCCAAAAAAGAGCAAAATAACCAAACAGGGGTAAAGCTATAAGATATGCCAGACCTATCCACCATGTTCCCGAAAAAATTCCCACCAATACTGCCTGTAATGTATAAAAAACAGGGAAAAGGATAAATGCCAGTGCGAATTTGAAGGAACTGTGAAACTGGGCATCTTTTATTTTGGGAATGGTTAACAATGGGAGAGAATAGGGGATGATATTGTTTATATATCCAAGCAGAAACAAGGGGAAAGACAGATAAAGCCCAAGCCTTTTATAAATGAGTCTTTTGGTGGTATAGCCCGATCTGTCAAAAATCCAGTTGCGGAGATTAAGCTTCTCAAGACCAGCTTTGTAGTTAAGGGTTTTTTCGGAAAGTGCTCTTAGTTTATCAGGATTCACTTCAAATTCCTCGTCAAGAATCCGTATCATTTGCTTGTCGGCTCTGAATTTTTCATACAATGATTTACCAACTATCGAAAGCTTAATTCTCATACGGTCGTTATACAACTCTCTAAGATACTGATACATATCGTACAGCTCGTCATTTTGAATATGTATCATTACTTTCTTCATCTCAGTAGCCAGCCTTTCCCGAAGGGCATTAATACCTTTCGGAGCATCTTCCTTGTATGCTTCAATATATTCTGAAACCTCAATAGGCGGACCATATATTACCAGCAGATTTTGAAAGAATTTGGTATATTCGGAATAGTCGAGACCAACCGGAACAATTTTTACTCCTTCACCTTCGGGAACTAATTCCTGGGTTCGGAATGCAATACGAAATATTCCTTTAACAAGCTTTCTTAATTGTCGCTTGTCGCCATGATTCCCCTCTGCCATAACACACATAGGAGCATTTTCCTGAAGCACACTAACGGCTGCCTGAAAAATGCCTTCATTCTTATGTAACTCAGCAGCACCATCCCTCATCCGATAGATGGGTTTTATTTTAAAAATGTGTAATATTTTTGCAATCCATTTTTTCTTGAAAACATCGGCCCGCGCAAAAAATATTACCGGAGTAGAGTGAGTGGCGAGCACTGCAAGTGGATCCATTAATGCATTTTGGTGATTGGGAGCAAAAATATAAGGCGACCCAATGGGTATATTTTCCTTCCCAATAGCTTCCATATGCTTATAGAACCTTCTAAAAGCAAATTGCTCGTATGCTTTAAGGAAATTATATAAATAATTGTTATGGTGTATGTTTTCCTTCTTCAAGCTCATACTCTGTTTTTTTTCTTTTTGAGTAAATAAAAGATGCTGGCTTTCTCATCAATGGGAACTTTTGCCCAAAGGCTTGCAATGGTTAAGCCCGAAATTATATGCCATATTCCCCACCAGGCAGCAATGAATGCCATACCACCTATTTCTAAGGGTTGTTCTACATTGAAAACGATAACCGATTGAGGGAATATATCGGGATTAAAAAGCAAAACCAGGGCCAGACCCGAATTCTGAATACCGGTTTCTATAGTTAAGGTTCTTCTGTCTTGCACGGTTCTTTTGAATATGGATCCGATACTATAACCTGTGGTAAGTGCAGCAATATTATGCACCAGCACAATAATGAAAATGAATTTAATATATTTCAGAAAGAACTCGTAATTTTTCATGAACATCACCACTACGAGAGCCATAAATATAAGAATCGATAATTTTTTTAATGGCTTAACTATTTTATCAGTTAATTTTGGGAAATAGTTATTAAAAAGCATACCCAGAACAAGAGGCACTCCAAGTAGGATAAACACCGTTTTAAACATTTCGAAAGGATCGATGGTTATGGGTTGAAGAAGGTGTTTTTCTGATGCATTATATACCAAAAGATAGAGTTTTCCCCAGATTGCGAAATTTAGCGGAGTAAGAATTACTGCAGACAAGGTAGCAATTGCTGTTAAACTTACCGATAAAGCTACGTTAGCCTTTGCAAGTGAGGACATGAAGTTTGAGATATTACCACCCGGACAGGAAGCTACGAGAATCATACCCATGGCAATAGTTGGGGTAATAAAGTTGCCAAACAAAATAATAAGAATGAAAGTAACAAAAGGCATGGCGAAAAACTGGGAAAAGAATCCTATGATGGTCGATTTGGGATTCATGGCAACGTTTTTGAAATGTACCGGTTTAATTTCCAGGGCTACCCCGAACATTATAAAAGCAAGGGTTATGTTCAGAACAAACAGTCCTTCCTTTGAAAAATTTAAATGTACGGCGTCGAGTAATTCCAGAGCTTCTCTCATAATTTTAGATTTTGGGGTAAATAAATCGTCTTAAATGCGGGTGTATTTGTTACTGAATTTTAAGCTTGATTATCTGCAATTCTAAATTATTATTCGACGAATATAATAAAAATTTATATTCTGCATTTATTTCCCTATTTTGCTCTTGAATTTTGAAGCCGGGCTCAATCTCAGTATGGAAACTTTAAAACCTCAGAAATGAATCGTGATTTTAAAAAAATTAAACCGGTAAAAATTGATAAGAATCTTATTCAATTAGTTGGAAAAGACTGGATGCTTATTACCGCAGGGGAATTGTCGTCTTATAATACCATGACAGCCAGCTGGGGCCAGATGGGTGTTTTGTGGAATCTTCCTGTGGCCATTTGCTATATCAGACCACAACGTTTTACTTTTGAATTTGTTGAGAAGGCTGATTATTACACACTTAGTTTCTTTGAGAACAAGTACAGAAAGGCCCTGAACTTTTGCGGATCAAAATCCGGCCGTGATTTTGATAAAGCTAAAGAAACCGGACTTTCGGCTTTCGAAACCGAATTGGGGAATATAAGCTTTGCAGAAGCAAGTTTAATTCTTGAATGCAAAAAACTGTACGCAGACGATATAAAGGAAAATAAGTTTATTCAAAGAGATCTGGCCGGTAAGCACTATCCCCAAAAAGATTTTCACAGGTTTTATATAGGGGAGATTTGTGAAACATGGATTAAAAAATAGGTAACTATTCAGGAACTAAACAAGAAAAAAATCTCACAGGTTAATAGCTCTATTGTTAAAAAGTGAGCAAAGCGAACAACCTGTGAAAATTAGGTATCGATGAGCGAAGTAATCTGTGAATCTGTGGCATATTAGAGTATCTTAGAAGGCGCATAGATAAAAAAGTTGCCACAGATTCACAGATTGGTTTTTTTAGCTTTTAAAAAATAATTTTCACAGATGAATTCGCAAGCGAATTCTGTTTAACCCATACTATTGTGATGTTCCTGAATAGTTACAAAAATAGTACATAAAACAATGCTTCCTCAAACTGAAAAAATTACAAACTACAATAAACTTAAATATCCATTAATTCTTTTCGATGGCTATTGCAATCTCTGCTCGTTTGCGGTTAATTTTATTCTAAAAAAGGAAAAGAAACCACTCTATTATTTTCTGTCCATTCAATCCCCAACCTTAAGTGAAATTTATCCTGAGCTAAAGATTTCAGATCCGCCTGAATCGATTATACTCATTCAAAATGACAAAATTTTTAAAGCCTCCACTGCGGCATTGAAAATTTCCCGAAATTTAAAATTTCCATGGCATATTTTATATTATGCCATTTACCTGCCCCTGTTTTTGCGTGATCCGCTTTACCGTTTTATAGCAAAGAAACGATACCGGTGGTTTGGAAAAAAAAATGTCTGCTATATGCCAAAGGAGAATTGGAAAGCGCGTTTTATGGATTGAGTATTATAAAAATTGTGCTTGTAAACCTTTTTTAATTAAATTTGTTAGTGGTACTTAAATTATTAAAAATTATATCATGAAAAAAATGTTTTTGGCAGGGTTTGCCTTATTAATTGCGATTAATATATACTCTCAGGAAGTTGCAGATACCAGTAAATGGAAATTTGGAGGAATGGGTACATTTGCCTTCTCGCAGCTTTCTCTTTATCAATGGTCTGCCGGTGGCGAGGCCAGTTATTCAGGATCAGCAATGCTTAATCTGCATGCAAATTACAAGGATGAAAATACCAGCTGGATAAACACACTGGATTTGGGTTACGGATTGATTAAGCAAGGCGACCTCACGAAAAAATCGAACGACAGAATTGAATTCACCTCACAATATGGAAAAAAAGCTTCAAAGCAATGGTTTTATAGCGCCATGTTGAACTTTAAAACCCAATTTACCGATGGCTACGACTATAAGACAGATCCTGACAAAGCCATTTCAACCTTACTTTCCCCGGCTTATGTATTGGGTTCTGCCGGTATGGATTATAAACCGAACGACAAATTCCAGCTTTTTATCTCTCCTGCCACAGGGAAATTAACCTTTATCGCAGATGAAGAAATTTCTTTACTTGGAAATTACGGAATAGAGGCCGGTGAAAAATTCAGAGCAGAGGTAGGGGGCTATGTGAAAATTGCTTATGCTACTCCTTTGATGGAAAACGTTGATTTTAGTACAAAAATAGATATGTTCTCCAACTATATGAATAATCCGCAAAATATGGACGTTAACTGGGAAGTGTTGCTGGCTATGAAAATTAATGAGTACCTGTCGGCAACTGTTAATTTATTAATGATTTACGATGACGATATTAATGTTCCCAGAGAAGATGGTACCATAGGACCCGGTATTCAGATTAAAGAAGTATTTGGACTGGGACTTTCCTATAAGTTTTAAGAATTAAGAATAACATTTTATTATAAAACCAACCGGCCGGGTTTACTCTGGCCGGTTTTTATATGTCAGCCAATACCCATGCTCTGGCAGCTTCGAGGGTGCTGAAAGGTTTCGAAAAATAGCCGTCATCCAAAGCTTCAACCAGAGTTACTATTACAACTGCCTTAGGTTTGTCTGTAATTATTGCTATTTTTTTATTGCGGAAAACCTCTAAATTCTTTTTATAGAAATTTGCAATCTCTGCATGTTCGTCAACATCCATATCGAAAATTGCTTCCCTGTAATCCAATATAAATCCGACGGTTTCCTTAGGGATTATTTCTTTCTCGAAGGCTTGCATCCAGGATGATGCGATGATATCAATGCTGATTAAGCCATAATAGCTTTTAAACATAATTTTATCTTTCGGATCGTAATGGTATTTAATTTTTTCCTTCATTAAAGTTGTAACTTTTTAGGTTGTTTTAATAATGGAATAATCAGGTTATTTGAAATAGTGTATTTATTTGTGACTCGCTGAGCTCATTCCATTTATTTTTTTCCGACAGGCGATAACATGCCCAATCCTTCATCGACAATATACCGGTGGCGTAATAGGGAACAACAAGAGAGAATCCGCCAAAAGTATCAACAATAGGATAACGGTCGTCGATAGGGGAGTGATAGGCTTCCTCGGGGTGACTGTGAATTTGTGCAATCAGACTCATTTTGTTTTCGAAAAGCCAGGTATTTATCCTGTGCAATTCTTCCCCGTCGACCGTGTACATAAGTCCGTGTTTTCCCTTAAAACACTTCTGTTTGGGAATAATCAGCTCTTCAATATAAAAGCTGTTATCTTCGCTATATCCGGCAAATAAGCTAACGGCTTCAGCTCGTTTCTTACCTGCATAATAAAGGTAATCGAAAGCATTGCCAAGATGGGTCATGCTAACCACTACTTTATCGATATGTGTAAATCCTTTCATCGCTATATCTCCTTATAAATTAATCTGTTATTAAAACAATTATACATTATTTTTGTTTGGTAGAAAATATTTTATTTACGATAAAAAACCTGCCTGCCCCCATGGCGCCTTTCAAACTTAGCATGATTACTGCATTGACTGGAAAGTCAAAACTTGCGACTTTTTTTGCGCTATCGAGCTTATTCCCCTTAAAAACCACATCGTAATCTTCTATAGGCCTTGCACTGGCGCTTTCAACCAGGGCTTCCTTTACAAATTGCTTTAAAGCCATGCTTGTATCCACGTCCCTGATTAAAACAACGGGTTTCCCGGTAACGGAAAACCTAAGAGAAATGGAGTCTTGTTTTTTTTCGAGGTACATTTTTTTTGTTTTTTTTCTAAGAGTAATTACTCCGGTTATTGGCTGATCACCAGGTATTCTTAGAGTTTAATTTTTCAGTTAATAACATTGTTTATTGTTTAAGAAATAAATGTTAATTTCATTTTAAAATAGTTTATAGATTGCCATAAGTAACTGAAATAAATATAATTAGAAGTATTATGAGATACAAGGCTATGAATACTATGGCAACAATCCCCAGAAAGCGGTAATGCTTCTTTAAATACAGCAGTGCATCAGAAAGTTTATAGATTCCGTTAATAGTTATGGCTTCTTTTGAAATTACGGAGAATTTGTATAAATAGTAAAATGGGATTAAATATACTAACAGGAAAATAATGCCCGGCACAAATGTCCATCTGGCCCCTGCAGGTAATAATCCCCCGGTTGTGGTCATCGAAACCATAATAAAGATCAAGGCCAGTCCGATAGCAATAAAGCTTAATAAAGACAGGAACATGGTCCATTTCCGGGTTTCCAGAATTTGCTTTATTCCTTCCTCATCGAGATTAATGTTTTTTTCTACTTTGTTTAGGTTGTTTGGGTCTTGCATTTTTTTTGGGGTTGTTTGGGTTTTGGGGTTTTATTTTGGGTTTTTGGGTTTGGATTAGGGTAAGTTGTGTACGAATTGACTTATTGCGTGGTAGTTTCCTGTCAAGTTACATGAAAGTTGATACGGACTACAACCCTTGAATTTACTACTGAACCGGCTATTATTTTTATACATTGATGTGTGGCGTTTTTGTTTTTCCTGTATCTAATTACCTATTACTGGCACATCTTGTGAAATTTGTTTTTGTGATAAAATAAAGATAGTTATCAAAATATTGAATAAAATTAAGATAGGATACCAAGATAAAACCTGGGGAGTTAGAAATGCCTTAAAGAAGCTAGTTATTTTTTTAGTCATTTTCAATTTCGAATCCCTGATGTCTCTAAACTCATATTTATTAATTTTCTTTTTTAATTTTTTCATGTCTGTTTCCATGAAAATTTTCTCCAATGACCTCAGCTCTTCTAAAAGATTTAACATGACACTTCTTTCTGCAACCTCAAGTAATAGAAAAAGTAGAATTATAAACAATGGTAGAGCTAAGAATAAAGATGTTGAATAATTCATGTTTGTTGCCATTAACAAACCATAATAACCAGATAATAATGTAATAGTCCAGCTCCTGAAGTTAAAAACGATATTTGTCTCTCTTCCATAAACATCAAAAAGACTATCATATTCTTTTGTGACCATTTCCTTTTTTATAGAAAAAATTTCATCTTCCATTCTTATAATTTTATTGGTGCTCTCTATTATAATTTACCTAAAACGTTTGTTATAATTGATTCTAAATTTGAATTAATGTTGGCATGGTTAGAAAAGAATGATAAAGTATGATATTGGTCTGTAAAATGTTGTGTTACACCAACTGTTTCTTCAAGTTTTATTGGGAAGACAACAAGTTTGTTGTCATTGATA
>JAIOZM010000026.1 GCA_021740585.1 Bacteroidales bacterium
TAAAATAAGATTAGAATAATGAGCTATAAATAACAAGATGAGAACTATATTAAATATTATTCAGAAAGAATTCATCCAAATATTCAGGAATAAAACCATTCTTCCTATCATTTTTATTGCTCCTATTATTCAGATGGTAATTTTAGTGTTCGCAGCAACATTCGAAATGAAGGAAATTAAGTTTTCTGTGGTAGATATGGACATGTCGCCAATATCGCGAAGATTGAGCTCTGCATATAATGCTTCTCCTTTTTATGCATACAAGGGTCATGAATTCAATATGCAAAAAGCTGAAGATAAGTTGCGCTCTGAAGAAATTGATATGATTCTTTCCATCCCTGCCCATTTCGAAGAAAATCTGATCAGAGAAGATGCTGGCTCGGTGCAATTTCTTATTAATGCAGTAAATTCATCAAAAGCCAGTCTGATAAATGCTTACAGCTCTGCTATTCTTATGGATGTGAATAAGAAAATAAGAATGGAGATTCTTGGACTGAATCCAGGCGATTTCAAGACCATAAATATTAACACAAGCTTCTGGTATAATCCCGAATTAAATTATAAAATTTATATGCTCCCCGGGATTCTGGTTATTCTGGTAACCCTTATCGGGATGTTCCTTGCAGCTCTCAATCTGGTAAGAGAAAAGGAATTAGGAACGGCTGAACAAATAAATGTTACTCCCATTGGAAAATTTCAATTTATTTTGGGAAAACTTTTTCCATTCTGGATTATCGCATTATTCGAGCTGGCTTTCGGACTAATTATTGGAAAAATATTCTTTCATCTGCCGACCTTAGGAAATATTGGATTGCTTTTTGCATTTGCCGGATTATATTTAATTGTAGTACTGGGGATTGGACTATTTCTTTCTACTTTGTCCTCCAACCAACAACAAGTAATGTTTATGGCCTTTTTCTTTATGCTAACATTTATCCTGATGTCTGGAATCTTTACTCCTGTAGAATCTATGCCCAACTGGGCACAAAAAGTAAACATCGTTAATCCATTTGCCTACTTCATGAAGGTAATACGGATGATTCTGCTGAAAGGCTCAGGATTTAAGGATATACAACATGAAATTATATCCATGTCGGTGTATGCCATTGGGATAATAAGTTTAGCCTCCTGGAGGTACAAGAAGGTTAGCTAGGAGCAGGGCTGGATATCCTTTATTGGAAAAGGAAAGCCGGAATCTCTTAAATTTGATCTAACCGGACTTTTGTCCCGAATAATTGATCTCGAACACCGAATGGTGTGCAGTGTTGGTAAAAGTGAAATTTATATTTATAGTTGAAAATACCACTATGATAAAAAACAGAAGTTTAAATTAATATAATGGATTTAAAGACTAACAAACAAATACTAATTAAAAAGGCTTCGGGCGAAGAAGAAATATTTTCACCTGAAAAACTTAAACGTTCCTTGATAAATGCAGGAGCACAGGAGGAAACAGTAAAAAAAATAGTCGCAGATGTTGAACAGTGGATAAGTCCGGGAATCCCAACCAGAAAAATATACTCCCGGGCTTTCTCATTGTTACGAAGGGAAAAAACCTGTTCCTCCTTACGATACAGACTAAAGCAAGCCATTCTAGAACTTGGTCCAACCGGATATCCATTTGAGGTTTTAACAGGACAATTATTTCAGCACATGGGATTCGAAACCGAAGTTGGTCTTATTTTGGAAGGTAAATGCGTAACTCACGAAATGGACGTAATTGCGACAAAAGATTCCAGTCAGCACCTTGTAGAATGCAAATATCATAAAGATCAGGGTAAGCATGTAAGCATTCAGGTTCCCTTGTATGTGCGTTCACGTGTTGATGATATTATTGCCAAACGACAGGAAATGGCAGAATTTAAAAATTTTACTTTCACAGCATGGGTGATTACGAATACCCGTTTCTCTGACGACTCTGTTCAATATAGTAATTGCAGGGGTTTGAAGCTCCTGGCCTGGAACTATCCTCCGGGTAACGGTCTGAAGGAAAATATTGAAAAGTTCAAAATATATCCGGTTACAGTGCTCCGGAATCTTAATATTAAAGAGAAACAGTTTTTATTGGAACACAATATCGTAACCTGTTCGCAATTATCAGAGAATTTTGATACACTAAGGGCATCAGGAATCAATAAAGCCAAATTCAACAATCTTAAAAAAGAATTGGCTGATATATTAAACTGAAATCTTTTCAATAAAATTATTGTTGTTTCTTAAAATTATTATTCCACAAAATAAAAGCGTATCTTTGACAAAATTGTATTTATAAGGAATCTTATTAAAGTTCATTTTTAAACCAATTTCAATTCATTTAACCAAATTAAAAAGTAAAAACTAATTTATGGGTAGATCTCAGGAAACTTTCAACAAGAAGGAAGTAAGGAATAAAAAAGAGAAAAAGAGAAAAGACAAAGAAAAGAAAAAACTGGCTCGGAAAGAGGGCGAGAAGAGTAGTAGCCTTGACGATATGATTGCTTATGTTGATGAGAACGGGAGATTAACAGATACCCCACCTGATCCCTCAAAGAAAAAGGAATTTAAAATTGAAGATATTGAATTTAGCGTTCCAAAAAGTGATGACAGCAATAAAATGGATCCTAACAGAAAAGGCATTGTGAGCTTTTTCAACGATTCAAAAGGATTTGGTTTTATCAAAGACTCAGAAACACAGGAAAGCGTTTTTGTGCACGTAAATAATTGTCTGGAAGATATCAAGGAAAATAACGTGGTTAGTTTTGAAGTTGAAATGGGACAAAAAGGCCCTACAGCCGTAAAAGTTAAAGTGGTTAGATAAAATAAGCGTTTTTCAGGAAAAGGATATTTTTTCAATAATATTTAAAAGTTTCTTAAGATCTATTAAGGTTTTGGGGAACTTTTTTAGTTTTCAGGCAGACCATTTTATTCAGTCATTTCCCTAAAACGAATTAAAGGTCGTTTTTCTATATTTGGAATTTTACTGGAGAAAAACAGGTCAGCTTTAGAAATCAAATACCTGTTTTTTTATATCAACTTTTTCCTTCTTGAATCAATCTGATTCCCTCAGCTTCAATAATTATCTTTTTTTGCTTGTAGAGATTCCCTATCGACTTCTTAAAAGCTTTCTTACTCATTCCAAAATAGCTGGATATTTCCTCGGGGCTACTCTTATCAGTCAGCTGCAGAAAGCCATTATTATTTTTTAATGAATCAAGGATTAAATCGGTATTTATGTCTATTGACTTCTCAAAACCAATAGCTTGCAATGAAATATCAATCTTATTGTCCTCGCGAATTTTCTTTACATATCCTTTGAGTTTATCTCCAATATTAAGCTCTCTGAAAATTTCATTCTGAAATATCAATCCCTTGTGCTTATTGTTTACGATAACACTGAAGCCCAAATCAGTTTTTTGCATTACCATCAGATCTACTTCCTCACCCTCAGTTACTGTAAGGGCAACATTCTGTAAATAATTATCGAGACGGTTGCTGGCAAAAAGACGGTCGGTTTCAATATCTATATCCAGATAAACAATATACCATCTGCCTTCTTCCATTTTTAATCGCTGCTCACTAAAAGGTACCATCAGCTCCTTTTCCAATCCCCAATCCATAAAAGCTCCAACACTTTCTACAGATGAAACTTTCAGGAAGGCAAATTCATCAAGATGAATTTTGGGTATTATATTGGTCGCGATTTTCCGCTCGTCGTAATCGAGATAAACAAATACTCTTATTATATCCTCTAACTCATATTCTTCCGGACAATATTTATTCGGAAGCAGAACATCTTCGCCGCTTTCGTCACCCAGATATAAACCAACACTGGTATGTCGCAAAATACGCAGATCGTTATATTTTCCTATCTCTATCATAATTCCTTACTCAGCTAATAACTTATCCAATTCTTTTTTAAAAGCATCTGAATTCCAGTTTGCTGCGCCAGTTTTTGTAGATACAATTTGCCCATCTTTTGCTATCAGAAAAGTGGTAGGAATAGATCTTACCTGAAAATTTGGTGTTGCTTCTGTGCGCTGTATGTACACCGGCAAATTATAATTATAATCGCTAAGATATTGATTAATAACATCCAATTTATCAGAAGTCACCAGAAGCATGACGATACGATCGCCGTGTGAATCATAAAGTTTCTGCAATGAAGGCATTTCAGCACGGCAGGGCGGACACCAGGTTGCCCAGAAATTTAAAAGAATGACTTCCCCTTTCAGATCAGATATTGAAACATTATTTCCTTCCATATCCATGAATGCCATCTGATAATCTGCCTCAGCAAGTCGTGGTACAGATGCCTCCGTTTTTACATTAGGCTTTCGCATGGTAGCCTTTATAAGTGCCGTGGAAAGGGGCTTTCGTGTTGCCGGTATGATCATTAAAATGATAAACAAATAAAAAAAGACATCGCTGCCGATTTTCCATTTTGAGCTATTTTGAAGATATGCCTTAAATTTATTCTTTAATTTTTCCATAATCTAAATTGAAATTCAAATTCTTTTAATCCAATAATTTCCGTCATTAAGCTATTCCAGTAATTGAGCTATTTCGTTCATTAAGCTATTTCCGATATTGAGTTATTTCGTTCATTTAGCAATTTCAGTCATTGAGCTATTTCGGTCATTGAGCGAAGTCGAAATGCCGAAATGCCAAAATAACCTACTCCTCCTTAACCATAATCTCCTTTTCCAACCACATTACCCCGCCACTATTAACTGCCTTCAGTACAAAATTAAAGCGATTCAGATACATACATAATTCATAATCCTTCGAAGGAGCGTAACTTTGATTCTCCTCTTCAAAAAACCGCTTTCCACTGGTATTGCGAATTATATGACGCATTTCCTTAAAATCGCTGTATTTCCCTACCAGTTCGTTTTTAATATATTCCGCGCAAAATGTATCTTCTTCTGTTGGGTGAAGAGTGGAGTAGCCCATACAGACAAGACTTACATTTCTCGGACTATTCCTTTTTATATAACTCACAATAGCTCCCGCATTCACAAAGGATCCTGTGAGTACTTCGCTCGCATTCACTGCATTTACCAATCCCTGAGTACCGGCACTGGTGGTATGAATCAGGGTTTTACCTTTTAAGTCGGCTTTTAGAATCTGAGAAGGACTGTTCCCGAAATCAAATCCCTCTACCATTTTTTCATTTCTTTCTCCTACCAATAAAAAATCCGGATTTTCTTCTTTCAATTTCCAGGCTTTTTCCAAATTCCCAACCGGATAAATTCTTTCAACACCAGCCCCAAAGGCATAGGCAGCCACAGAAAAAGCTCTGAAAACATCAATGATTACGGTAAGACCGTTTGCTTTTTTTGCTCCATCCAGAAGCTGTAGGATTTGAATTTGCATACAATTCGTTTGGTTTACAAAAGTAGGTAAAAAGATTCATTAATGATTGGATTTCATTTGAGCTTTGATGTTTTACTACAGTTTCCCGGCTAACTAAAAAAATATAAGCAAAATTTAAATGCTTTCTGCAACACAAAACAATCTGCAAAACATTAGTATATATTTTACTTTTTCTTTTTTATCCTGTACCTTTAAAATTATCAAAAAAATCAATTGGATGTTCCCGAAAGGACAAATTAGAATACTTTCAGAATTAATAAAAATATATTCATCATGAAAAAATTATTTTTTCTAATAAGCTTTATTACTTTTTTAAGTAATGGACTTCTGGCAAACGGAGTAGTTCTTAACAAAGCACTGGCTGGTTCATACCTTACTTTACTTGAGTCTTCCGTTAGTGTAAGTATTGAGAATCAGGTTGCTATTACCCAAACAACACAAATTTTCAAAAATAACATTGGGGACTCACTAACTATCAAATATGCATTTCCCTTGCCCGAAGATGCCAGTGCAACCAATTTGCGTTATAAGATTAATGGGAAATGGTATACAGCTAATTTTGCACCTGTTCCTCAGGATACAACCACAGGAGGTTCAACGGGTGATTTCGATTATACATTAAATCAATACCTTGGGCCTAATCCTCTGTATTTTGAGATCGATCAGCAAATACGTATCGATTCCCTTATAATTGTTGAGTTAAGCTATGTTGAATTATTGAAATACAAGTTCGGGAAAGTCAATTATAACTATCCTAATGATTACCATACAATTCAAACAGAAATCATTAACAAACAGGAAATTTATCTGGAGCTTATTTCTGAGAGAACCATTGAAACCATTGAATTATTAAGTCATTCGGCAACAGAATCAGAGAATTCCGGTTCTCTGGCCAGCATAAGTTACATTGGATATGAACTTTCCGCAGATGCAGATTACAGAATTCAGTATAGCCTCAGTTTAAGCGAGTTGGGATTGTATTCCTTGTCGACTTACCTGCCCGACAGTATTCAGAAAGACGATTTCGGGAGAGGTTTTTTCTCCTTTATAGTGGAACCCGATCCCACCGAAAATACTGATGTAATAGAAAAAGTTTTCACCTTAATAATTGATAATTCAGGAAGTATGTCTGGCAATAAAATGGTTCAGGCAAGAGAAGCTGCAAAATTTATTGTTCAAAATTTAAATGAAGGAGACAAATTCAATGTCATTTCATTTTCAACAGAAGTTACCGGTTTTAGAAGCGGGCATGTAGATTATACTATCTCAAATCAGGATGCTGCTTTTAGCTATATTAATTCTTTAACGGCAAACGGTTCTACGAATATTTCAGGAGCCTTTGATGTGGCAATTCCTCAGTTTTCGGTTGCCGACGCATCCAAAGCAAATATAATAATCTTCTTTACCGATGGACAGCAAACAGCAGGAATTACTGATACTGATCAATTAATCAGTCATATAAATAACCTCATTATTCAAAGTGAGAAACGAATATCCTTGTTTACTTTTGGTATTGGATCATCAACCAATGCGCGATTGCTTACCTCAATAGCCGATTCCAATAATGGATTATCGGAATTCCTTGCAAACAGTGAATTAGAATCGGTGATTACTGAATTCTATCTTATAATAAGGAATCCTGTTTTATTGAATACAGAGATTGAATTCTCTCCTTCAATAATAACTGAATACTATCCTGTAAGACTACCAAACTTATATAAAGGGCAACAATTGATACTCATTGGAAGATATAATGAACCATCTCTGTTAACAACAAAGCTTATCGGCAAGTCATTTACCAATAATATTGAATACAGCTATAACACAAATTTATCAGATTCTCTGAATACAAATTTGCAGTTCTTAACCAAAATATGGGCTAAAAGTAAAATAGATCATTTAATGGATCAATATTATTTAAACAGTAATAACCCAACTATTTCAGACAGTATAAAAAATTCCATCATAAAATTGAGCTTGGATTATGGGGTTGTGAGTCCGTTTACAAGTTTTCAGGGTGGGGAAGAGGACAATGGATGGATCAGCGTCAATATTGAAAGAGATGCCTTTGAAACAGAAGAAATTAATTCTGATAAAATGTCGAATCAATACATCAGCATTGAGTCAATATATCCAAATCCTGCTCTAGACTTTGTTAGTATCATGCTGTCAACAAAAAATGAAACTAATGGAATCCTGTCGATAAAATTAATAAACACAAAAGGACAAATGGTTTATCAGCAAAACAAGCTGGTAAATTCTAATTCCAAATATGAATTCAGTATCGATATTTTAAATATGGAGATTGAAAGTGGGGTCTATTATTTTACCTTCCAATTTAAAGGCGAAATGATTTCCTGTAAAATAGTTATAAATTAACTGCTGTGGCTTTTCCCTTTTCTTAGTATATCAAAGGCTTAGGGCTCAGTATTTTTATTTATATTTGTGAAAAATCGGTATTTATGATCACGAGAATCCGCAAATTTACACAGGAGGAAATCTGGCACACCTCATTGCACGACAGGTCAAAACCTCATATTTTTCTCATCAAGCAACTAAGAATCATCATCTTAGCTTTTAGGGGGTTTTTGGAAGACAGGGTGAGTATTCGCGCTTCTGCACTTACCTATTTTACATTGCTTTCACTGGTTCCCATTGTTGCCATGGCTTTTGGTGTGGCAAAAGGATTCGGATTCCAGGATAAAATGGAAGATTTTATCATCACGAATTTCAAAGGACAGGAAGAAGTATTGAATTATGTAATAGAACTCTCCTATACCTTATTAGATGGGGTACAGGGAGGTTTGCTGGCCGGTATCGGTCTCGTAATATTAATTTGGTCAATAATGCAGGTTTTAACCAATATTGAAAATTCATTTAATGCCATCTGGCAGATTAAGAAAGCCAGAAATTTCTTTCGAAAATTATCCGACTATCTGTCCATAATGCTTATTGCTCCCCTCATGATAATTGTTTCCAGCAGTATTATGGTATATATTAATACCAGAGTTCAGGGAGCCGGGAACAGCTTAATTATGTTTCAGGTGTTGACACCTGTTTTGCATTCTGCTCTTAAACTAATACCTTACATTATCATCTGGCTGGTCTTTACTCTTTTGTATATGATTATGCCCAATACAAAAGTGAGCTTTAAGTACGCATTAATTGCCGGAATACTTGCAGGTACCTCATTTCAATTTGTACAGTGGGGATATATTCATTTTCAGATTGGTGTTACAAAGTTTAGTGCTTTATACGGAACTTTTGCCGCCTTACCCTTGTTTTTAGTGTGGCTCCAGATTTCCTGGCTGATAGTGCTTCTGGGTGCGGAAATTTCCTTTGCCTACCAAAATGTTGATAAATACGAAATTGAAGCTGAATCATTACAAATTTCAAATCACAATAAAAGAATTCTGTCGCTATTAATCTCTCACTTTGTGGTGCATAAATTTTCAAAAGGCGATCCTCCTCCAACAAGTTCAAAAATAGGAGACGAACTTGGTCTGCCCATTCGTTTAGTGAGAGACATCATTTACGATATGGTGAGAGCAAAGGTAATAGTAGAAACAATAACCGAAAGTCCGAAAGAACATGGTTACCTTCCCGCAACAGACATTAACAAAATCACCATACAATATGTCTCCCATAAATTAGACGATATAGGCCCCGATAATTTAAGCTATGTTGATTCAAAAACATTTTCAAGAATCAATGATGCTTATAATGAA
Organism: Bacteroidales bacterium; assembly: GCA_021740585.1. Classification (GTDB taxonomy): domain Bacteria; phylum Bacteroidota; class Bacteroidia; order Bacteroidales; genus JAGLSB01. The sequence continues at coordinate 9,084 of JAIOZM010000026.1, forward strand.
ATAACACTATCTATTGAAAGATCTGATAATAATCTGAAATTAATAGACATCGATGCCTGATTAATTTCAAAATAAATTACTTATTTTTTGAGAATTTAAAATCAAATACCTACATTTGTTGAATATTTAAAAGAAATGATCACATTATTTATCCATATTGAAACTAACCATCATCATCACGATGGACGAATTCTATAGTGTAGATAATGTAAATTCATATAATTAATGAAGGTTTGCAGATTCTGCAGGCCTTTTTTGTTTTTATAAATGAAAAAATGGAAATATTAAAAATCGCAATTCAAAAATCCGGACGACTAAGTGAAAAATCACTGGAGCTTATAAAAGAAGCCGGAATTAATTTCAACAATGGAAGCCGAAATCTTGTTTCCAGATCCTCGAATTTTCCTGTGGAACTGCTTTTTCTTCGGGATGATGATATTCCTCAGTATGTAACTGATAATGTTGCAGATATAGGAATAGTTGGTGAAAACGAAGTCCTTGAAAAAGGATATAAGGTAACTACAGTAAAAAAGCTGGGGTTTTCGAAATGCCGATTGTCATTGGCTATTCCAAAATCGATTGAGTTCAGTGGACCCGAATTTTTTAACGGTAAGAGAATAGCCACCAGCTACCCTAAAATATTGTCAAAGTATCTTAAGAAAAATAATATAAAAGCCGAAATACATACCATTAGCGGCTCGGTGGAAATTGCTCCGGGAATTGGATTGGCCGATGGGATATTTGATATTGTTAGCTCAGGAAGCACTCTGATATCGAACCGCTTGAAAGAAGTGGAGGTTGTTCTCAATTCTGAAGCTGTTATTATTTCCAGTCCACAGATAAGTGAAGCAAAAAAGAAAATATTGGATAAACTCCTGTTTAGAATTAATGCCGTTCAAACAGCAGGAAGTAATAAATATATTTTATTAAATGCTCCAAATGAGAATCTTCAGGCCATTATCGACGTAATACCAGGTATGAAATCCCCAACCGTAATGCCCCTGGCTCAGGAAGGATGGAGTTCTGTTCATTCTGTGTTAAGCGAAAAAGAATTCTGGGAAGTTATCGATCAGCTGAAAGATTTGGGGGCACAGGGAATTCTGGTGATCCCTATAGAGAAGATGATAGTTTAGGGAAGGGATGATGGGATGATGTGATAATGTGATAATGTGATGATGTGACGGTTCCTGAGCCTGCCGAAGGATGATGTGTTGCAGTTTGTAAAATATTGAGTTATAATACTAAAGGAAATGAATACAATACTAAAATATCCACCGAAAAAAGACTGGCCCGGGCTTTTGGAACGTCCGGTCTTTAATTATGAAGCTTTAATGGATTCAGTAGGCATAATTCTTAAAGAGGTTAAAGAAAATGGTGATATGGCCTTAAAGAAATTTAGCAAACAATTCGACGGGCAAGTTCCGGATTCTTTTGAAGTGTCAGAACAAGAAATTAAAATCGCTGAAAGGGAAGTAAGTACTGACTTAAAAAACGCCATACTTTTAGCAAAGGATAATATTGAAAGCTTTCATTCGCTTCAAAGATTTCCGTTTATTTCATCGGAACCAACAAATGGCGTGCGTGTATGGCAAAAATCGACCGCGATAGAAAAGGTGGGATTATACATACCAGGTGGTAGTGCTCCCCTTATTTCGACTTTATTAATGCTGGGCATCCCTGCAGTGCTTGCCGGTTGTAAGGAAATCGTAGTTTGTACACCTCCGAATGCTGACGGAAATATTCATCCTGCCATATTGTTTACAGCTCAGATTTTAGGTATCTCCAAAATTTTTAAAGTAGGTGGTGCACAAGCGATTGCTGCCATGGCATACGGTACGGAATCTATACCTTCAGTATATAAAATATTCGGACCTGGTAATCAATATGTCACAGCAGCAAAATTGAAAGTAAGTCTTGAAAATATCGCAATTGATTTGCCAGCAGGACCCTCTGAACTTGCTGTTATTGCTGATGAAGATGCAAATCCTTCTTTTATTGCATCCGATCTTTTATCGCAGGCTGAACATGGCGAAGATTCTCAGGTTATTCTAGTCTCTGAATCTGAGAAATTAATTGAAAATGTTCTGTCCGAGATTGCCGGACAATTGAAAAATCTTCCACGGAAAAAGGTGGCTGAGAAAGCATTGGAGAATTCCCGCTTTATTCTATTAAAGTCTGAATCGGAAATTTTGGAATTAATTAATCTCTATGCTCCTGAACACCTTATAATTGTTACAAAAAACTATAAAGAACTTTCAGAAAATATTCAAAATGCAGGTTCCGTATTTTTGGGTGAATTTTCACCCGAAAGTGCCGGCGACTATGCTTCGGGTACAAATCACACGCTTCCTACCAATGGAAATGCAAGGGCATTCAGTGGAGTGAATCTGGGAAGTTTCATGAAGAAAATCAGTTTTCAGGAGATTAGCAGCGAAGGAATAAAAAACATCGGGAGGGCAGTGGAATTAATGGCTGAAGCTGAAAATCTTCAGGCACATAAAAATGCCGTAAGTTTACGTTTAGATTATATTAAAAAACAAGGTTTATGAATTTCGAGCTTAAAAATATTATCAGGAAAAATATACTCGAACTAAAGCCATATTCATCGGCTCGAAACGAATATAGTGGCAGTAATGTCGTTTTGCTCGACGCCAATGAAAATCCATATAACGAACCATATAACCGCTACCCTGATCCTGGCCAGCAGAATCTAAAATCCAAAGTGTCAGAATTATACCATATCCCGGTAAGCAATATTTTCCTGGGTAATGGCAGTGATGAAGCTATCGATTTGTTAATCAGGGCTTTCTGCGAACCTTCTGTCGACCGGATTATCAGTATAGAACCCAGCTATGGTATGTATAAAGTCTGTGCTGATATACAGAATGTTGCCGTTGATGGTGCTTTGTTGAATATCGACTTTTCTCTGAATCTGGAAAATATCCTATCCCAAATTCAAAAGGAAACTAAAATAATCTTTCTCTGTTCTCCAAATAATCCAAGTGGTAACCTGCTGGAAGAAGTCAAAATAATCAAATTGCTTGAAGAATTTAAGGGGATAGTTGTTGTCGATGAAGCCTACATTGATTTTGCTAACAGCGATGGTCTCCTGAAGCTTCTTCCAGGCTTCCCAAATATGGTTATTCTTCGTACCTTTTCAAAGGCATGGGGATTGGCCGGCATTCGGCTGGGAATGGCTTTTGCGTCGCAGGAAATAATTAATATTCTGAATAAAATTAAGTATCCCTATAATTTGAATATCCTCACTCAGAATTATGCCTTGGGAGCATTATCCTCAGCAAAGGAAATGAAAATCTGGGTGGATCGCCTTATAAGCGAAAGAGAACGTATTAGGAAGGAACTTACAAAACTACCGGTGGTTGAAAGAGTTTTCCACTCCGATGCCAATTTCCTTCTTATAAAAACCACCGATCCTGCTGCAATATATAAAATCCTGGTTGGGAAAGGAATTATTGTAAGAGACAGATCCAAAGTTCCTTTATGTGAAGCTTGTCTTAGAATTACTATAGGATCCAAAGAGGAAAATGATTTGCTTTTGGATTCATTAAAATCAATTTCACTATGAAGAAAGTCCTTTTTATTGACCGTGATGGAACCTTAATTCTGGAACCACCAGTAGATTTTCAGGTCGATAGTCTTGAAAAACTCGACTATTATCCTGAGGTGTTTTTCTATTTGAAAAAAATTGTCGATTACACCGATTTTGAAATTGTAATGGTGAGCAATCAGGATGGTCTGGGAACTTCATCTTTTCCTCTCGAAGGACATGAAATCGTACACGAAAAATTCCTTAAAACCTTCCGGAGTCAGGGCATTATTTTCGACGATATTCATATCGATGATTCCATGCCGGAGGATAATTCACCCAACAGAAAACCACGTTTGGGAATGCTGAAAAAATATTTAGATGGCGATTACGATCTTCAGAATTCTTTCGTTATCGGTGACAGGATTACCGACCTTCAGCTTGCGGAAAACCTGGGTGCGAAGGCTATATTACTTAGTTTCGATGATCGGTCTTCTGATATTGTAAATAACGGATTAACAGATATTTGCGTTTTGAAGGCTTATTCCTGGAAAGATATTGCTGAATACCTCATTGCAATGCCCCGAAAGGCTACTGTTTACAGGGCTACCAACGAAACAAAAATTGAAATAGAACTCAATCTTGATGGTAAGGGAATTTCAGAAATACATACCGGACTTGGTTTTTTCGACCACATGCTGGAGCAAATTGCAAGGCATGGAAAAATGGACTTAAGGATTAAAACTGAGGGCGATTTGGGAGTTGATGAGCATCACACTATTGAAGATACAGCTCTTGCTTTGGGAGAAGCTTTTAGTAAAGCTCTGGGGGATAAAAGGGGTGTTTTCCGTTACGGATTTTTATTGCCAATGGACGAAAGTCTGGCTCAGGTAGCCATCGATTTTGGAGGAAGAAACTGGCTGGTATGGGATGCAGAATTTAATCGTGAAAAAGTTGGGGATGTTCCAACCGAAATGTTTTATCATTTTTTTAAATCCTTCAGCGATTCAGCAAAATGTAATCTGAATATTAGGGTGGAAGGAACAAATGAACATCATAAAATTGAAGCCATTTTTAAAGCATTTGCAAAAGCCATAATGATGGCAGTTAAAAGAGATGTGGAAGATAAATCACTCCCTTCAACAAAAGGAGTTATTTAATGATAGGGTATGAGCAATTCCTGTTATTTAACAAATAATATATGAAAATAGCAATCCTGAAGTATAATGCCGGCAATATAATGTCGGTGCAGTTTGCATTAAAACGTCTTGGATATAATTCTGAAGTAACAGATAATGAAAGCATTATCAGAAATTCAGATCGGGTAATTTTTCCGGGCGTAGGCGAAGCTGCAACAACCATGGATTACCTCAGACAAAGAGGTCTTGATAAGTTATTGAAAGAGCTGAATCAACCGGTTCTGGGGATTTGTCTGGGCCTGCAATTAATGTGCTCACATTCTGAGGAGGGAAATACCAATTGTATAGGAATTTTTGATGTACCTGTGCTTAAATTTTTACCTTCATTGAATGTTCCCCACATGGGATGGAATACTCTTGAGAATATGAAAGGTATTTTGTTTGAAAAATTGACTCCTTTGCCTTATGTATATTTTGTGCATAGTTATTATGCTGCTTTATCTGAAAATACCGCAGCAAGTTGCAAGTATATCAATGAATTCTCAGCATCACTGCAAAAGGATAACTTTTTTGCAACTCAGTTTCACCCGGAAAAAAGCGGCGATACCGGACATTTAATTCTTCAAAACTTTATTGAAAAATCATGATTATAATACCTGCCATTGATATTATTGATGGGAATTGTGTTCGTTTGAGTCAGGGCGATTACTCCCAAAAAAAGGTTTACAACAGCCATCCTCTTGAAGTGGCTAAGATGTTCGAATCATGGGGTCTTACAAGACTTCACCTGGTGGATCTCGACGGGGCAAAAGCCGGTAAAGTAATAAATCTGAAGGTATTGGAAAAAATCTGTAATTCCACCTCATTGGTGGTCGATTTCGGTGGCGGAATAAAAAGTGATGGCGATATTGAATCGGTTTTCAATGCCGGGGCTCAAATGATTACAGGAGGAAGTATTGCAGTAAAAGATCCTGAAATATTTTTAAAATGGCTTGAAAACTACGGTCCGGAGAAGATAATCCTTGGTGCAGATCATAAAAATGAACAAATAGCCATCAATGGTTGGACTGAAACCAGCAATCTCAGTCTCATCGATTTTATAAGGAATTACAATCAAAAAGGTATAAAAAAAGTAATTTGTACCGACATTTCAAAAGACGGAATGTTGCAAGGCACGTCTACTGATTTGTATTTCAGGTTAATGAGTTATTTCCCTGAAATAGAACTCATTGCAAGTGGAGGAGTGGGAAGTCTCAATGATTTGGAGGAATTAAGAAATATTAATATACCTTCCGTAATAGTGGGAAAAGCTATTTACGAAGGCAGGATTTCAGAAAAAGAAATAGTTGAATTTATAAACAGATAAGATGCTTGCAAAAAGAATAATACCCTGTTTAGATATCAGAAATGGGCAAACCGTGAAAGGTGTTAATTTCATTGATATAAAAGAGGTCGGGGATCCGGTTGAGTTAGGTGCAAAGTATGCCAGAGAAGGCGCCGATGAGCTGGTATATCTTGATATAACTGCCAGCCATGAGGAAAGAAAACTCTTCACCATGCTTGTAAAAAGAATTGCCCAACACCTGAACATTCCTTTTACTGTTGGCGGAGGGATAAATGAATTGTCAGATGCTGACAGCTTACTAAGTGCAGGCGCAGATAAAATATCTATAAATTCTTCAGCTGTATTAAATCCTGATTTTATCACAGACCTGGCCACCAGATTTGGAAGTCAGTTTGTTGTTTGCGCTGTCGATGCTAAACTGGAAAGCGATGGCAAATGGTGGGTTTACATAAACGGGGGACGAAAGAAAATGGATAAAGAATTGTTTTCATGGGTAAAAGAGGCACAGGAAAGGGGAGCTGGTGAAATTCTATTTACTTCCATGAATCATGATGGAACAAAAAATGGATTTGCCAATGATCCTCTTGCCAAAATAGCTGATATTATCAGCATTCCTGTAATTGCATCGGGAGGAGCCGGAAAAAAGGATCACTTTGTTGATGTATTTACCAAAGGTAAGGCAGATGCCGCACTGGCAGCAAGTATTTTTCACTTTAACGAAATACCAATTCCTGAATTAAAATCATATCTTCGGGAAAATAAAATAACCATACGATAAGAAAATATAATTGAATTATGAATCTTGATTTTGCAAAATTAGATGGTCTTATTCCTGCAGTAGTACAGGACGCCGCATCCAAAAAAGTCCTCATGGTAGGTTTTATGAACGAAGCAGCATATAAAAAGACAAAAAAAACAGGAAAAGTATGTTTCTATAGCCGTACCAGAAAAAAATTGTGGACGAAGGGTGAGGAGAGTGGAAATTTTCTGAGCGTAATGGAAATTATTCCTGACTGTGATAATGATACCATACTTATAAAAGCAAAACCCTCCGGTCCGGTCTGTCATACCGGAAGCGACACCTGTTTTAATGAGGAAAACATTGGTGAATATCATTTTATGGATTATCTGGAAGCATTGCTTTATGACAGGAAGAAAAACCTCCCGGAAGATTCATACACCACCAAGTTGTTTAAAAAAGGCGTAAACAAAATTGCAAAAAAACTCGGCGAAGAAGCTGTGGAGCTTATAATCGAAGCAAAAGACAAAAACGATGCGCTATTTCTTGAAGAAGCCGCTGATCTGGTATACCATCTCGAAGTCCTTCTAGTTCACAGAGGCGTAAGCATGAAAGATGTTTTTAAAATCCTTGAAAAAAGACATCGTAATTATGTAAGGAGAATTTAGAAATGGTGTGGCGGTTCCTGAGCTTGCTGAAGGACGGTTCCTGAGCTTGCCGAAGGATGGTGTGATGGTGTGGCGGTTCCTGAGACTGAGGTTCCTGAGCTCGTCGAAGGGCCGAAGGACGGTTCCTGAGCTTGCCGAAGGATGGTTCCTGAGCCTGAGGTCCCTGAGCTTGTCAAAGGATGGTATTTCGGTCATTGAGCGGAGTCGAAATGCCGAAATGCCGAAATAAAAAAGGACTGATGGAGCTTTCAATGTTCTCCAACTGTCCTTTTCTAATGAATTATGATTAAATTAATCCCCTGATAAACAGCTTATTCTAAAAAGCCAGAATGGTCTTCTTAATAATATTCGCAGCTTCCATAATCTGATCTTCAGTAATAACTAAAGGCGGTGCAAACCTGATAATATGTTCATGAGTAGGCTTGGCTAATAAACCATTCTCTTTTAAAGCTACACATACATCCCATGCTGTTTTTCCATCCTTTGGTCTTATTATTATAGCATTTAACAGACCTTTACCTCTGACAAGCTCAACCATTGGGGAATTAATTTTTTTCATCTCTTTTCTGAAAATTTCACCCAATCGCGCAGCATTATCTGCAAGCTTTTCTTCTTTTACTACTTTTAGTGCAGCAATAGCCACTTTTGCAGCTACAGGATTTCCTCCAAAGGTAGAACCGTGCTCTCCCGGTTTAATGGTTAACATTATATCATCATCGGCCAGAACCGCAGAAACCGGATAAACACCTCCTGAAAGGGCTTTTCCTAAAATAAGAATATCCGGACGAACATTTTCATGATCACAAGCAAGCATTTTTCCTGTTCTTGCTATGCCGGTTTGCACCTCATCGGCAATAAATAATACATTCTTTTTTTTGCATAAGTCATAGGCTTTTTTGATATAACCATCCTCTGGTACATAAACTCCGGCCTCACCCTGAATAGGTTCAACAAGGAATCCCGCAACATTCGGATCCTCAAGAGCTTTTTCCAATGCCGACAGATCATTATAGGGTACGGTAATGAAACCGGGAGTATAGGGACCAAATCCCTTATATGAATCGGGATCAGTTGACATGGATATAATCGTAATAGTGCGACCATGGAAATTGCCTTCACAAACAATGATTTTTGCCTCATTCTCTGCAATGCCTTTCTTTTCATAAGCCCATTTTCTGCAGAGTTTTAAAGCCGTTTCATCGCCCTCAGCACCCGAATTCATAGGAAGAACCTTGTCGTAGCCAAAATATTTTGTTACATATTCCTCATATTCACCCAATACAGAATTATAAAATGCTCTTGATGTCAGCGTCAGCTTTTTCGACTGCTCAATCATAGCGTCTACTATTTTCGGATTGCAATGACCTTGATTTACAGCAGAATAGGCTGAAAGAAAGTCGAAATATCTTTTATCTTCAACATCCCAAACAAACACTCCTTCACCTCTGTCAAGCACTACAGGAAGGGGATGATAATTATGCGCACCATACTTGTCTTCTCTTGAAATATAATCCTGGCTTTTCATTTTACTAAAATATTAAAATTGATAATTTAAATTGAAGCAATAAAATTAATCAGATTTATCGGTTTTTCAGCATGGGAACCGAAATTTGTAAGGAGGAAATAGGAGGGAGGGGGAAAGAGCAAGAGTGAAAAGGGATTAGGCTTACTGTGTTTTGGGAAATTCCTTTTGAATCCTGACTTTTACTCTATATTTCTGCACCCTTCTTAGTTTATTTCATAAATTCGTAATTGCAGGATGAAACAAATTAGGGTTTTAAACCTTATATACAAAACCATTTAGTATGAAAAAAAATATTCTTAACGAAAATATTATCAACAGGAAAAGCATACTTTCCTTTTCTGATAAGCCGGTAAGCGATGAAAATATAAAACTACTTTTCGAGGCTGCACGCTGGGCTCCATCCAGTTATAACGCACAACCCTGGCGTTTTGTAGTGACAAGAAAAGCTAAGGATAAGCTTTACGACCATTTCTATTCAATTTTAGCAGAGGGAAATAAAACATGGGCTGCCACAGCACCCATTCTTGTTTTAAGTGCCGCAGAAGTCCTGGATACTAAGAATCGCCCAAACCGCTTTGCGTTCCACGATCTTGGAATGGCTGTAGGTAATTTGCTTGTTCAGGCCACTTCCATGGAGCTTTTTGCCCACCAAATGGGCGGTTATGATGTAAATGCTGCAAGAAAACTGCTGAATATGCCCGATAACTTTGAGCCCGGAGCAATGATTGCAATAGGGTACAAAGGAGATCCTAATATTCTTCCGGACGATTTAATAATCCGCGAACAAAACCCCAGAATCAGAAAAAAAATCGACGAATTTGTATTTGCAGGAAAATGGGAATTGTAGAGACGCAAGATTTTGCGTCTCTACAATTCCCATTTGTTTTTGCGTCTCTGCAATTCCCATTTGTTCATGCGTCTCTACAATTCCCATTTGTTCATGCGTCTCTGCAATTCCCATTTGTTCATGCGTCTCTACAATTCCCATTTGTTCATGCGTCTCTGCAATTCCCCCACTAAAAACGCGCTGTCATTTTAACATTAAACCTTCTTCCCGTTAGGTAATTAGGTACTGCAAATACATCAGGCACACCCGACTGATTTGCAATAGTGCGAACCCATAAATAGGAAATGGTATTGTTTATGCCCAATAAATTAAATATCTCAGCACTTATCCACATATTTTTAATGTGAGCGAGGGGATTTCCCTCTTTAAAGCTGTTAATTTCCTTAATAAGAATTTTTGAAAACCCTATATCCACTCTTCGATAGGGTGGCAGGCGGAATACATCATCGTAACGATCTTTGGTCGACGATCCGTAAGGAAGTCGCGAACCATACAGAAAATTAAGATTTACTTTATATTCAGGATTGCTGGGCAGATAATCCTGGAAAAACAATCCGAAGGTCATTAGCTGATCCGTAGGTCTTGGATAATAACCGGGTTCATAATATTCCTGACTGCCATCTTCATAAAGCTGAAGAAAAATATCACCTTCTATATCTTCTCTGGTTCTCATAAGCGATAAACTCGCCCACGATTCACTACCCGGCACAAATTCACCATTAATCTTAAAATCGATGCCCATGGCATAGCCTTCAGCAAGATTCTCCCCGGCATAAGCAATCCTTACATTATCAACCTTATAAGGCACTAAATTACTCAGGTGCTTATAGTAGAGCTCTGTACTGAATTTAAAAGGCCGGTTCCATGCACTGAAAATATAATCACTTCCGGTTACAAAATGAACCGACTTTTGTGCTTTTAAATTTTCATTCAAATTACCATCTGTATCTCTCATCTCTTTATAAAAAGGAGGCTGATAATAAACTCCTGCTGAAAGATGAAACATAAGGTCTCTCTCCCACGATGGTTTAAAGGAAAAATTAAGTCGGGGACTAACTAAAAACTGCTGACTTAAATCCAAATAAGTAGTTCTGACTCCCGCCGTAAAATAGTATTCATTATCGAGAATTTTATACGACCAGGTATCTTGTAAATAAGCAGAGAACCTTTGTATTGATAATTGATTTTCAGATTTTAAGACATTATACAATTCCAGCATATCTGATCCGGAAGGAACCGAAAATCCGGCAGAATCGATTAAGTCCCACTCACTTATCCTGTCGTTAACCTGCTGAAATTCTGCTGATGTTCCCCATTTAAAATTATGATTTTTACTCTTGTGCTCTCCCAGAACAGAAAAGGAATATACATAGGCTTCGAGGTAATTCCTGGCATGATTTAAAAAGGAACCTATCCCGATGTTTAGAATACTGTCGCCATAAGTTTCAGAACCAATGGTATTATCCAGTTCATTGATCAGATATTGTCCGAGAATGTCAAAACTTTCAACTTCCCGGGTGGTGAAGGCAGAGCTTATAAATTTAAAACTGGTACGCTCACCGGGACTCCATTTAATGGTTGCAGCACCCATATAAGTGTCAAAATAATCCTTTTCATTCCCCTCATAATAAATCTTCAGATTAAGGGGCTCATTAGCGGTTCCAAATTCTGTATTTCTGCTCTCAGGGACGAAATTATATTGATTTAAAGAAATATTTCCGAGGAAACTAAACTCCAGCTTAGGATTTAATTTGTAACGTAACAAAGTCTGGAAATCAGCAAACTGAGGCTGATAGTTACCGGCTGTTTCTAATGTGTTTAAAAGGTAAGCTGTGGTTTTATACCTGTATCCCGCTAAAGCACTTAGTTTACCATTTTTGCTTAAACCCTCCAGATGCGCTGTACCTCCCAATAAACTTGCAGAAACCGATCCGGCAAAATCGCCGGGGACTTTATAGGCAATATCTAACACCGAGGCCATTTTATCGCCATAACGGGCATCAAATCCACCCGCTGAAAATCTGATTCCTGAGATCAAATCAGGATTTATAAAACTTAAACCTTCCTGCTGACCGGATCGCACCAAAAAAGGACGATAGATTTGAATATCATTTACGTAAATGAGATTTTCATCAAAATTACCCCCTCTTACATTAAATTGGGAGCTAAGTTCATTATTAGATGATACACCCGGTAAGGTTTTAATTATTGTTTCTATTCCGCCGGCAGTATTGGGAAGAAGATCGAGAGCTGAAATGTCTATACTCTGAAAACTGGTGGCTCTTTCCTGCCTTACCGAAATGGAGACCTCGCTTAGTTCCCTGATGTCCTTTTCAAGCTGAACGTCAAGAATATAGCTTTCATCAGGATCCAATTTCAGATTAAATACCCGGCTTGTATAACCCACACAAGACACAACTACTTTCAAATCAACTGCTTCGGGAACATTTATACTAAATTTACCGGAAGAATTAGTCATTGTACCAATATTCCTGCCTTCAACAGCAATATTGGCAAGGAAAACAGCCTCATTTTCCTCTCCGCTAATGGTTCCAACAATTTTTGACTGACCAAAAATAGTAGTCGCAAAAACAGGAATAAAAAATAATATGAATATGATTTTTTTCATTAAAGGACAATGCAATAACACTATAATCTGTGAAAAATTGTGCTAAAAATAAGGAAAGATTATTAATCTTTATCTTTTTTCTTAAAATCACCCTCCTTTAAAGCTTCAAAAAATTTCATCCAGTTTAGTGGATTCAGCACTGAATAATAGGGCATCTGACCAATGGAATACATATTCTGGTATTCCTGTCGCATTGCATTCCTGTAAGAAAGATTGGCATCGGGTTCGAAATCCATGTTAAGCTGAGCCTTAATAAGAGCAATATTTTTATTTGCTCGCTGAATATCATCGTCTGGCAATTCAAGGTTAATAAATGCTACCTTAAATTCAGCATACGATTTCCATGGAAATATCTTTACCTCTGCCAGTTGTATAGTATCGTTGAGCATATACACATCTCTGGGATAATGCTGTCCTTCAATTTTATTGGGTATTACTACCAATGTATTTTTATATCCTACGGCCGAAAACAGAATACTGTCGGAAGGATTAACAATGAAAGAAAACATACCCTTTTGATTGGACGTAGTTCCCGTTCGTTTATGGATATTAATGCAATGGACATTCTCTATGGCTTCAGCCTTAAGATTTCTGATTACACCGGAAAACTGCAGCAAATCTTCTTCTTCCTCCTGAGCCATAAGTCCTTGACTGGCAATAATCAGAAAACTAAAAATATAGAATAATGGTCTCATTAGCGCTTAATTCAAGGCCAAAAATATATAAAATATCCAAGTATTTGCTTTTCAGTTTTAATTGTTATCGTTTTATTAGTATTAATTATAAGTAATTAACAAATATTAAGGGATAGAAATTAAATAATCATTAGCGTCAGGTAAAAATATGAGATTGATGATTTTTGCCGGATATCAATGTTAAATAGTGCCTGCAAGAACCGGGTTTAAACTCGGTTCTTGCAAAGACAAAATAATTTAAACACAATTATAATAGTATTAGCAAACATAAAAAAGAACGATCTGCGTGTTCAAATCGTAATTGATTTCGTTATCTTTGTATAAAATGATCGATATGAAAGGAATGATAAATATAGAATATCCGGAATCATTAGCTAATTCATTGAGGCTTAGCGGAAAGGATTTTGAATCAGAGATGAAAACCAGCGCGTTGATAAAATTATATGAGTTAGGACGAGTTTCATCTGGAGTTGCCGCGAGAGTTTTAGGTTTATCAAGGCTTGATTTTTTGGAGTTACTTGCGAAATACAAAGTATCTGTACTCGGTGGATATGACACAGATGATTTAAACGAAGATATCTCAAATGCTTAAGATTGTTTCTAATACCACTCCAATAATTTCGTTATTAAAGCTAAATCGGCTTGATTTATTAAGACAACTATATAAGAAGATTCATATACCAAAAGCTGTATTTAACGAGATTGAGGTAGGAAAAACAAAAGAATATTACCAAGATTTATCTAAAATCGACTGGATAGATATAGTTGAGATTCAAGATAAACAGGCAGTTAAATATTTTTTGGATTTAGATTCCGGTGAAGCAGAAGCAATCGTTTTAGCCACAGAGATTAATGCAGATTTAATAATACTTGATGAGAAACTTGGTCGTTTTCATGCCAAACATGCAGATTTAAAAGTGACCGGAACAATTGGAGTTTTAATTAAGGCTAAAACGGTTGGATTGATTAATGAACTGAAGCCACTTCTTAACGATTTGACAGACAAAGAAGTTTGGATTAGTAAAAAGCTAAAGCGAGAGATTCTTAAACGAGTAGAAGAAGAATAATTACCTTTGCTAATACACGATCATAAAACCTTGAATACGAAGAGCTTAATCAGCTTCTGTTTTCACAACAGAGTAGGTTGTACCTCGGAAAACCCCAACGTTTCATACCACCACCCTTGGTTTAATTGAATAAAAATAATTATTAACAGGCACTTGACTTGTCATTGTAAAAAACTTATTTTTGTTTATTATTAGAAAAGAATGATTCTTTTCTGAAATTTATTATACATGAAACCGGAAAAATTCAGTGTTAAACTTAACGAAAAAGGTCTTAAGGTAACTCCTCAAAGGATTGCTATCTTGGAGGCAATAGTAAAGTTAAACAATCACCCAACGGCAGAAAATATTATTGAATACATCCGTAAAAACCATCCAAACATTGCTACTGCTACTGTTTACAAAGTTCTGGATGCTCTGGTTTCACACGAATTAATAAAAAAAGTAAAAACCGAAAAAGATATTATGCGTTACGATGCCATAATGGAAAGTCACCATCATATTTATTGTTCAGATTCAGACAGAATTGAGGATTATAACGATTCCGAATTAAACGAAATGCTTGCTGCTTTTTTTGAAAAAAAGGGAATACCCAATTTTCAAATAGAGGATGTGAAACTTCAGATAATTGGGAAATTCATAAATACTAAAAAATAGTTTTATGAGTTTTGTAAAATTAATATTGATTATATTAGGTACTCTTTCTCTTTGTGTCGGCGTTATTGGGATTATGATACCCGGCCTGCCAACCACTCCATTTGTCTTGCTTACAGCAGGTTTATATATAAAGAGTTCCGACAAATTATACCAAAAATTACTTTCAACCCGCTTAATAGGCTCGTATCTTACAGAATTTCAGACGAATAAAGGCATGACCAAAAAGTCAAAATTACTTGCGATTGCTTCAATGTGGATTATGATTTTGATCTCGATCCTTTTTTTTATTGACACCATCTCCCTTAGGCTGATAATTGCCGTAATTGGACTTATCGGAACTTTTGTAATGGGACTTATGGTACCAACCGTTAAAAGTTAATTTTGACCTCACTTATTATCAAAAAAGCAATTGTATTAACCAAAACACACATAAAAATGGGAAAACAGTCTGACAAAGCTAGCAAATGCCCGGTAACCGGAGCAACCCGCAATCACAATGTTGGCACCAGCGGAACAAAAAACCGCGACTGGTGGCCTGATCAGTTAAAGTTAAACACCTTGAGACAACACTCTCAATTATCAAACCCAATGGGTGAAAGTTTCGATTATGCAAAAGAATTCAAAAGTCTGGATTTAAAAGCTATAAAAAAAGACCTTCACAATTTAATGACAGATTCACAGGATTGGTGGCCGGCAGATTTTGGTCATTATGGTCCATTATTTATCAGAATGGCGTGGCATAGTGCAGGTACATACCGTACAGGCGATGGAAGAGGAGGTGCCGGAAAAGGTCAGCAACGTTTTGCACCGCTGAATAGCTGGCCCGATAATGTAAATCTCGATAAGGCCCGCCGTCTCCTTTGGCCAATAAAACAAAAGTATGGCAGGAAAATATCCTGGGCAGATCTCATGATACTTACAGGGAATGTAGCCCTGGAATCGATGGGATTCAAAACTTTTGGTTTCGGAGGTGGACGTGAGGATGTTTGGGAACCTGAAGAGGATATTTACTGGGGTTCGGAAACCAAATGGCTGGAAGCCGACAAACGCTATGCAGAAGAAAATGACCTCGACAATCCTCTTGCTGCAGTGCAAATGGGTTTGATCTATGTGAATCCTGAAGGACCTAACGGTAACCCGGATCCATTAGCTGCTGCGAAGGATATTCGGGAAACTTTTGCCCGTATGGCTATGAATGACGAAGAAACCGTTGCTCTTATTGCCGGTGGACATACTTTCGGAAAAACTCATGGTGCCGGAGATGCCGTCCATTTAGGACCGGAACCCGAAGCTGCAGAAATCCACGAACAGGGATTAGGTTGGATCAGCAAGTTTGGTTTGGGAAAAGCAGGTGATACAATCACCAGTGGTCTGGAAGTTACCTGGACGCAAACACCGGCAAAATGGAGTTATTACTTTTTCGAAAACCTGTTTAAATACGAATGGGAATTAACCAAAAGTCCTGCAGGTGCCCATCAATGGGTTGCAAAAAATGCCCAGGCGGATGTCCCTCATGCACACGATAAATCAAAAAAACTGCTTCCAACGATGCTTACAACAGATTTATCCCTGCGATTTGATCCGGAATACGAAAAAATTTCCCGACGTTTCTATGAAAACCCGCTTGAATTCGCTGACGCCTTTGCCCGTGCATGGTTTAAGCTCACACATCGCGATATGGGACCTTTAGCATGTTATTTAGGTTCCGAAGTTCCTAAAGAAGAACTGATATGGCAAGATCCTGTACCCGCAGTTGATCATACTTTAATTGATGAAAAAGATATTTCTGCTTTAAAAGCAAAAATTCTGAAGTCTGGTTTAACAGTCTCTCAGCTGGTTTCAACTGCATGGGCTTCAGTGTCAACCTTCCGTGGATCAGATAAAAGGGGAGGGGCTAACGGTGCCCGTATCAGACTGGCTCCGCAAAAGGATTGGAAAGTCAATAATCCAGCTCAGCTCAAAAAAGTACTGGAAAAACTGGAAGCAATTCAAAAAGAATTTAATAAATCACAATCGAAAACTAAAAAAGTTTCCCTTGCCGATATAATTGTTCTGGCAGGTTCAGCAGCTATTGAAAAAGCTGCAAAAGATGCTGGCAGTTCGGTATCCGTTCCTTTCACACCGGGACGTATGGATGCCTCACAGGAACAAACCGATATAGATTCTTTTGCAGTACTTGAGCCTGCTGCAGACGGATTCAGAAATTATTTAAAAACAAAATACACCATATCCACCGAGGAATTGTTGATTGACAAAGCTCAATTATTAACTCTTTCTGCTCCGGAAATGACTGTACTTGTGGGTGGATTGCGTGTATTGAACGCAAATTACGATAATTCCAGACATGGCGTATTTACAAAAGACCCTGAGCTTCTAACCAACGATTTCTTTATTAACCTGCTGGATATGAGTACTGCCTGGATGCCACAATCAGAGGCAAAGGATGTGTTTGACGGACGGGATCGGAAAACTGGAACTCTAAAATGGACCGGAACAAGGGTTGACCTGATATTTGGTTCAAACTCAGAGCTTAGAGCAATCGCTGAAGTATATGGAAGTGCCGATTCAAAGGAAAAATTTGTAAATGATTTTGTTGCCGCATGGACCAAAGTAATGAATCTTGACCGTTTTGATTTAGCTTAATGACTTAATATCATAGAATTCCATTTAATGGACAATGACTATTAATTGAATTAAAGAGCCGTCTCAAAAGTCAGAAATTGAAAATACTTATTTACCATATGAAAGTACTTTACTTTGAACACCCCTATCCCGGAAGCTATCGGGACCCTAAAGGAAACTTAAAAGCCTCCCTTTTAGGGGAGGTTTGGAGGGGTACAAGAGCTTTAGCTTTCAAATATAATTTCAAGGAAATCAATACTTACTTCTGAGACAGCCTCTTTTTTAATATTTATTATTTTTAGGAGTTTTAAGATATTGAAAAGACATCATTGCGCAGCCTGGCAATCTGTTTAAGTTTATCCGACAACAATGAAAAGTCGTGAGCCTTTTTTCAGAAAAAAGTTATGCTGAATCATAGTTGAACTAAAAAATATATCGTAAATTACGAAATAAATGATTGTCGAATGAAAACTCTACTTTTAATAGCAGGATCATTTTTTATCATCATTTTTTTGGTGTCAACAATTTTGATCTATTCATTTATAAAACGCAGGGATGAAAAAACTGAGAGCTTTCTGTTTATCAATTTATTCATAATTAAGCACGTTTCAAAATACAAAGAAATAACAAAAATTGAAAATGGTAAGGTCGGTCTACTTTTCTATGTATGGCTGGTCTCAATTAATCTGGCTCTTTTATGCTTTATTTTATTATTGTCTCTTTATTAATGACTTAACACACTATTTTTTTGTGCATTTATGGATGATATTAATAGATGCAGGCACGATAAAAATGCTCCTTATTGGGCAGGAGCACTGATTATTTTTATCCTTTCAGGTCTTTCTACAATCTGGATTGATTTGGGAGATTTCTGGAAGGGATATGTATTAGATATGACCGGCCCTGCATGGAATTACATTTTGTTTAGAGGACTATTTACAAGCTATACAAACAACAAATGGACTCAATTCTTCAACCCAAAAAGAACCTTGATTATTTTTTTGATGGTTTGTTTAATAATTGAGGGCTTACAGTATTTCGATTTTTACAGTTCAACCTATGACCCATGGGATTTTCTTGCTTACATCTCATTTCTTATTCCGTTATTTATTATTGATTCAAAATTATTGAATGTGAAAAGCTGATGAAAAATTTATCATCGGGGAAAACCCTTATAATTTCCAAGCTGAGCTTTAATAATATAAGCAACTTGGCCAAAGAATGATTCTTATTTATGATGGGAATACAAATTATCAAGTATTAGTAAGTTAATCACCTGTTATTTTAATACTTACAGCGAAACTCAAAGCTAAAAAGCGAATCATTTTTATGGAAAAACAAGAATTATTGCATCCTAAAAACAGAAGTGTAATTAATCATTAAAAACATAAGGATATGAAGCTTTTTATTATTTCTTTAATACTTATCTTCTTCCGGTTTACTGCTTATAATACAAAAGATTTTAATGCTGGATTGAAGAATGATACCTCTCAAACAAGTGATCAGAAGACCCAATTGTCCTTTTCTAAGCAAGCATTACAGGAGGATTTTCTGCAAATGCGTGTAACTCTGGAACAGAATCATACTTCGCTGTATGCGTATACATCAAAAGAAGTTATGGACAGCATTATGGAAAGTCAATATGGATTCATTAAAGACTCCATGACCCTATCTGAATTTTATAAAATTCTTACACCGGTAACGGCCAAAATTGGATGCGGGCATACTGCTGTCTGGATGCCAGGCAGCTATTGGAATATTGACCCTGAAAATCTTTTCCCCCTCAAAATAAAGCTCATTGAAGATTATGTTGTGGTTACAGGCAGTTACAATGACACATTGCAGGTTCCTGTCGGAAGTATCATTCAGGAAATAAATGGTCGTTTAATGGAGGATATTATTCAAGAAATGAGAGCCAATTACTCCGCCGACGCCTTCAATATCCATTTTATTAATTCACAAATTACGAGACGGTTTTCTCTGATTTATGCCAGAAGATTTGGTTTCCCGGCAAAATACGATGTAAAATATTCCTTGCCAGGTCGTAAAACAAGCCAATATAAAACATTGATTCCTGCAACCAATCAGGCTGTGAGAGAAGTGGTTTTCTCAAACTTCAGACACCCACCCCTTACTTTTAAGTTGCTGGAGGAAAAGAATACTGCTCTATTAACTATTCCTACATTTATTTATTATGATAAAGTTCCCTATTTCACCAATTTTATCGACAGCTGCTTTACGATAATAGTGAAAAGAAATATTGAAAACCTTATACTCGACTTACGAGGAAATGATGGTGGAGACCCCTTTTGTGCCGCACCTTTGTTTTCTTATCTGCAACCTGAACCACTTCCATACTTTTCTGAACCATACGGAAAATATTCAGAGTTTTCCCTACCGCTGGCAATTCCCGAAAATCACTATACCGGAAATCTTATTACACTTATAGATGGAAGATGTTTTTCAACTAATGCACATTTCTGTTCATTACTAAAATACCATAAAATTGGAAAATTTGTTGGTACACCAAGTGGTGGCACTTATACCTGCAATGCCGGAAAAAATGGCATAGAGATTTTAAAAAACACGGGCATTCAACTTTATTTCGGACGTAGCTCTTTTGAAACAGCTGTAAAGAATATGGATAAATCCAAACCAATTATGCCTGACGTTTATGTAAAAGAATCATATAAAGATTTCCTACAAAATAAAGATGTTTGTTTTGAAGTTGCTCTGGACCTAATTCCCAGGTAAAAAAATAAATAATTGATCTTTTTGAAACACAATGTGAAGAATTGTAATTTCATAGTTTTAAATGTACGTATAAAGCCATAAGCCGATAATACATTTTTATCTCTGCAACACTCCGGCGAATAAAATTTTCTCCTTTGCCCTGCCTATATGAATTAATTCAAATCACGGAGATGAATTTGCAGTCTTTTTAGCTATTTTTGTATAGTTTAATAATTCAACAGGCCATCAAGCATGATTTCTCAAATTGAATTCAGTCTAAAACCCCGTTCTCGTGGTTTCCATCTTATTACCCGTGAAATCCTGGAAAATCTTCCTGATTTGCCAAAAACCGGATTATTGAACCTCCTTATAAAACACACCTCTGCCGGTATTTGCCTTAATGAAAACGCCGATCCCTCTGTAAGGATCGATTTTGAAAGATTCATGAATAAATTGATTCCGGAAAACGACCCCGTTTACACCCATATTTATGAAGGCGCCGACGACATGCCTGCTCATATCAAATCTGCTCTTTTTGGAAGCTCGCTTACTATTCCAGTTAGTAATGGTCAACTAAATCTGGGGACCTGGCAAGGAATTTATTTAGGTGAATTCAGAGATCACGGGGGTAGCAGAAGGGTAGTAGCAACTATCCTCACTTAAATTTTCAGCCATAACTAAGTATTTTTAAATGTTCATTCTTTTACTCCATGAAATTCCCACATCTAAAATATTCCCCGGAAATTGAAGAAAGATTTAATGTAGTTTCTCATGCTTTTGGAATTCTTTTAAGCATTATTGCCCTTATTTTATTAATACTAAAGGCCAGTCTTGAAGGGAATGTATGGCAAATCGTAAGTTTTTGCATTTACGGCACCAGTCTGATACTTTTATATTCTGCTTCTACTATATTTCACAGTTCAAAAAATGAGATTCTAAGAAATAAATTAAATATTGTAGATCATGCTTCCATCTATGTGCTCATTGCCGGAACCTATACTCCTTTTGTGCTTGTTAGTATGAGAGGATCGGTTGGATGGATCGTTTTTGGGCTTATATGGGGCTTAGCTTTAGCCGGAATTATATTAAAATTATTTTATACCGATAAATATGCACTTCTCTCTACCATTATGTATGTCTTAATGGGTTGGGTTATGATATTTTTTATAAAACCCCTTATACAAAGTCTGGATTTAGGAGGTTTAATCTGGCTACTGGCAGGAGGTGTTGCTTATACCGTGGGAGCTGTTTTTTTTAGTCTCAACAAACTAAAATTCAATCATGCCATATTTCATATCTTTGTTCTGTTGGGAAGTTTTTGTCATTTTATGTCTATATACTACTATGTTTTGCCAAAATAAAAAAATGCTTCAAATCAATCCTTAATTTTAACAAACTCAAGCGATTCAAAAACTACTTTAAAAGCTTAACTCTATGAAAAAATACCTTTTAAGCATTCTGTTGATCTCACTTCAAATGGTAACATTTGGTCAGAATTCTGAATACTTCACAAAGACAGACATTCATTACTACCACGACTCAATTAACCATGCCGATGCTTACAAGCAGGAACGATGTGTACTGGATGTGTATTATCCCATGGAAAAAGAGAAATTTCCAACCCTGGTTTGGTTTCATGGAGGCGGATTAACATCCGGAAATAAATATATCCCCGAAGCACTGAAAAATAAGGGAATAGCCATAGTTGCTGTTAATTATCGTTTTTATCCTAAAATTGAAGCTCCGGCTTATATTGAAGATGCCGCAGCAGCTGTTGCCTGGGTTTTTAATAATATTGAAAGCCTTGGAGGTGATTCTTCCTTGATCTTTGTTTCAGGTCATTCAGCTGGCGGATACCTGACCAGCATGATAGGTTTGGATAAAAAATGGCTGGAAGTATATCAGATTGATGCCAATCGTATCGCAGGACTCATACCCTTCAGTGGTCATGCAATTACTCATTTCACCATCAGAAAAGAAAGAGGTATTCCGGGCACTCAGGCCATTGTTGATGAATTTGCCCCATTGTATTATGTCCGCCCTGATGCTCCACCTTTGCTATTAATAACAGGTGACCGCGAACTTGAACTGCTGGGTCGCTATGAAGAAAATGCTTATTTAATGCGTATGATGAAATTAACCGGTCATACTCAGACAAAACTTTTCGAACTCGATGGCTACGGTCATAATATGACTGAGCCGGCATTCCCTCTTTTAATTAGGGAAATTGAACGGATTTCTGAATATAAAAACTGAAATTAAGACTATTATACAGCCTTATCACATAGAATTTTAACTGTTTTACCTCTTTACCCATTAAGCAATCTTCAACTTTCTTCCTTTAAGAAAATTAAAAGATTGTTTGCAGCCCTTTTCTGAAGTTCAATTGCTGAATAGTCTGAATACCACGCATAATGTCCTGTGCAAATAGTTCTTTTTCAAATTCGTAAGAATCATAACTGGAATCTATAACAGCTTCTATCATAGGGTATTACTATCAATTAATTTTTATTCTTTGAAAGTATTAAAATTACTTTTTTTATTTAGTATGAACTCACAATTGAAAATTTTTTGAATCAAACCCCATTGTTTTTAGTATTCATAGTAAAGTATTAATAATATTCAATATTTTTAGGTTGAAGTATAAAGTTTATTGTTTAAGATATAAAAAATCATTGTTGTCCGGTAAAACTTATAAAACCTAAAAAGATTGCCGCGCTTCGCTCAATGACGCTGATTGTCAATTGACTATGACTTGGGATGGGGTCGGGTTCCGGCTTCGCCGGAAACCGACCCCATCCCAAGTCATAACATACGTAAACCCCGTCATTACGAGCGTAGCGAAGCAATCTCATATTTTTACCGGACACTAATAATAAAAAATAAAATCATAATTGTGATGAAATTATTAATAACGACCTTATTGATATTTACAACAGTTTTTGGAGGAATTTCTCAGGTAAATAACTTTGAAAGTAATGGCAATAGCGCTTTTCGTGAACACATCCGAATGGATTCAGACTGGCGTTTTGCCCTGGGACATGCCTCCGATTACCGGAAAGATTTTTCCCATGGGACGAGTTATTTTACATATTATGCAAAAACAGGATATGGCGACGGCGCCGCAGCTTATGATTTTGAAGATCGCAGCTGGCGTATTGTTGATTTGCCTCACGACTGGGCTGTGGAATTGCCCTTTTCTGAGACCGCAAGTCATAGTCATGGCTATAAAACCATCGGCTGGAAATACCCTGAGACTTCTGTTGGCTGGTACCGCAAAATGTTTTTCATACCGGAAAGCGATAAGGGCCGTAAAATCAGCATTCAATTCGATGGCATTTATAGAGATGCTAAAGTTTGGGTGAACGGATTTTATGTTGGTCATGAAGCAAGTGGATATAGTAGTACAAATTACGATATAACTGATTATCTGAACTTTGGCAACGATAATGTGGTGGCAGTGAGAGTTGATGCCAGTCTGGAAGAAGGATGGTTTTACGAAGGGGCAGGGATTTACCGCCATGTTTGGCTCAATAAAACAGACAGACTCCATATAGCGCAGAATGGCACTTTTATTACCTCAGAGGTTCATGATAACTACGCTGTACTTACCTTACGCTCAACTGTTGAAAATCAGTATACTGATAAAGTTGATTTTGTTTTAAAGCATATCGTGAGGGATGAGTCGGGGAAGGCTATAGCAAGTAGTGAATTTTATAAAAACAGCCTCAGGGGAAATTTCAACCAAACATATTTTAATACTCTTCGAATCGAAAATCCGCGACTTTGGAGTCTTGAAGATCCTAATCTATATAAAATAGAGACACAGTTAATTTCTGATAATAAAATTCTTGACAGCTACGAAACTACAATTGGTATCAGAACCATACAGTTTGATGCCGACAAAGGATTTTTTCTGAATGGAAAAAGTGTTAAAATTAAAGGTGTTAACAATCATCAGGATCATGCTGGTGTTGGGACTGCCATTCCTGATGCATTACAGGAATATAGAATACTTCAGCTCAAAGAAATGGGTTGTAATGCCATACGAACAGCTCACAATCCTGCCACTCCTGAACTATTAGACATCTGCGATCGTTTGGGAATGCTTGTTATGGAAGAAAATCGCCTGATGGGAATAAATAAGGAACATTTCGATTTATTGGAAAGATTTATGAAACGCGACAGGAATCATCCCAGCATAATTATTTGGTCCTTAGGAAATGAAGAATGGGCTATTGAAGGCAATGAAAAAGGTGCGATGATAAGCAGTAGCATGCAACAATTTGCCCAAACTATAGATTCCTCCCGTTTTTTTACCCTTGGAGCCTCAGGCGGCTGGGATACAGGAAGTGGAACAGTAAGTCAGGTAATGGGATACAATTATATATTTCATGGAAATATCGATGAACACCATAGAAAGTTTCCCTTACAAGCCAGTGTAGGCACGGAAGAAAGCAATACCATTGGAACCCGTGGTATATATGTTAATGATTTTGAAAACGGACATATGAAACCAACCAATCTGATAGCTGATAAAATTGGAACAGAGTTTGGATGGAAATTTTATGCTGAGAGACCCTTTTTGTCAGGATTGTTTTTCTGGACCGGATTCGATTACAGAGGAGAACCCAACCCCATGGTCTGGCCAGCCGTGAATTCCCAATTCGGAATAATTGACCTGTGCGGTTACCCAAAAGATATATTCTATTACCTGAAATCATGGTGGACCGATAAACCCACACTTTATATTTCTCCTCATTGGAACTGGGAAGGACATGAAGGGAAGTATGTTAAACTCACTATCTACAGTAATGCTGACGAAGTTAATTTGAGTTTGAATGGCAAAAATCTTGGCAAAAAAACCATGCCGAAAAACGGACATCTTGAATGGGATATCAAATATAAACCGGGAGTTTTATTAGCCAGTGGATACCGGAACTCCAAACTTATCGCCAGCAATCAGATGGAAACTACGGGTGCTGCCGAAAATATTACTCTTCAACCTGATAAGGAAAATCTTAAGGCAAATGGACAGGATATAGCAGTAATTACCGTAAAAGTAAATGACAAAAAAAGACTTATGGTACCTGATGCTGATAATGAAATCTCTTTTAGTATCGAAGGACCAGCCGAAATAATGGGAGTGGGAAATGGGGATCCTGCTTCCCACGATCCTGAAAAATTCGTGGACCATGCTGAAAGTTTGTCTATTGAAAATTTGAAAATCCTTCAATCCGTAAGTTATTTGAATCCTCCGGAAATCGAAAATATTTACAGTAAATCAGACTGGAAACCCGCATTTCAGAAGGTTTATGGTGAATACGATTCTGAAAAAAATATAATTATTAAAGCCGATTTTCTCCTTGAAGATTTCAGCGATCAAACCATAATAACCCTCTACGCCAAGAGTTTAGCAGAAAACCAATCCATTCATCTTAATGGAAAATTATTGGCTGAAAATATTAAAAGGAATTCAAAAGATCAGGTTTTCATTCTTGACCATTCCTGGTTAAAAAATGGGAAAAATGAATTAATATATCAGGGAAAACCATTTGTAAAGCAATTCCAATGGGAAGAAATTAGCACCGATCCGGGTATAATTGGAGTTTATAATCCAGCTGCCCAATGGAAAAGAAAAGCCTTCAACGGATTAGCCCAGGTTTTACTAAAAACCACCGGCGAATCCGGCGAAATTAGTCTGACAGCCACATCCCCGGGATTAAAACCAGCATTCTTAAAACTTAACTCAACCAGTACAAAATCAAGGCCTTTCATAGCTGATTGAGCTAAAACGCTTTCATTTCAAAGTTACAAATACTACATAACCTTCATATTTAATTCCATCAAATATATAATTTTCAAGGATCAATGATCCGCTATTGATTTACCTGACGGAAAGCCCTGTGCACTCAAACCCACATATTATATAACATCTTCCTAAAAGCCCTGTTTTTTCTAACTTTGAGCAACAAAAAAATCAGGAATGCAAAAATTAGTATTATTAGGTGATGAAGCAATAGCTCAGGGTGCAATAGATGCCGGTTTATCGGGAGTTTATGCATACCCGGGAACGCCATCCACAGAAATAACTGAATATATCCAAGCCTCGAAAGAAGCAAAAGAAAAAGGTATTCACTCAGAATGGTCTGCCAATGAGAAGACTGCCATGGAGGCTGCCCTCGGAATGGCTTATGCAGGTAAAAGGGCAATGGTTTGCATGAAACATGTTGGGTTGAATGTGGCAGCGGACGCATTTGTAAATGCGGCTTTAACAGGTATAAACGGCGGATTGGTAGTAACGGTTGCCGATGACCCGTCTATGCATTCCTCACAAAATGAACAGGATAGTCGTTTCTATGGGAAGTTCGCAATGATACCTGTGCTAGAACCCTCCAATCAGCAGGAAGCATACAACATGATGCGATATGCTTTTGAATTGTCTGAAAAGTATTTAATTCCCATCATGCTAAGAATCACCACCCGGATGGCACATTCAAGAGCTGTAGTGAATTTATCTGAAAAACTCAATCAAAACAAGCTGCATTTGCCTCTCAATTTAAAACAGTTTATTTTATTACCTGCTAATGCCAGGGTGAAATATAATGACCTGCTTAAAAACCAGTCCGCATTTACAGAAGAATCAGAAAATTCTCCCTTTAATGAATATTTCGGAGGAAAAGATTTATCGAAAGGGATTATAGCCTGTGGTCTGGGCTATAATTATTATATGGAAAATGCGGTGAATGCAAAACTGGATCATCCTGTTTTAAAAATATCGCAGTATCCCGCTCCTGTTGAGCAAATAAAAAAAATATTTGCTGAATGTAAAGAGATTATTGTTCTTGAAGAAGGTTTCCCAATGCTTGAAGAACAATTAAGGGGCTTCTTTAATAAACCATATATTGTACACGGCAGAATGGATGGAAGCCTGCCCATGGCCGGGGAGCTTAATCCAAATAATGTGGCGAAAGCTCTTGGATTGAAGGACAAAACCGGTCCAGAAATTCCGGCTGTTGTCACAAACAGACCTCCCGCATTATGCAAGGGTTGTAGTCATGCCGATATGTATAATGCACTTAACGAGGCCATGATTCAATATGGTAAAGGAAGGGTGTTTTCCGATATTGGATGTTACACGTTGGGGGCTCTGGAGCCCTTTAATGCAATCAATTCCTGCGTTGACATGGGGGCTTCAGTAACCATGGCCAAAGGGGCCGCCGACGCCGGACTAATCCCCTCTGTGGCTGTTATTGGTGATTCTACATTTACGCATTCCGGTATTACAGGATTGCTCGATTGCGTTAATGAAAAAAGTCCCGTAACCATAATAATTTCCGATAATTCAACCACGGGAATGACGGGTGGACAAAAATCGGCAGCCACAGGACGTCTGGAGAAGATTTGTATAGGTATTGGGGTGGAAGAGGAACATGTAATAGTAATCGATCCTCTCAAAAAAAACCATAATGAAAATGTTGAAATAATGAACAGGGAACTTCAATATAAAGGGGTTTCTGTAATAATTGCTCAACGGGAATGTATCCAAACCCTGTTGCGCAAAAAACGTCATTCATGAAGTAGAGACGCACGGCCGTGCGTCCCAACAAAAAAATAAACAAATGAAATCAGACATCATTTTAGCTGGAGTAGGCGGACAGGGAATCCTATCCATTGCAAACATAATTGGATTATCAGCACTAAGCGAAAATTTGCAGGTAAAACAAGCTGAAGTCCACGGTATGAGCCAAAGAGGTGGCGCAGTACAAGCTCATTCCAGGCTTTCTTCAAGTCCAATTTCTTCCGACTTAATTCCTTTCGGAGCTGCCGACCTTATTATTTCTGTGGAACCCATGGAATCACTGCGATACCTGCCTTACTTATCTGAAAAGGGCTATTTGGTAACCAGCTCTTCAGCGTTTATAAATATTCCCAACTATCCAAAACCTGAGGACATTGAAAAAGAAATTAAATCACATAAAAATCATGTGATAATTGATGCAGATGCACTTGCAAAGGAGCTTGGATCAATCAGATCTTCAAATATGGTTATGCTTGGAGCAGCTTCACTATTTATACCTCTAAAACTCCAAAGTTTTCTAAATGGAATTACTCAACTTTTTTCAAGGAAGGGAAAAGAAGTCATTGAGCTAAATCATAAAGCATTTGAAGCAGGAAGGGAAGCATCAAACAATTATTTGAAACCCATATAGCTTAAAATCCTCTAATCTTTCCTAGCTTTGTAATATTAAAAACCGGAATATGTATTCAGAAATAGATTTATCCCAGCTAAGGAAAAAAGGACTCGGTCCTGAAACTGTGAATCAGCAAATAAAATACTTCGAAGAGGGCATAGATTTCGTTGAAATCGTTGCTCCTGCCATTCCGGGTAAAGGAATTTCTGTATTCAGTGAAGAAGAAATTTCAAAATACCTGAGGTTTTTTGATAATAATATACTGGATTATTCTTTCACCCGATTTATACCCGCTTCAGGTGCTGCTTCCCGCATGTTTAAAGACCTATTTGAGACCCTCGAATATCTTTCCAATATAGGAAAAGCTGAAGATTTGTATGAAAAAAAGCCCAATATTGCAAAGTTTTTCAACTCTTTGAATGAATATCCTTTCCATAATGATTTAAAACAATTTTTTAATAAGGAAATAGTAGGCGCAGATCAGAAAACTGAAGTCCTTATTGAAATCCTGGAAAAAATTCTTCTTTCTGAAGGATTGAATTACAGCAGTTTACCAAAAGGATTGCTAAAATTCCATAAGTATAATGGGGATGCCCGTACAGCTTTCGAAGAACACTTTATGGAGGCAAAACAATATTTGTTAAATGAAAAACTTGAATTAAATCTTCATTTTACCGTTTCTCCTGAGCATAAGGATCTGTTTATGGATTTAAGTGGAAAAATTAAAGCTAAATTTAAATCTGAATATGCAATTAGCTGCAATACAGAATTTTCTGTCCAGAAACCTTCAACCGATACCGTTGCTGTAGATAAGAATAATAATATATTCAGAAACGATGATGGAAGCATGTTATTTCGACCCGGAGGACATGGTGCCTTACTTGAAAATTTAAATGATTTAAAAGAACAGATTGTATTTATTGGAAATATTGACAATATAGCACCTGAAAGAACAATGCCTGAGCGAATAAAATATAAAAAACTGCTGGGAGGGGTTCTGATGGAGAAAATGGGCAAAGTACATCATATTTTGTCAAATCTCGACAACTACGAAAAGGATTCTGTTATCAAAAATGAAATATTAGAAATAATTCGTGAACTTGCTCCTGAATCTGAAACAGATATCTATAATCTAAGTATCCAGGATTTTAAAGTTAAAATATTGGAGTTGTTAAACCGTCCCATCAGGATCTGTGGTATGGTGAAAAATGTAGGCGAACCGGGTGGAGGTCCTTTTTGGGTTAAGAATAAAAAGGCTGAGGTAAGCAAGCAAATTATTGAAAGCTCCCAAATTAATCTTCAGGATACTGAACAGAATAAACTATTTCAGGCAGCCACTCATTTCAATCCGGTCGACTTAGCTTGTTATACACATGATTATCAAGGTAATAAATTCGACTTAATCAAATTCAGGGATCCTGATATGGGATTTATATCTGTGAAATCGCAAGGAGGGAAGGAGCTAAAAGCCCTTGAACTGCCAGGATTGTGGAATGGTTCAATGGCTGCCTGGTTAACATGGTTTGTTGAAGTTCCTATTGAAACATTTACTCCGGTAAAGACAGTTTTCGATTTGGTTAGGGATGCACACAGGAGTTAGGTTCCCAACACTATTCTACTATCCCTTCCTTCCACAAAATCGACCAGCCTTCCAGCCAATTATTAGATCCAAAGGCTCCTTTATAGCTTACTTTCTCAAACCAGTCACTGCTGTAGGCTGCTAAATTTTCAAATTCAGTACTGGAGGGGAGTAATTTTATAGGTGTATGAACGTATTCAAATCCGGGATCCTCAATAATGTTTTGTGCTTCTGAAAAATAGCTGGAAAGAAAATTTTGCTCATTCTCAGAAGAACCATTATCGGGGTGAAGAACAAAAATGCTATCTTCATAATTGGATGCAATATTGTAAAATATATTGTTTTCAAAGGCTAACTGATTATTTTCAATTTGAAGAAAACTATTGAATTCAGGTGTATACTCAATGGCAATTCCCTGAGCATTTGATAGAAATATTGAATTTCTATATACTCCACCACTGATAAAGTCAAAACTCATCATATAATTTTCTCCTTCTGAATGGCCTATAAATGTTGAGTTATAAATTACAGGGACTGTGTAGTCAGAGCTAAGATATCCATCAGAATTTCCACTATGTTCTGCCATATGATCGCCTTTTGTATCATGCATTATTCCCAAAAGAAATTGACATTTTCCAGTATAACCTTCATCAAAATCAAATAAATCGTCGTCACAAAAGGCTACAGCCAAATTGCTACAATTTACGGTACCCCCAAAAAATTCTATCCCATCATCAGCATTTGATATAACTTCTACATGATCGATTATGGTTTTTCTTCCTACACCTCCAAGAGTAAGTCCGTTTATTTCATTTCCTTCCCCAATATTCGTCCCCCCATGAATGATCGATACATATTCCAATATACCGGAATTATCTTCAGGAAATTCACCACCATAAATTCCCCTGGGTTCACTTATTGGAATTCCTTCAATAAATCCTTCACCATATTCCGCATTAATAGGAGCATTCCCCAAAATAATTAGTCCGCCCCACAAACCTGAGGCATCAATACTCACAGATCCCTGAAGATCATCACCTTCAACGGTAAAAACAATGGGTTCCTCCTGAGTACCTTGTGCTATAATTTTACCTCCTCTTGCTACAATGAGAGCACTGGCAAGGCTTGCCTGGCCTGTTTTTGCACGTATTACGGTTCCTTTCTCGATGGTGAGGATCTGCCCATCATTTACAAACACAAAACCATCAATAATGTATGATTTTTCTTTAGTCCAGGTTACCGTACCGGTTCCACCTCCTAAATCTGTTATAACCGACTCTATTTCAATATAATAGTCGCTTTTCCGACAAGAAAATGAAATCAAAAGAATGGCAAATATATGAATGACTTTTCTCATTTTCAGAGTTTAAATTCAATATTAAAATAAATATATGATTTGTAAGGACCATTTGCTGCCAGCGAAACCCAGTCCTGATAATTTAATGCACAATGAATATTTTTCACCGGGGTGTACTCTATTCCTGAAGTGATTGAACTGCCGTCGTTGTACAAATTCCAGGGTAAGATTTCTTCGGCAAGGATATTCGAACTAAGGTAATCGAATCTGCCAAATAAGCCCCATTTTTCATTTAAAGTAAATGTACCATAAACAGAATATCCCTTGAGGTCCTGATTCTCAACGAAAGATTTATTGTATAACTTATTATATTCTGCTCCAAAACGGAAATCATCTCCTGTAAACGAAATAAAAGTGGCAAATACAGATTGCAGGCTCTCTTTATTTATAAAATCATAATATACCCGAACCATTGTTTTTTCTGTAGGTAAAACGCTTAAGCCAAATGCTGTTTTATAACTATCATCTTCCTGTAGACTTTTGTATCCTTCACCATTAGAAATAACCATATCGGTTATAATAAATTCATTCAGTTTATACCTCGCTCCAATTCCAATATCAGCACTTGGGCCATACTTAAATTCATCCATGAATGACTTTGAAATATATCGGTAGCCCCAAATTTTTTCCTGAATATCAAACTGCATCATCCCAAATAATCCAAAATATATCTGCAGATTATCCTTATGGTATTCGAGGTATGCTGTTTTAAAATAGGCATATCTGTTTACCAGAGAATATTGAGACTGATCTTCAGGTGATCCAATATCAAGTTTTGCCTCCGCACTAAAATTCTCATTAATATTTCCTTTATACCCCAGGTAAATCCTACTTATTTCAAAAGCAGTCGAGTTGTCTTCTTCAGTGAGACCTTTATAAAAATTACTGTAAATTCTAAAAATTGTTTCACCTTCTTCTTGTGAATAGCCATTTAGCGAAAACAGTAAAAGAATAAATACTAAAGAATAAACTGATTTTATTTTCATCGAAAGAACTTTAATTAAATTACAATTCTAATATTTATTAATTAAAATAATATTATCGTAGAGTTAACAATCTGCTAAGCTTATATCAATAAAGATTCAAAAAAGGAAATTTACGAAAAATTATTTGGGTATGAATCAGCCAAAAAAAATGTGCACCAATTCATTGCTTGTTGATCAAAGCAATCTTGCATTTTTAGCTGTAAATGCGGATCCAAATAGTAAATTGACATTCAGAGTCATTGCGAGCGCAGCGCGGCAATCTTTTTAGGTTTTATAAGTTTTACCGGACAACAATAATTTAAAATGAAATATTTTATTTTGAATATTGCTCCATTAGCGTAACTTAGTAAACAGAAAAAATCGAATTCTCCTTGAAATGAATTATTCAAAATATAGAATATTAATTGTGGACGATGAGGAAGATATCCTTGAATTTTTAAGCTATAATATAAAAAAGGAGGGATTTAAAGTTGAAATTGCAAAAGATGGGAGTTCTGCACTTGAAATTCTCGATTCATTTCAGCCACATTTGATTTTATTAGATGTTATGATGCCTAAAATGGATGGAATTGAAACTTGTGAGGCTATAAGGATGAAGCCTGAATATTCAAATATATTAATTGCATTTTTAACCGCAAGGGGAGAAGATTACAGTCAAATTGCAGGCTTTGAAGCAGGAGGGGATGATTATATTACAAAACCCATAAAACCCAAATTGCTTATTAGCAGACTAAAAGCCTTGTTAAAGAGATATAAAAATCAGGAAATAATTTCAAGCTTGAATTCTGATCCGGGTTTTGATGAAAATAGTGATGTCAGAATTGACTATGATCGCTATCTAGTTATCGTTAAAGGAGAAGAACTATTTTTGCCTAAAAAAGAATTTGAATTATTGAATCTTCTGATATCAAAACCTAACAAAGTTTTCACCAGGGATGAAATATTTCATAAAGTCTGGGGTGAAAACATAATTGTCGGCGATCGAACTATCGATGTTCACATTCGAAAATTACGAGAAAAAATCGGATCGGATTATATCAAAACGACGAAGGGCGTTGGCTATAAATTTATTGTTTAATTTTTAGAGAAGCGCGCATTCGGTATATGCAGTTGGGGCCTTGATTGCAACACCCCAACTACAAATAATCAGGCCTTTTCACTCTCTTCCATAAAATGCATATTTGCTTCTATTACATTAGTGACAAATAAACTCAAATTCTTTGATTCAGTAAGAATATCAAGATAAACCATGCTAACCCGGGTATTGACTCCATCTTGTTTAATCTTCTTAAGTAGTTTCTTTTTAATATTATTGACTTCTTCCGATATACCATCACGCTGATTTTTCAATTCGTCTATCCTTTTGTATGAATGTTGCTCTAATATACTTAAGGAAAAATTAAAGAATTCGGCCATCCTTTCGTTAAATTTCAATAAATCTTTAATTTGATCAGCATCAAGGGGATGGTGATTATTATCTACATGCTCGAAAACCGGATTAATTATATGTTGCAAACAATTTGATGTCTCTTTTAGATAATCCAGAACTTGAACGTAATGATGGCCACTTTCAATATCCTCTTCAAACTTTTGTATGGTATTATATACATTTAGCTTTAATTTTTTAGTTAGTTTATTGACTTCTTTAGCCTCTGTTTTAACATTTAATAAAGCTTTTCTCTTTTCCTTTGTAAAATTGATTATTGTGAGGTAATAAAGTTTGGATACACTAATCAGCACTGATTTTACATTATCAGAACATTTAATTACGATATCTTTAGATTGAATATTTCCTGCAATAATTTCAGATTTAGCCGTTTGCTCCTTTTTATTATGAAAAACGTGGGTCTTAACTACAAGAAAAATGACCAATAACGATATTAATACAATCGCTGTCATACCACCAAAACTAATAAGAATAGCAATAATAAATGCAGCTGCAAATGCACTTAAAGCTGTGAGAAACCAACCGCCTATGACTGTTAAAACACCGGTAATTCTGAATACAGCACTTTCACGACCCCAGGCCTGATCGGTTAGAGATGAACCCATGGTAACCATAAAAGTAACATAGGTGGTGGAAAGAGGAAGCTTTAAGGAAGTACCTATAGAAATAAGAATAGCTGCGACAACTAAATTAACTGATGCTCTGACAAGATCAAATGCCAGAATCTCCTGCTTATTCCTTTGCTTTCTCTTCAAAACAGACTGATCGAATCTTTTCCCTATGAAATTCCCAAACCAGGAAGGACTATATTTCCTTATTGTTGAACCAATTTCCAACGCCCATCTTACAAGCCACCTTGCAAATGCAGAAGACTGAAATTGCTCATTACCCCCTTTTTGACTGCTTAAATTAATGGTAGTAGCTGTAACAGACCTGGCTTTTTTAGAAAAACGCAATGTTAAAGCCATTACCAAACCGGCTATCAACAAAAACAATGTAGGTGTTTGCACTTTATTGGTAAGAATATCCATGGCAAAGGCACCCGGTTCTGCACCCGAAGCCGAAAAAGCTTTAAAGGATTCAAATCCGGCTAATGGAACACCAATAAAATTAACCAAATCATTCCCTGCAAAGGCCATAGCCAGTGCAAAAGTACCCATAAGAACAATAATTTTCAGAATATTTACCCGGGCAACGCTTATTAAAAGCTGAAATAAGATACTTCCACCGATAAAACTAAAAAGGATGATCTGAAAGGTATTGGCAGCAATCCACTCAGCCGATGCGTCACTTATAAAAGAGGCGCCTTTAGCCCCTTTAACAAGCATGAAGTAACTAATGGCAGCCACAGAAATTCCACCCCAAATTCCACCCCAAATTTTAATAGTGCGTTTTGTATTAAAAGTAAAGAGCATTCTTACTATCCATTGTATAATTGCTCCAACAGAAAATGCTATAACTATGGAAATAAATATTCCGGAAATAATGGCCAGAGCCCGTTCTGAATTTATGTACAAAAATATATCTGAAAGATTGTGATGAACGATATGCGAAATTTTAACTATAGATACTGCAACAGCTGCTCCAAGCAATTCAAAAACAATAGAAACAGTGGTAGAGGTTGGTAAACCATAAGTATTAAAAAGATCCAGAAGTATTATATCTGTTAACATAACAGCCATAAAAATGATCATGATCTCGTTAAAATAAAACATTTCAGGGTGAAAAATACCCTTACGTGCCACTTCCATCATACCACTCGAAAAAGTCGCTCCTACTAAAATACCAAGAGCAGCAATTATCATAATTACATTGTAAGAAGCTGCTTTAGATCCAATAGCAGAATTTAGAAAGTTAACCGCATCATTACTAACTCCAACAATAAGGTCGGAAATAGCTAAAGCAAAGAGCATTACAACAATTACCAAATAATAATATTCCATCGTCTTTTATAATTAATTATCGTAAACAATGATATCCAATTATATTAAGGTAGATATTACTTTATTGTTATTAAAACATAAAGAGTTTGTTAAATTAATATGTATTAAAAATGGAAGTGGTTATGCACTCAAATTTATTTTAGCTAAAGTTTAATTTGATTAAAACTTGAAGTCCGGTTCAGATGGTTGAAATGACTGATTTATTATTATAAGGTTGACTATATTCAAAGTAATCGATTGCGGGCTTCAACCGACTGAAATGAGCTCAGCGAAGCTAAACTTATCAAATCGTCACATCCCGAAATCTTTCGGGATTGAAGCAGGCTACAACCGTTGAATTTACTACTATCTTGCCTGTTTTGTTTATACTGTTTTGTAGCACGTTGATTTTTAAGTCGATCAAGCTAATAAAATCTCTGCTGGTATTTTTAATCCTTTGTAAAGTGATTTTATCATTCCTAATGTCAGATTTCTTTTTTTATTAAGAACCTCACTCACTCTACTTTGACTGCCCAAAAATTTTACCATATCTGAATTTGTCATACCCATTTGCTCCATGCGAAATTTAATCGCATCAATTGGGTCAGGTGGTGCAATAGGATAATGTTTCATTTCGTATGACTCAACTAAGGTCACCAATAAATCAAGCTCGTCACCATCTGGAGTGTCTTTTTTTGCTCCCCACAATTCTTCAATCCTACTTATAGCAGATATATAATCTTGTTCTGTTTTAATTGGTCGTATTTCCATAATCAAATCGTTTTTGCATCAATTTTATCATATTGTTTATGTGTCCCAATAAATCTTATGAAAATCACTTGAAATTCATAATCAATTGCAACTACTAATCTGTAATCATTGCCTTTTATATTAAAAACTACTCTTCCTTCACCGACAATACTGGCGTTTTTATATTGTCTTTTCAGTTCATTGGAATTTTTCCAATCTGCTATTTTAGCATCATAATACCAAGCTCTCAATGAAATCTCAGAATCTGAATATTCTGATTTTTCAAAAAACTCTCTTATGGCTCTAAAAGCAATAATTCTCATATTGCAAATATATAAAAATCAATTAGAAATTCCCAATTTGGGATATTATATTTTATCAGGTTCTTAGATGGGTCTGTGCCAATGTGCTACAAATTAATAGTTCAAGCCTCGTAAATCTCTCCAAACAAAAACTTATGAATAAGCATAGCAAAGCAATCTCATATCTTTACACGTTCTATTGAGAAAAATTAAACAAGAATAGGAAAGGGATATAGATATCACAAACTAGTTAACCTTCACCCTGGTTGTCTCATTTATCCAACAATTAAATGTATAAGAATCGCCCTCTTGTAAACTTCTGAAGAAGGTTTCTTCAACACTAGGGTAACCGGCTTTATATTTGGATATTAAGTCATCGGCTTTTTGAATAATTGTAGGATCCACGCTTTTAGCTTTAATGCAATAATCAACGGCAAGCCAGTTTATTGCCTGTTTGGTAAAAGCATCTGAATCACAGGTCTTAATACCTTCTACAACAGCGGCGGCAATTAAAAGGTAGGGTTCGCCCATCCCTGATTTGCTTTCAATTGATTGCTGGGCATAATATCGTGCTTTTTGCGGATCCTGCATTCTGGTCAGATAAAGTTGCGCCAATTGATACTGATACATGGCTCGTCTTTCAATGTTATCTTCAATTTCTATAGCTTTAATAAAATATATAGCAGCATTCTGATAGTTTTCAATACTTAAATTGAACTTTGCGATTCTATATGCAACCGCAGGATCGGGATTCAATTTCAGTAGTCTTACATTAATATCAGAAAAGAAAGCTGAATTTTCGCAGCCTGACCTGATTAATAAATCAACCGCTAATTGCATTAAATCAACGTTTAAAGAATCGGTAGAAAATTTCTTACTGAAAAATGCTTCCAAAGGTTCGCAACTGGTAAAATTGGAGTCTTCAATTAGTTTATCAAGCAGTGTACTTGCTCTGCGAACACCACCCAAACTTTCACCGGCTGCCTTTTTATCAGCCAGAATATCTTTGCAAACAAAGTACTCATTTAAAAATTCTTCCCCGTCAATTAACTGTTTATTGTACATTACCAAGGCTGTTTGAGCAAGTCCCGTTACCACATTCAAACTCGTCTCAATACCAGATAGTTCTGCCGATCTGGAAAAGGCTTCATAAGCTTTCTGAAATTCAGTTTCATTGTACAGAATGATATCAACACCTTTTCTTCCTAATACATAGCCTTCATTCCCAAAGTATTGTATTCTTCTGTCGTATATCAACATTAAGGTATCGAAAAGGCCGGCTTTTATCTGAGGATCTTCTGTTTTGCTGAGGAGATCCTGATAAATCTTTGCGCCCATAACATAAATATTCTCTTTTGCTTCAGGTGTATTATTAAATACAGTTCTCCAGGGTACAATAGCATATTCGGGCAAATTAATTTTCATATACTCTGAAATATTTGACAGATTATATGCACATTGAATTCTTGAAATGCTGTCGGGTCCGTATTTCGGATTCAAATAGGCGGGAGGTTCACTATTTTGAGCCGTAGCAGAAACAAATGAGAAAAAAAGAACTAGGTTTAACAGATAAGTGGTTAGTACTTTATTCTTAAAGTACTGTTTCATAATGTTTGATTTTAAGGTTTATCAAATATAAACAAATATCGTGCTAAACTAAAACTCTCGGTAAAATATTCAGAAAAAAAAGGTGTCTGATAAGATAAATTATAGAAAACTTCTCCTCTAATAACTGAATTCAACATAATTTTTATTTTTTTTAAAAATATTGTATATTTATTGGGAGTAATTGAGCAATGGTAGAAGACGTTTTTTTCAACAAAAAATTAAAACTATGAAAACTGTAAAAATCGTAATAATTCTTATTGCCCTTTTCGTTATTATACCCGGGCTTGGATATTTCCTTTGGATTGTTCAAAAAGATTCCAAACTCGATTTAATGATTATTAATAAGTCGGTTGAAAAGATTTCAAAAAATGAATTTAGAACTTTATCCTGGGTTTTAAATTATGATAAAATTGTAAAAGGAAACTCAAATTCATATGATTATGAGAAAGACTATTTTGGATATCATCCTGAACCTATTTACAAAGATCTATATATTCAATCTTTTAAACTAAGTGATTTGTCAACTTTTAAGGAAAAGTATGACGGATTGATATTCCTTGATAATAAAGGTGTTGAGAATAGTAAATCGACATTTAGCAATAGTAGATTTTACGGCGGTTTTAATCAATCCGATTTCCTCTTACTTAAGGAGATGTCTGCAGCAAACAAATTAATAATAGCAGAGTATAACTTTTTTTCAGATCCTACTGAAGACCTGGTTCGGTTCAATACGGAACAATTTATAGATG
Source organism: Bacteroidales bacterium (assembly GCA_021740585.1). Classification (GTDB taxonomy): domain Bacteria; phylum Bacteroidota; class Bacteroidia; order Bacteroidales; genus JAGLSB01. The sequence goes on from JAIOZM010000026.1 coordinate 48,189, forward strand.
TGTATAGTGTGCTCTGGGAAGGAAAGTTTATGGATAACCTGAATCGGGAAAAAATAGGCGAGGAGCTCGACCCAAAATGGCTGGATATATATCTTGAATACACTGGATACGAATGGGACTTCAACGGATCTGGCCTGGTTTTGATTAATTCGAAACAATCCAGGATACTTGTAATTCCTTCCGATATGTATATGACTAAGAATTACCCAAGTATAAATACTAAGTCTGAATTAGCTGCTTTTTATGGTGTAAAGGAAACCGTACCTTATACGGGTTGGTTTCAAATCGTTTACGAAGGAAAAAATGAGGTTATCAGCAGCTTTGATCTTAATCTGAATGACGCAGGGAAACAAATGCTAATGAATAGCGGACTTGAATGCACGTTTCCGGCAACAATCGCATTATCAAACCCACAC
>JAIOZM010000027.1 GCA_021740585.1 Bacteroidales bacterium
AACCTGAAACGCGACTGAAAGGAGCCAACCTGAAACGCGACTGAAAGGAGCCAACCTGAAACGCGACTGAAAGGAGCCAACCTGAAACGCGACTGAAAGCAGCCAACCTGAAACGCGACTGAAAGGAGCCAACCTGAAACGCGACTGAAAGGAGCCTACTACTCATCAGAAAATTCCTTCAGCATATCGCGATAGGAAGAAAAAACCTTTGCCCGCGAAACAAAACCAACATATTTCCCATCCCTTACCACAGCAATATTGTATCGGTCGCTGTCGTGGAATTTTCTTGCTACTTCTTCCATTGGCTCACGAATACCAATGGTATATTGGGGCATAAACATCAATTCACGAACGCTTGTCTTTTCATATAAATCAATTTCAAACATAATATTCCTGATCTCATCCAGTTTTACAATTCCCTGAAAATAACCTTCATCATCAACAACGGGAAATATATTTCGTTTGCTCTTTTTAATAATTTTTACCAAATCACCTAATGTATCGTCTGGATGAACCTTTTTGAAATTTTTCTCGATCAGATCAGATACATTCATCATGAGCAAAGTATTCTTGTCTTTGTCATGTGTCATTAACTCGCCTCTTTTTGCAAGCTGGAAAGTATATACTGAATTCTTTTCAAATATTCTCACAGTAGCATACGATATAGTGCTTGCTAACATAAGCGGCATGAAGAGTTCATGTCCCCCCGTTAACTCAGCAATTAAAAAGATGGCTGTAAGAGGGGCATGAATCACTCCGGCAATCATTCCGGCCATTCCAACCAGAGCAAAATTGCTTACAGGAATATCTGCTCCAAAGCGATTCATCAATAAAGCAAAAAACAATCCAGCCGATACTCCTGTAAACAGCGAAGGAGCAAAAATACCACCTATACCTCCGGCAGCAAAAGTAAGTGAAGTAGCAATACTTTTTAACAATATTAATAATAACAATAATAGAAGTACATACCATGAATCGGCAGGGAAAGGTCCATAAAAGGTATTTGCGAACAGATGGCTGACATCTCCTCGTAAGGACTCGTTAATTACCTCATAGCCTTCACCGTATAACGATGGCACAAAAAATATCAATATTCCAAGCAACCCTCCGCCAATAAACAAACGTTTGTAGATATTATTATTCTCTTCAAAAATACGGGATATAAATATATAAACCCGTGTAAAATAAACACTCAAAAAACCGGTAAATATAGCCAACATCAAATAATAAGGTATATTTGATAAGGTAAAAGATTCCGTGATTTCCACTGTGTATAAGACATTCTGACCTGTAAATAAATAGGACGTCAATCCTGCCGTGGCTGAAGCAATAAGAAGAGGTATCATGCTCCAAATGGTAAGATCTACCATAATTACTTCCAGGGCAAAAACTATGGCTGCAATGGGGGCCTTAAATATGGCAGACATTGCGCCGGCACTTGCACAAGCCAGAAGCAGTACTATTTCTTTATAACTAAGGTTGAGGGATCTGCCTATATTGGATCCGATTGCTGCCCCTGTTGCAACGGTTGGCCCCTCCAAACCAACTGAGCCCCCAAATCCTACCGTCAGAGCTGATGTAATGATAGAAGAATATAAATTGTGCCTCCTGATAATCCCCCTGTTTTTAGAAATAGCATATAAAACACCCGGAATTCCATGTCCAACTGTTCTTTTATTAATATACCTGATAAAAAATATGGTAAGTAAAATTCCAATAACAGGGAAAACAAAATACAGGTAACTTTGAAAATCGCCGGGAAGACCTTGTGTTAGCAAACTGCTAATAAAATGTACCAGATTTTTTATAACTACCGCCGACAATCCTACAGCAAGCCCAATAATTCCACTTAACAAATATATAAATTGTCTTTGCTGAAAATACCTGGCTCTAAGCCTGTTTATCCAAATTAATATTTCTGAAAACCTCATGGTTAACAAATGTAATAGAAAGATTTAAGCGGAAAAGGGCTTAATTGAAAAAAATGCATTTTTATTCTTTATATAAAAAAGGTAGAAACAATATTCTGAGCTTAGAATTGTTTTTTAATAAAAAGGAATATAATTTTAGACCTGATTCATTTCCGGAGAGATTAATAGTTTTGTGACTTTGCAATATAGAAAATAAGATACTTTTACAGAGAATTTAACAACTTTGTTGGTTGTTAGATATTGGCTTCAAATTATCTATATTTCATGCATTTGAATTAATATTGTTGTACGGTAAAATATGAGATTGCTTCGCTGCACTCATAATCTATTTAGGTTTTATAAGTTTTACCTAACAACAATAAATTAACAAAAACTTTTCAGAAGTTTATTGCCTTAAATATTTAGTATGCAAACCAGAATTACAAGCTATATATTCCTTATGTTGATATTTCAACAAATTCCTGCCTATACCCAGGATTCCACTCCTCCCTTGAAACCAAATATAAAATATGTAAGTATTGATACTGCAACAAACAATGTGGAGATTTTCTGGACCCCAAGTTCTTCAAATGATGTAAAGTATTACAATCTGTACTTCGAAGTAAATACTGTCAACGGTCCTGAAGGTGTCTTTATCGATACTGCAAACCGTAATCAGACATCATATACACATGAAATTGGGAATGCTGGCTATAAGTCGCTGCTATACAGCATTTCTGCAGAAGACAGCTCAGGAAATGAAAGCCTTCGAAAGCCGGGTCTCCACAGCACGATTTATACAACACTGAAATATGACTCGTGCCTGAATAATATTAGAATCAGCTGGAATAAATACATTGGCTGGGAAGGCAAGGTATCGGGATATGTAATTTACAAAAAAACAGCAAATGACCCTTTCACGATTTTGGCTGGAATGAGTTCAACCGATAGTTTTTACGTCCACTACGGTATTTCCGAAAATTCGAACTATGCCTATTATGTTGAGGCAATAAAAAATGACGGACTTATTTCACGATCAAACATTGCGAAAAAATATACCTATATGCCCGGACCTCCTGAAGAATTGGTTTTGGATGTAGTTACTATTCCTGTTGAAAATACAGCTGAAATTTTATTCCATTATACAGATACCAGCTCTGTTTATGGTTTTAGTTTATTGAGATCCAGCTCAAAGACAGCCGACTTTGAAAGTGTATATCAGTTCTTTGCTCCTGATAAGAATGATTATATCTTATCGAATTCATTAATCACAAGAAACGACACCTTTTATTATAAGATAGGGAGTTTGAATAGCTGCAGAAAAGTTACCAAGGAATCAAATCTGGGCGTTAATATTGTGTTATCGGGTATAAATAATGGCACGAATAATATCCTTAGCTGGAATAATTATATAGAATGGGATACAGGTGTAGAGGAATATCAGCTGTTCAGAGTAACAGAATCTGGCGATTTAATTTTGCTGGTAAGTCTGGATCAAAACACAACCAACTATACTGATGTCTTATCAGAAGCCTGGCAATCATCACTTTCAGGTAAAATGATTTATCTGATTAAAGCGAAGAAAAATGGCGAAGATATTTTTTCGGTTTCCAATTCTGTTGTGGTTGAAGTAACAACAGATTTATACATGCCAAATGCATTTACACCCAATGGAGACCAAAAAAATGATGTATTTATGCCGGTAATACGTTTTGCTCCAGCCAAATATACTATGATTATATATGACCGTTCAGGTTTCCCCATTTTCCAGACAAATAATATTGAGTTGGGTTGGGATGGAATGATTAACGGAAATGGCCTTGCCCCTCAGGGCGTTTATATATATCATATTCAATACACTTCATTTAACGGGTCAAAGAAGAGTAAGACAGGTAACTTTACTGTTTTTTATCCCTAGAGAAATTATCACAGAATCCAAATATTATTAACTTTGCATAAATACCCACTTTAAAATAGTATGTCGTTATCCATATTAGAGGAAGAAGCTGATATTCAAAAATATTTTGATGACTTTCTGAATAATTGCACACACTGCAGTTCTGAGGAAAACAAGAAGACTATTATCAAAGCCTTCCATATGGCCTTGGATGCACACCGGGGAATGCGACGAAAATCAGGGGAACCATATATCCTTCATCCTCTGGCAGTAGCAAACATTGTAAATAGAGAAATCGGATTAGGTGTAAAATCTATTGTAGCAGCTATTCTTCATGATGTGGTTGAAGATACAGAGGTAAGTTTGGATGAAATCAGAGATGCGTTCGGGGAGAAGATTGCCTCTATTATTGATGGACTAACTAAAATATCTGGTGTATTCGACAACAAATCCTCCCTGCAATCGGAAAACTTCAGAAAAATGCTTATCACACTATCTGAAGATGTAAGGGTAATCCTCATTAAGCTGGCTGATCGATTACATAATATGCGTACTCTGGATTCAATGCCCAGACATAAACAAATTAAAATTTCCGGCGAAACCATATACTTGTTTGCTCCATTGGCACACAGGCTGGGGTTATATGCTATAAAAACTGAACTCGAAGACCTTAGTCTTAAATACAGGTACCCAAAAGTTTTTGAAGAAATCTCAGGCAAGATAAAAGATAATGAAGATAAAAGAGTTCAACTCATAAATAAATTCTCATTACCCATTATTGAGAAACTGGATAAAAATAATATAGTTTTTGAAATAAGCGGGAGACCAAAATCTATTTATTCCATATGGAATAAAATGCAAATTAAGAGAGTAAGCTTTGAAGAAATTTTCGATCTTTCAGCCATAAGGATAGTATTTGAACCTGATCCAGACATTCCTGAAAAAACTCAATGCTGGAATATATACTCTTTAATAACAGACATATACCCTCCCCGACCCGATCGTTTAAGAGATTGGGTGTCGACACCCAAGGCAAATGGTTATGAAGCACTTCATGCCACAGTTATGGGACCTTACGGTAACTGGATTGAAGTGCAGATTCGCTCAAAAAGAATGGATGAAATTGCAGAAAGAGGATTTGCTGCTCATTGGAAATATAAAACCTTAGAGCAAAGTGAATCTGAATTAGATAAGTGGATAAAAAGAATCAAGGAGTTGCTGGAGCATCCGGGTGAGGACGCTCTTGAGTTTATGGATGATTTTAAACTCAACTTATTTTCATCAGAGATGTATATTTTTACTCCAAAAGGACATGTAAGGACTATCCCCACTGGTTCTACTGCACTCGATTTTGCCTATGAGATTCACTCAGAAATTGGAAATAAAGCTATTGGAGCAAAAATTAACCACAATCTGGCTGCTTTAAATCAGGTTCTTCATAGCGGCGATCAGGTTCAGATAATTACTAGTGATAATCAGAAAGTTAAACGCGAAAGACTTGATTATGTTATTACAGCGAAAGCAAAAAGCAGCATTAAAAACGCACTGAAAGCTGAAAGAAAAAATCGGGTCGAAATTGGTAAATCTCTGTTAGAAGAAAAACTAGCTGAATTAAACCTATTACCCAGTGGCAGAGTCTTTAAGAAACTTCTGCCGGCATACAATTGCAACTCAAAAGAGGAGTTGTACAGTATGATTGGAGCCGAGATTGTAAATTTAGTTGACCTAAAAAAGATTCTCCGAAAAAATACAAAAAGCAAATGGGTTAAATACTGGGAATTATCTTTTGGCAAATCATCTAAACCTAAGGAAGATGATGGTAAAAAGAAAGACAAAGATACATTTATTGCCCACGAGCAAATTAACGATGAAGAGCCAAATTATCAGCTAGCTAAATGCTGTAACCCAATTCCTGGCGATGTAGTTATTGGTTACAGGAATAAAAAATCTGAGGTGACAATCCATCAGGCAAATTGCGAAAAAGCAGTACGCCTCGCCTCCCGTGAAGGTAATAATGTTTTCCCGGTAACCTGGTCAACTCATAAAGCACTATCCTATCTGGCAAGAATTCATTTAAATGGATACGATAAATTCGGGATTTACAATAATATCACAACCGTAATTTCAAAAGACCTGAATGTAAATATCAGAACCATAAATCTTCATGGGCACGATGGTATTTTTGAAGGTACCATTGATTTGTATGTTCATAATATAAGCGACCTTAATTTTATGATTATGAACCTTATAAAAATTAAAGGTATGGAAAGTGTGTACCGGGTAAAAACGGTAGAAAATGAAGGGGCAATAGATGGCAGATACACCGAACCCGAAGAAACTGGCTCAATATAAAAAATATACCCCGCTAAGATTCTCAGTGTAAATTTCACCTTATCAATCATTTGAATCCTGATTTACAAATACTTATCCAAATTGAATATCTTCATAAATAATTGACACCACTGCTTTTGATAAATATATATTCAATTATACCTTACAAATTATTTTCATTTTTAACTTCCCCATCTCATAAATTTTTAGTTAATTTGAATTGCTATTTTTAATTAGTCTAAGTTATGGTAAACGAAGAAACGAAAGAAACGGTAAAAAAGATTTTTACCGAATACCTTGAAAAAAAAGGTCATAGAAAAACCCCGGAAAGATATGCCATTCTTGAAGAAATCTATTCACGCGATGGCCACTTCGACATAGAGTCTTTGTATATTTTTATGAAAAATAAAAATTACAGGGTTAGCCGTGCAACTCTATATAACACCATTGAATTGCTACTTGATTGCAATCTGGTAATTAAGCACCAGTTTGGTAAAAATATTGCTCAATTTGAAAAAGCATATCAATGCATGCAGCATGATCATCTCATTGACCTTGATTCAGGAAAAGTAATTGAGTTTTGTGATCCAAGAGTTTACGAAATTATCCGAACCGCCTGTGAGCTTAATAACTTCACGCCTTCCCACCATTCTCTTTATATTTATGGCAGAAATATTAACCAATAATTGTTAATAGGTTAATAACTTTATTACATTTTTATCACTTCAAAAAGGCCTTTGAAAAAGGGTTTTTTTTATCTTTAGCATCTGTTTTGGCAGAACTGCACTATATTGTATTTTTTTTGTCTGCCAGAAACAAAAAATCAAATCAAAACGCAAATCGATTTTTCCTGATAAATTTTAGGTTTAATTGCGTTATTACCAACATAAATTAATTTTTTATCATGAAAGTTGACGTTATTTTAGGTTTACAATGGGGTGATGAGGGTAAAGGAAAAATAGTTGACGTCCTTTCTCCTGCTTATGATATTATTGCAAGGTTTCAGGGAGGTCCAAATGCCGGTCACACACTTGAATTCAATAATATCAAACATGTATTACACAATATCCCGTCAGGAATATTCAGAAAAAATACCCTGAATGTCGTTGGAAATGGTGTTGTTTTAGATCCCGTAATTTTTGTGAAAGAAATTCAGAAACTTGAGGAAATGGGAATCGACCCAACAAAAAATCTGGTAATTTCAAGAAAAGCTCATCTTATTCTGCCTTCCCACAGAACGCTAGATGCCGCTTCTGAGCATTCGAAAGGAAAAACTAAAATTGGATCCACCCTTAAAGGAATAGGTCCTACATATATGGATAAAACCGGTCGTAACGGAATAAGAGTTGGAGATATTGAATCAAATCTGGACGCCAAATATAAAGCTCTGGTTGAAAAACATAAAAAATTATTGAGTCTGTACGATTTTAAATATAATTTCGAAGAAGAAGAAAAAGCATGGTTTGAAGCTATTGAAAAAATCAAAACCTTCCCTTTTGTCGACGCTGAACATTTAATTAATAAAGCACTGAAGGATAACAAACCCGTGCTTGCTGAAGGTGCTCAGGGTACTATGCTTGATATCGACTTTGGATCCTACCCTTATGTAACCTCATCAAATACAATTTGTGCCGGTACATGCACCGGACTTGGGGTTGCCCCTTCTAAAATTGGTGAAGTTCTTGGAATTTTTAAAGCTTACTGCACCCGTGTTGGTTCCGGCCCTTTCCCAACTGAATTGCTTGATGATACCGGAGAGTTCATTCGTAAAGAAGGAAATGAGTTTGGTGCCACTACAGGAAGACCCAGACGATGTGGCTGGATTGATATTGTTGCTCTAAAATATGCCATTATGCTAAATGGTGTAACCCAGCTTGTTATGACAAAAGCCGATGTACTGGATAAATTCGATAAAATTTATGCCGCTACAGCCTATAAAAGAAATAATGAAATATTCTACGAATTTCCTTATCATCTCGACGATAATATAGAAGCGGTTTATACTGAAATAAAGGGGTGGAAAACTGATCTGACCAAGATCAGAACTAAAGAAGAATTCCCTGAAAACCTCTCAGCTTATATCAAATTCCTTGAGAAAGAACTGGAAGTCCCGGTAAAATTTGTATCTGTAGGACCCGACAGAGAACAAATTATCAGACTTTAATTTTCACTGAACCATTGATGAAAAAATCGAATCTTGCTATTTTTCTGCTGCTTTTCCTTTGTATTCAGGGATATTCCCAGAAAATAAGCTTGAGTTTTAACCCTCCGACAGATTATGAATACTCAACTGAATTTGATATTCAATCTACTGTAAACCAAACCATAATGGGCATTGAACGAAGGGTAAATGTTTCTATAGTAATGAATATCCATTCTTATGTTATAGAATCAAATCCTGAGTATTGTGTAGTTCAATTGCAATACAAAAAGTTTTCTATTGAAAGTTCAGACGCCTTTGTGTCTTTTACTATCGACAGCGAATCGAAGAGTGATGACCCGGCAAGTTTGATTTTCAGGTCATTGATAGACAAATCTTTCTTTGTAAGCTTCGACAGGTCTGGAGAAGTAATTGACATAAAAGGTCTTAACAGCATAATTTCAGATATCCTTGAAGGTCTGGATCCTCAAAATCCAATGTATGCTGTATACGAAAAAACCCTTGAGGAAAGTTTTGGAGTAAATAATCTGAGACAAAACTTTCAGCAACTATCTGTTGCCTTTCCCTCCTATCCTGTGGGTTTAAACGATAGTTGGAATTTCAGTTTAAACTCTAAGACTACAGATTTCGATGTGGAAATGTATAGTACTGCCAGTATTAAATCTATCGGACCAGAAAATGTAATCATCCAAAACAATTCAACTATCGTTTCTTCTCATAACGACAGTCTGGAAATTCAGGGTATGAAAGGAAAAATCGATATGACCGGTTCATCTCTGTCAGAAATACAGATTGATCCGGAAACCGGACTTACCAAATCGGGAGTGGTGACTCAGGAGATATCGGGAGACCTAATTTTACAAACCGATGAAATCCTTGAAAATGAATTCATTATTCCAATGAAGATTTATTCAAGAATTCGTGTTCAGAATGTAATAAATCAATAAGTATTTTTTTTTAAATTTTTTCTAATTAAATGTAACCCTTTCCTAATAATAGGGTATAATAGCTCATATTGTAACTTCTGATTAAATATAGCAGAAAAAAAATGAGTGCTTCTTTCCCAAAGAAAATATCACAAATTAATTCCATTCTGCGTCAGTCAGACCCTAAAAACAATCCATTCCTTTCTAATGATGCAAACCTTAATAATGAATTATTTTATCAGGTTCTGAATAGCTCTGACGAAATCATTTTTATATTTAGTAAAAATAATGAGATAATTCAATTTGCTAATTCTAAAGCCGTTGATCTGTTTCAGCCGCTTGCCGAAGCGAATCAGCAAAAAAACAATGTTCGATTTTCTGAATTATTTGAATCGGAGTCCTATAATTCGCTAAAAGAATCACTAAATATTCTCACACCTGAAAATGATGCCACCTTCACCCTTGAACATCAAGGTGAGGAAGGTCTGATTAATATTACATTTTCGATCTCTTTAATTCCAGCCCTATCCGATGATTGGGTATTGTGTAAAGGAGTTGCTGAAAATATCTCTATTAATTATAGTGATGGAGTCATAATAGACCATCAGCGACTTGAAGATATTCTGCAAAACAGTGAAAGTCTTTATTTTGAAATGTCTGTAAGGGGATATATTCATTTTGTATCTAATTCAATTAAAAACCTGACTGGTTATACAAAAGATGAAGTTAAAAACAAGAATCTTTTTGAATTTTACGCAAATAAGTCCGATAAAAACAAACATCATAAAGAACTTCTTGAAAAAGGTGAGATTAATAATTCCAGAATTGATTTAATCGATAAATATGGTAAAATAAGAAATGTTGTTGCAAATTCAAAAGTAGTTAAGGATGAAAAAGGCACACCAATAAAAATTGTTGGCTCACTGCGTGATGAAACAGAAACCAACATCCTGATTTCTTTATTGGAGGAAAGCGAATCAAAGTACAGAACGTTACTTGATAATGCCGGAGCAATCATTATTTACCTTAAAAAAGACGGGGAAATAATTCTGATTAATAAAAAAGCTTCCATTTTCTTTGGAATGGAAGCTCTGGATTTAATGAACAAAAACTTCTTTGATAATCCGATAACTAACAGTATTGCTGAAAATTTACAAATTCCATTCAGTGAGGTTATTGATAATAAAAAAGGTCAGGTTCTTGAAACAAATTTTGAATTTTCAGGTCAGGAAATTTCTTTGCTATCGAATTTACAACCTGTCTTTGACTCAAAGAATTTAATTGAAGGTGTTGTAATTATCGCCAGTAATGTTTCTGATGAAAGACAGGCTCAGAGGGAAATGAGAAAATTGCAGATTGCTATTGAACAAAGTACCGCTTCTATTACCATTTCAGATAAAAACGGGATTATTGAATATGCTAATTCAAGATATTGTGAATTAACAGGCTTTAGTTCAGATAATTTGATTGGCAAGAAAGATTATATTTTTTCTGAAAAAAATAGTAAAAAAAAGTATTTCACCGAAATGCACCAAAAGCTTAATGCTAAAGATGTTTGGAAAGGAGAATTTGAGAATTTAAAGAAAAATGGAGAATTATATTGGGAAAAGGTATTTATTTCACCGGTTTTTAGTGAATACGGAGAGTTAATTAATTTTATTAGCGTAAGGGAAGATATCACCGACTCAAAAAGAATTGAGAAAATTGAGCAGGAAACCCTAAAAAACATAAAAGTATTAAACGAAACTTCCTTAAGTTTTTTAAAGCTTGATGAAGAAGCAAATGTATTTAAGCTTATAGGGGATCAACTGACACAAATTATTCCAGACACTTATTTCCTCATTGGATCTTATAATCCCGATTCAAAAATGATAAAGAATGAGTATATTAACATCAATCAAACCATTCTTAACCAATTCTATTCCAAATCTAAATTTACCAACTTTAAAGTAAACGTTCCATTACACGACGATCAGATGGAAATTCTTAGGATGGGCGACTGGCAATACTTTGAAAACGGACTTACACAATTAACCGGCGGGGGCATAAGTCCAAAAATGAGTTCATTTTTAATGACCACTTTTAATATTGAGAGTATTAAACGAAAGGGCATTTTTAAAGGTGATGTTCTTCTGGGGACTCTCGCTATTATTAGTAGAAATAATCAACAAGAAATTGATTTGAATTTAGTTAATACATTCCTGAATCAGGTAAGTATAGGTCTGGACCGATTCAATTTACAACAGGATGTAATTCATGCTAAGAATAAAGCAGAGGAAATGAACCGGATAAAGTCCACTTTTCTGGCTAATATGAGTCATGAACTAAGAACACCTTTAATTGGTATACTGGGTTTTTCTGAGTTATTAATGGACCAGATTAAAGAGGACCGATACTCCAATATGATTAGTGTAATTAATAAAAGTGGTTTGAGATTGCTGGATACACTGAATACAATTCTTGATTTTTCAACCATTGAAGGAAACAATGTTACTTTAAACTATATTGAAGAGGACATAGTTGAAACGGTTAGAAAAGTTATTCAGGAAAATATTGAAGAGGCCAATCTTAAAGGTCTTTTCCTAAAACTTCAAACAGAAATTAGTTCACTTAGAACCTATACCGCTAATAGTTTAGTGGAGAAAGTTATTGGTCAATTGATTAAAAATGGTATTAAATTTACAAATAAAGGTGGTATTGAAGTTAAAATCAGAGAAAATGACAGCAGCGATCATAGAAAAATTCATATTTCAATAATCGATTCAGGTATCGGAATAAGCCAATCAAATTTGGAAAACATTTTTCAGGAATTCAGACAGGAAAGTGAGGGATTAACAAGAAGATTCGAAGGTACAGGCCTTGGGCTGACTATTTCGAAGAAATTTGCCAGTCTTCTCAATGGAACAATTGAAGTAAGCTCTGTCCCGGATAAAGGAAGTGAATTCACCCTTATTATTCCTCACTATACTTCCCCACCCTTAAATATTCTAAATTAACATCAGGTTTTTTAATCCATCTCCTCCTTTTGTCCGCTAAGTTTAGAAATTTGTTTCATATTTTTACTAAACACTACTCTAATAATTATTAAAAGTTATAAATTTGCTGCAAACTAAAATGGTTTAAATGGTTCTTCTAAAATCAGAGGATTCGATTTAAAAAAGACTTTTTATAATTTTATTTCCAATCTGATTTGTATCTGAAGACTAACTACTTTTTAGTTTGAACTTAATTAATAATACTAAAATTATTTATATGAAAATGAAATTACTTTTCGCTGGATTTCTGTTTATGGCCATTAGTTTTAATGCTAATTCTCAGGATTATGTTAATTCGGTAGGTTTAAGGGGCGGCTTATCCTACGGTATAACTTATAAGCATTTTTTATCTACCACCGATGCCGCGGAAGGAATACTTACAATGCGTTGGGGAGGATTTAATGTAACCGGACTATACGAAAGGCACCTCGACAGCTTCGACATTGAAAGATTATATTTTTTGTATGGTGCAGGTGCTCATATTGGATTCTGGGATGGAGATACCAATCCATGGTTTAACGATGGCAGCTCCTATACAGTAATCGGGATCGATGGGATTATAGGTGTTGAATACGTACTTAAGGAAATTCCATTTAACATTTCACTCGATTGGAAACCCGGTATAAACCTCATTGGATATACTGGATTTTGGGGAGATGAATTAGCCCTGTCATTCCGCTTTATATTTTAAAATTAGGATTATAAAACATAATGAAGTCGTCTCCATTAGAGGCGACTTTTTTTATTTTTACTTTTAATTATCTAATTCAATTATAATGGACAAAACTATTTTTACGCCGCTTTCTGAATTAAAAGTAATTCATGAACGTCAAAAACCATATATTCATAACACCCCTGTTCTGACTTCAAGAAGCTTCAATGACTTATCAGGTACCAAGTCATACTTTAAATGCGAAAATTTTCAAAAAATGGGTGCCTTTAAAATGAGAGGAGCATTGAATGGTATAATGGCATTGAATGAAACAGAGAAAAGCAAAGGGGTGGTCACACATTCTTCGGGTAATTTTGCACAGGCAATGTGTTTATCCGCCAAAATATTAGGAGTAAAAGCAACCGTGGTAATGCCACGAACAGCACCCAAAGTTAAAAAGGATGCCGTGCGCTCCTATGGTGGATTCATTATTGAATGTGAACCTACCTTAGAAGCAAGAGAAGCAGCAATGAATGAGTTCTCAAGGAAAACCGGAGCTGTTACTCTTCACCCTTCCAATCAAAAAGAGGTAATTGATGGAAACAGTACAGCGGCGATAGAAATCCTGGAAGCATATCCTGATCTGGATGCCATTATTACCCCAGTAGGTGGTGGTGGCTTGCTTGCAGGAACCGCTTTGGCAGCCAAACAAATAAATCCTGAGATACTTGTCTATGCCGGTGAACCCATGAATGCTGATGATGCTTTTCATTCGCTGAGAACAGGAATAATACAGCCTTCTATAAATCCTGAAACAATTGCCGATGGTTTAAGAACACAACTTGGCGATAAAAATTTCCCCATCATTCAGAAATATGTTACTGAAATAATCAGAGTTGAAGAATCAGAAATTATTTTTGCCATGAAATGGATCTGGGAAAGAATGAAAATTATTATAGAGCCTTCCAGTGCGGTACCAGTTGCAGCTATATTAAAAGACCCAAAACTTTTCATGAATAAAAAAATTGGAATAATACTTAGCGGTGGAAATGTGGAAATGGAAAAATTACCCTTTTAATATCAGGAGCAAAGAACCTGATCTGCATATTTTTCCTTGTCGACTGACAAATTTGCCTGTTACTGCTGTCATAATGCTAGTTTTTTAATGTGGCACATTTTCTGATTAGCAGATACTATTAAATTTTAAAAAATATACTTTTTAAATGAACATTGAAAACATACAGTCGCACTCCGAATTACTTTCCCGGCTGGATAAAAACAAAAAATCCTATCTTCTCTTATATAAAAAGGGCTCTGAGCAAAGTGATTGTGCCATAGAAAACTACACCATGGCTTCAGGAAAGGTTGAAGGAATTCAATTATTTATGTCAGATGTAAGTGTGGTTAGGGATATTCATGAAAAATATAATGTGAGTTCTGCTCCTACCCTGATAGAATTTGAAGGCACAGAAGTAAAAAACACAATCAAAGGATGTCACCAATCATCCTACTTTAAAACTATATTCGAAGATGCTGTTTATGTTACGAATACTAACACTGAAGGAAAGCCCCAAAAAAGAGTAGTAGTATACAGCACACCCACATGCACCTGGTGCAATACCATAAAAAGCTATTTTCGTGAAAATAAAATTAAGTTTACAGATATTGACGTTTCTGTGAATCAGGCAGCCGCACAGGCCATGGTAAAAAAGAGCGGACAGCAAGGTGTGCCTCAGACTGAAATAAATGGTCAGATGGTAGTTGGATTTGACAAAAAAAAGATAAATACACTTTTAGGAATTAATGGATAAATATAAATTATAAATTATAGAATATGAAAGAGTTACAACCAATAAATCAGAATGTACTGCTTGATATTACCGATACAAAAACAGAACAAAAAACAACTGGAGGAATTATTATTCCTGATTCAGTAAAAGAAAAAAAGAATATTGCCAAAGTAATTGGTATTAGCAATATTGAAAATGCGGAAATCTCTGTAGGAGACACTGTTTTGTATAAAGAATATTCAGGTAATGAAATTGCTATGGATGGTAAGAAATATTTATTGATTCCTTATGAAGAAATTCTGGCAAAGATTGTTGAAACAGAAGCTATTTAAACTATCCTGTTAAATAAAATAGGGCTCCATTTCCGGAGCCTTTTTTTTTGTGAATAATTTCGTAAGAAGTATTTCTTTTTCTCCAAATAACGTAACATATATTTTTCAACTTCGTTATAATTACATACTTCTTAAGTTAAAAAAAAGGGAATATGAAAATAGGTCTTAAAAGTTATATTTACCGAATTTCACTTATCTTGTTTCTGTTTCCCGTAGAAGTCTCCATAGCCCAAATTAATTTTCTAAGTACAGGAAAGCATTATATCGACAGTTTATTCAGCATACTTCCTCCCGATGCTAATAATCCCGGAAATGATCTTCAGCGAATTAAAGATGTCTGTAAGGATTTTAATAATAATGACCAGATTAAAATCCTTACAAATATCGGGAATTACTATATTAAAAGTGAATTAAATGATTCTGCGCGACTGTATTATTCAAAAAGTCTGGAGCTATCCAAAAGTAGTAAAAATGAATATTTGAGGACAATAAGCTTGATGAGTCTTGCCCGCATTCACACAGTCTATGCGGAGTATGACCTTGCATTGTCAAAACTAAATCAGGCACTTCCATATATTATCGAATCCGATTCTTCTGAACTAAATTCAAATTTCTATAGAATTTATGGAAATGTGTATTGGGGTATGGAGATATATGATTTTGCGTTAGAAAATTATTATATAAGTCTTGAAATTGCTGAAAAAAACAATTTAATTCAGAACAAAGCTTCTGTTTATAATAATATCGGACTTATATATTTCTCAATTAAAGATTATGTAAATGCTCAAAAATACTTCGAATTGGCTTTTAATACAGCTAAAGCAAGTGATTTTAAATGGGTTATGGCAATATGCTCCAATAATCTTGGAACAATATATAATGAATTGGGGACTTACGATACCGCTCTTCATTATTTCAAAATCAGCCGGATTACAGCTCAGGAATTGGGTGGGAGGCTTCATGAAGGTATTACTGTTTTTAATATGGGTGAAACCTATCTCAGGTTGGATTCTTTTGCATTGGCCAGGAAATATTTGACGGAGTCATATGAAATCGCTTTTGAAACAGAAGATAAAATTGGGATCGCAAATGCTTTATTAAAACTGAGTGATCTGGAAATTAAAAGTGGAAACCTGACACAGGCCAAATCGTATCTGGATTCTGGTCTGGCTTTAATCCTAAGTATTGGCTCAATTCGTTTACAGCAAGATGCTTATAAGATTAAATATGATTATTTTAAGAAAGCTAACAATCCTGATTCCATCGTATTTAGTCTTCAAAAACTACTTTTTCTAAAGGATACACTTGCTGAGATTGAGAATATTGAAAACATTTCCAGGTTGGAATATAAGTATAAGGAAAAAGTTGCATCTCAGGAAATTGCAATACTTCAAAGGGAAAAGCGAATTAATCATATTCTTATTTTCACAGGTAGTTTAGCATTTGTTTTGATTTTAATTATGCTGACAATTTTTTTACTGAATTCAAAAAAGAGGTATAGGGAACTTAACCGTATAAATAATTTAATTGAAGAACAGCAGGAACTGCTAAAACAAAAGAATACCGAGTTAATCATTTATCAGGATAAATTGGAGAAAATGGTTTATGGGAAGGATAAGTTCATAACCATTATGTCGCATGATTTAAAGAATCCGGTTGGTGCTGTAAGAGGTTTTCTGGAATTAATACTTAATGATTATGACAAAATTCAGGAAAAAAGGAAAATAGTTTATTTGAAAGAAATTTTCAAATCCGTTGAAACAATTAGCCTGCTAATCGATAATGTTCTTTATTGGATAAATTCTCAAAATAAGGGAGTTGAAAGTAAGCCTGTACTAATCAACATTTTTGAAAGGATAGCTGAAAATATTTCCCTCTATAAAATAATGGCAAACTGGAAAAAGATAAAAATTAACAATGAAACTCTGGAGGAGCATTTTATCCTTGCCGACAAAAATATTTTCGATACCATAATCAGGAATCTTTTATCGAATTCCTTAAAATTTACCTCAGAGGGTGGTGAAATCACCATCAGATCAACCCGAAAAGACCAATTCATTATAATTGAAATTGAAGATACCGGTAAAGGCATTTCTGAAAGGGAGATTGCTGAAATACTGAATACTTCTATTAATCAATCAACTGAAGGAACTTCACACGAGAAAGGTACCGGACTTGGTATCGGCCTGGTGAAAGAATTTGCAAATCTTATGGGTGCCAGCTTCAACATCAATTCAAACGAGGGTGTTGGAAGCGTATTCACCCTAAAATTTCAAGCCACAGAAAAATAATTTCATTTTTTTTCATTTTGCTAGCAGTTTTTTTTAGCCTTTTTACATTAAGGGATAGAAAAGATTGTGATATGTCTATAATTAAAACCAAAAACATTTTAGAAAGACTGGATTTTCTGGTCCGGATGAGAAGTACGGGGTGCGCCGGAGATCTTGCTGATCAAATGGGATTATCGGAGAGAACTCTCTTCAATTACCTGAATGAACTCAAAGATCTCGGCGCTCCCTTATTCTGGTCCCGACAGGAAAACTCATATGTATATGGTGAAAATGGGAAAATAGAAATTGGATTCAAATCCACTGAAAAATATTAGTTTTTGTCCTGGCCGGCAGGATTGAGTATTAATTTAAAGTTAACAACATGAAAGATTATCAAAATTACAAGCAGAGCGTGAGCGAACTGAATTTCCAGGAAATTCAAGATGTTCGGGGTGGAGTAAACTGGCCATTTTTTGACTTCCAGTTCTTCATGCAGGATATATATATCGGGGAAGACATTCTCTTTTTAGATTTTTATCAACTCAAAAATTAAGGCTATGAATGATCATAAAAATTTTGAGGGATACAGAGAAATACTATCCGGGAAACAACTGACAGAAACTTCCGGAGGATATATTCCGGTATGGCTACTATTAAAAATTATCGAATGGGGAGACAAATTCGACCAATTTATAGAAGATAATGTAAAGGTTACATTTTAAAATCAGGATTATGAATACATACACAAATTTTGAATATGAGGAAATTCCGCAAAATGAATTAACTCGTTTCCATGGAGGAGTTTTCCTTCCCATTGGAATTTCTGGCGGCATTATTCTCAAGATTATTTCAATTCTATTTCCAAATGAAATTATTTAACAAATTAATGATTATGAAAAATCTGAAAACAATAAAAGTAATTGAACTTAGTCCATCAGAATGCCGGAACATTTCCGCAAATGGCTGGATTATAGGCGCAATAGGGGTTGTAATTGCATACATTGCCGACGACTGGGCTGATTTTAAGCAAGGATTTGCCGATGGTTGGGCTACTATTAATGAGAAATAATCCGATAACTAAAACATTCTTCTTAGGGAGATAAAAAGATCTTTCCAACCGAGAATTAAATCTGTTGCGAAGAACTCCCTAAAGACGATTTCATCAAAAGACTCACATCATGGAATCTATGTAAAATGATGTAGTCTTTTGAATTGAAATCTGAATATACCAAAATTTCAATTTCTAAAAAATTAAACAATGCATATCCTTAATAACATACAAGAATTATCTGAAATATCAGGAGGCCAGATTACAGTTGGAACAAGTGGCCAGTACGACCTTGGATACCTTATAGGGAGCAGTATTGTAGCATTAATTAGGCTCTTTAATACAGCTACTATAGTATATCCTTATGTCCTCTAATCAATAGTTCCGGGTGTTGAAATAACACCTGGAATTTTTTTTACCAATACATAATTCCAAATCTGTAGAACTTAATTTAAATTATTATGAAAACTAAACTTCCTTCCTTCAGTTCAAAAAAAGTGTTTTACTTAATTCTTACATTATTGCTCCTTGTATCCATTTATATTCTTTTAGATATATCGGGATTTATTGCAGGATTCAGAGCCGGATTTCAGACTATCCCATGAGCAGAATAACAAATAAAGATCATTTTCTGATAAATGCTGAATATGTTTTTAAAAAGCTTAAAATCAGAACGTTTTTTTACATTATACTGATTGTTATGGGCTTAACTCTCTATTCTATCTTCAGCTCCTGGATTTCTGTAAATTTTACATTTGAAGGTTTGATTTCAGAGCCTTTCGTATGGCAAACAAATAATTCTTTAACTGCTGAATCAAATAAGGTTATTGAAATTTTATTGAATCAAACCTTATTGGATCTTGTTGAAACCCCAACAAAAATAGAAATTGAATTAACTCAAGCTAATCTCATTGTTTACAGGTGTGAAGGAGCTATAATTCAAACATCCATGCTAAAAGACAATAGCCAAGGGCTTGCCTATAAAGCAATTTTTGCAAAAGCCGCCAATGACGGCATGATTGAATTCTTTCCATCAAAAATTGAAGGAAAGTATAAAGCATTCATAAAAATTAAAGATGTAAAAGTAAGTTTAACTGATATGATGCAACTCATTATGCTTAAAGAGCTTTGTTCAATTGAAATAAATCGTTTAGGCTGATATGAAGAAAATTGAATTCAGGCAATTAGATCTTACCGACTGCGGTGCAGCATGTTTGGCATCGGTTTGTGGATTTTACAATCTAAATTATCCATTAACCAGAATCAGAACACTTGCTGGCACTAATAGTAAGGGAACTAATTTATTAGGCATGATTGAAGCCGCGGAAAAACTGGGACTGGATACAAAAGCAGTCCGCGTAAATAAACAGAATATAGATAAACTGCCTCTTCCCTTCATCGCCCATTTAAATATTCAGAAAAAATGGTTTCATTTTGTTGTCGTTTACAAAATTGATAAAGACAAATTACATATTATGGATCCTGCCATAGGGAAATTGAGTAAGGTTTCTCTTAAGGACTTCCTGAACAATTGGACTGAGGTGGCTCTGATTCTGGGAAAAGGCTCTGAATTTAAAGAAGGAAATCATAAAAGAGGAAATCTTTCGCGATTTTTGGATTTGATAAAACCTTTTCGTTCAAGCTTTACAGAGGCTTTCATAGCGGCTTGTCTTTACAGTGCTCTGGGAATTACAACATCAATTTTTGTTGAAAAAATAATTGACCAAATAATCCCTTCCGGTAACCTGATGATGCTTAATGTTATCAGTATAATTTTTGGCTTGTTATTACTTTCCAGGCTATTTATTGGTTTCACAAAAAATCTTCTTTTATTACGAACCGGATTAAAGATTGACAGTCAGCTAATTATGGCGTATTATCGTCATGTTTTACGATTGCCAATCAAATTTTTTAATACCATGAGAACGGGCGAGATCATATCAAGAATAAACGATGCAGTAAAAATAAGGTCGTTTATAAATAATGTTGCCCTCGACCTTGTTGTAAATGCATTGATTGTTTTATTCACCTTATTGGTTATGTTAAGTTATTCTTTACCGATGTTTCTAATAGTTCTTGGTGGAATTCCTGTTTATTATTTCATCTACACTGTTTTCAATCGTTTTAATAAAAAACATGTACGGGAATTGATGGAAAAAAATGCAAGCATGGAATCCTCATTGCTGGAAACCTTCAAAGGGATTGAGCCAATAAAATCCACTGTTAATGAAGGAAATTTTACGGATAATCTGGACAGAAAAAGCATTAATCTTTTAAATTCAGGATATAGGGTGAACAAAAGCTATAGTGTGGCCGGAACAATTACAGAACTTATTGCATTGGTTCAATTGCTACTTATATTATGGATAGGTTCCGGATTTGTAATTGAAAATAAATTAAGCACCGGAGAATTACTGTCCTTTTATACACTTTTCGGGTATTTATCAGCACCATTATTTAAGCTCATACTTTCGAACAGAAGTTTGCAGGACGCTTTAATTGCTTCTGATCGACTATTTCAGATAATGGATCTCGAACAGGAGGACAATGAAAACAAAGTAAATACCGAATTTATTAAAACCCATCAAACAGGAATAAAATTCGATAATGTAAGTTTCAAATTCCCCGGGCAACCTGAACTTCTTAAAAAAATCAGTTTTCAATGCAAACCATATACAATCACAATTATCGCCGGCGATAGTGGAGCCGGAAAGTCAACATTACTAACATTAATAGTAAAGCTGAATCTTTCAAACCATGGTGAAATCCACTTCAATAATAACGAATACAGAACACTTACACCAGAATATCTAAGAAAGAATATTGCTTATGTTTCACAAAAACCTATATTATTTTCAGGTACCCTAAGTGAAAATATATTGCTTGGTGCAGAATTGGAGGATATTCAAAAATTATGGAAATCAATAGAAATGGCAGGTCTGATGGAAAAAGTTGAAGCTTTACCTGACAGATTAAATACTATGGTATCAGAAGACGGTGATAATTTCTCGGGAGGTGAAAGACAAAAAATATCGATTGCGAGAGCACTGTATCAGAATCCTTCCGTACTTTTATTCGACGAACCAACTTCTTCAATGGATGCAGGGTCTGTAGATGAATTCACCAATTTGATGTTTAAACTAAGGCGGCAAGGAAAAACAATTGTAATCGTCAGTCACAATTCCAATTTCTATTCCTGCTCAGATCAAATAATATATTTGAAGAATGGTGAAGTAATTCTTCAGGGAAAACTGGAAGAACTTATTGAATATGAAGTAGATTTTCAAAAATACATCAACCGGCAAAGTTCAGGTTCACCGGGTGATCTTAAAAACAATAAAACAATTGAAAGTCATTTAATTTTCAAATAGAAGCTCCTCCTTTTTACTTCTTCTTTATATACTATTCACGAAAGTTGTAAAATGTAGCGGCGGCGAATAAACAAATTACCATTCCAACCAACGCGCTAATTCTGATTCCAAAATCATTGCCGGGATCTTTCCCTAAAAGGATTAGAATAGCAAAGATCATAACACCCATTGTTTGGCCAACCTTATTTGCAAACGCCCTGACGGCGAAAAACATTCCTTCGATTTTGTATCCGGTTTTTTCAGATATTTCATCTGTAATCTCTGCAATAATTGTATATGGTAATATTCCAAGGACAGCTACAGGAAAGGCAGAGGCAACGGCAAGAGAATAAAGCAGTATCTTCGGATTAACAGGAATTCTTCCCATAAAAATTACTGATAAAAACAATAGCGAAAAAATTACAAATGAAATGATTATGAGTTTCTTTTTCCCATTTTTCTTTACAAGTCTCACTACCAATGGATAGAATGCAAGTGACAAGAAAATCATTATTGACAAAAATAATGAACCGGCTCTTTCCTCCAAGCCCAATAGTACTTTTACATAATACAAAAGTCCGCTGGAAATAATGGCTAGAGTTATAAAAAAGGATGAATCAGCAATTATAAAAATAATAAATTGCTTATTGGAAAGCGCAGTTTTTAATGACAAAAACAAGTTTATTCTGGCAGGTCTTGAATCACAATACCGTGCTTCATTTACCACAAGTAAAGGTAAGAACATTAAAAAAATTGCAATTATAACAATAACAATAATAGCCAGTCTGAATTGCCCCTGAATATCTGTAATAAAGAAGATTTTTCCGAATAAACTTGCCATTAGTGGTATTTGGGAAGCAATAATTATCCCAAAAACAAAACTCAAAGACAGCACCACTGAAAGCCTCATCTTCTCATCACTATTTCTGGCAAGCTCTGGCATTAAGGCATTAAAGGGCACAATATAAACAGTCATAAAAAAATAGAGACCCAATTGTATCAGGAAAATCCATATATAGTTATCTGAAGTCTGATAATTATAAGGAGGGAAAAAAAGTAAAATGCTAAATATTCCTGAAGGTATTACTGAAATAAAGAGAAAGGGGACTCTTCTGCCCCACCTCGACACAAATCTATCACTAAACCATGCTATCAGAGGATCTGTAATTGCATCAAATAATCTTCCGGATGCTAATATGAGAGAAAATATGGTTAAAAAACCAAAAACGCTAATCTGAGGAATTAAAGGAGGTAATCCGGAATTTACAGGCGGAATATAAAAATAAATAAGCATTACGCTTATCGTATTAATTAATGTGGACCAGCCAGCCATGCCGGCACCGTAGGCTATAAGTTTCTTTGCTCCCCCAAATGCATCCTTCATTGAGTTAATCTAAGTTATTAACAATTCGAATATTAAAGATACTAGTTATACAATCTGTTGATAATTAATTTCCTAAAGTGCTTTTTTCACTCTATATTTATTTTAACAAGATAATAAAAAATAGTAACTTTAATTTTGATCCTAAAATGAATGTCTAAATGAAAAGTTACAAGGACCAGGAAATCCTTGATGGAATCAGATCTCATGATCATAATGTTTTGAATTATATTTATGCTGAAACCCTGCCGGTAATTGAAAATATGATTATTAATTCAGGTGGCAGTTTAACCCATGCAAAAGATGTGTTTCAGGATGCTATGATTGTAGTTTACAGGAAAATAGACAATGAAGGTTTATCTCTTCATTGCAAGTTTACCACATATATGTATTCTGTTTGTCGCAACCTGTGGCTTCAGGAATTAAAGTATGGTGACCGGGCATTAACTAATTCCATAAGGAATTATGAGAAAGTAAGCGAACCTGAGGATGCATCAGAATACAAAAATGAAATGTATGAAGTATTTGATGATCATATTAAGGATTTGAGCCCGGATTGTCAGAAAATACTGAGACTACATTTTGAGAATTGTAGCATTGATGAAATAATGGAGGCAATGGAATACAAAAATACCCATTATACAATTGACCGGAAATACAGATGCAAACAAAGTTTGGTTAAGCGAATAATAAACGACCCCAGATATATTGATATTAGAAATGGACTTAAAAACCGAAGCAGATAAATACTTTGATGGATTACTTTCCCGAAAAGAAAGGAAGAAATTCATTAAAGAGATAAAAAATAATCCTGAAATTAAGGAGTATCTTAGTCAACGGAAATTTTTGGAGGCTAAGCTGAGTGAATATTACGCGAAGGAAAAGAACCTGAATAAGGAGGTTGAACATGACATTCAGGTTTATTTTAAAAACTATCCCTATCACAGCAAAAGTGAAAAAGAATTCAAGGATATACTCGCCAGCTTGTCTGCCCCAGAAAGAAAGAAGCGGAAAATATCCAATCAACTACTATTGAATCTTGCGGCAGCCCTGGCTTTACTTATTATTATCGGTTTTGGGTTCGCCAATCGATTTCTTCAAAATAAGAATCAGAAGAAATACCTAAATCTTTACGCACAGTTTTTTGAGCCAGATAATGATTTCAGTTCTGATAGCATCCATTTTATTGGAAATGAAAGCTTAAGCTATTCCCAACTTGCCTCCTTTAACTCAGATATTATCAATGAAAAATTTTCGAACATCGTAAGAAGCGGTACATACGACGATATTAGCCTCGTTTATTTGTCAGTATTACTGATTAAAAACGGAGATGAAAAGCTTGCACTTTCTCATCTTAATGAGATTATGGAATTTGCTAATTCTGAAGTTTCTGATCTGGCTCGTTGGTATATTGCACTTATAAATTTAAAGGTGTCAGAAATTGACGCTGCTATTGAAAATCTTACCATTTTATGCGATGGAAGCAGCGTGTATAAGGAAAAAGCTTGTGAACTTTTAATACTAATTGCTGATAAGTAATTTTATAAAAAGAAATTATTATTAGTAAATTTAGCCGAAAATACATCATTTTATGGCTTCTTTTCCTTTTTATAAACAACATGATGCGATGGATTGCGGGCCTACCTGCCTGCGCATGGTCGCAAAGCATTACGGAAAAAACTATAGTCTCCAAACCCTGAGGGAGAAAAGTTCTATTAGTCGCGAAGGGGTTTCCTTATTAGGTATAAGTGATGCTGCTGAATCGATCGGTATGCGCACCATGGGAGTTTCTCTGAATTTTGACCAGTTAAAAAAAGAGGCTCCACTGCCAGTCATTGTACATTGGAAACAAGAACATTTTGTCGTAGTCTATAAAATCAGGAAAAATAAAATTTACGTATCCGATCCCGCTTTTGGATTGGTTAAATACAACTATAATGAGTTTAAAGCTGGTTGGTTGAGTACTAAAAGTGAAGGAACCGAAAAAGGATTAGCCCTCTTACTTGAGCCAAAGCCCGAATTCTATTTGGAAGAAGGTGAAGTTTTGAGTCGCTCGAGTTTCGGATTCCTTACAAAATATATTAAACCTTATAAGAAATTCATCTGGCAACTGGTATTAGGTGTCCTCATAGCCAGTATGCTCCAGTTAATATTTCCTTTTCTAACTCAGGCAATTGTCGATTACGGTATTAATAATAAAGATCAATCATTCATTGTTCTAATTTTAATTGCCCAATTGATACTCACACTGAGCAGACAATCGGTTGAATTTATACGGGGTTGGATACTCCTGCATCTGAGCACCCGTGTCAATATCTCCCTGATCTCTGATTTTCTCATTAAACTTATGAAGCTCCCAATAAGCTTTTTCGACTCAAAACAAATTGGAGACCTTTTGCAAAGAATTGGAGATCATAAAAGAATTGAATCCTTCCTTACCAATTCCTCCTTAGATATCTTATTCTCATTATTTTCGCTGTTTATTTTTGGTATCGTTTTGGGTATCTATAGTATAAAGATACTGGTTTTATTCCTGTTGGGCTCGGTATTATATTTCATGTGGGTATTATTCTTTATGAACAAGCGGAGAAATCTTGACAACAGAAAATTCATTAAACAGTCTGAAAATCAGGGGAAACTTATACAAATAATTAACGGTATTGAAGAAATAAAAATAAATAATGCCGAAAGACACCAAAGATGGGAATGGGAAGAAGTACAATCATCCTTGTTTAAAATTAATGTAAAATCACTATCCCTCAATCAATACCAACAAGCTGGTGCCGTATTAATAAATGAGATTAAAAATATACTGATTACATTTTTAGCCGCAAGTGCTGTGGTTAACGGAACCATGACATTAGGTATGATGTTGGCAGTTTCCTATATTCTGGGACAGTTAAATGCTCCAATTGAAAGAATGGTATTCTTTATACGAGCGACTCAGGACGCTAAAATTAGTCTGGAAAGACTTAGTGAAATACATGACAATAAGGAGGAAGAGGAAATCTCTTCTCAGCATAGCAGAATTCTGAGTCTGGGTAATATCAGCGTCCAAAATCTAAATTTCTCTTACGAGAGTAATAACCAAAGAGAAGTGCTTTCTGATTTTAATCTTGAGTTTCCTAAAGGATCCGTTACTGCCATTGTGGGGGTAAGCGGTAGCGGGAAGACCACTCTTGTAAAGCTTTTATTGGCCTATTATAAGATTATGAAGGGCGAAATCAGAGTGGGAGATCAAAATCTGAATACAATTAATCCTTCAGAATGGAGAAATAAATGTGGAGTTGTTCTTCAAAACGGTTATCTTTTTTCTGATACCATTGCAAATAACATTGCTTTAGGGAAAGATGAAATAGATATGGAAAGTCTTATGAATGCCTCAAAATTAGCTAATTTAAATTCTTTTATTGAAAATCTGCCTCTGGGTTTTAATACCAAAGTCGGACAGGAAGGACAAAATATTAGTGGAGGTGAAAAACAACGTATACTTATAGCCAGAGCAATATATAAGAATCCTGAATACCTTTTTATTGACGAAGCAACCAGCTCCCTTGATGCAAATAATGAAAAATTGATACTTGAAAATCTAAAAGATTTCTACAAAGGAAAAACGGTTATTATTGTTGCTCACCGGCTTAGTACAGTTAAGGACGCAGATCAAATTGTAGTTTTGGATAAGGGTAAAATAGTTGAAAAAGGAACGCATTCACAATTATCTGCTCTCAAAGGCAAATACTATGAATTGGTTAAAAATCAACTGGAACTGGGAGCCTGATTCCTGTTTATAAATTAAATTCCATTTCATCTTTCCTTAACCAACGGAATCTTCTGGTACTGTTGTCCCCGATTTTCACCCCCATGATCAACTCATGCGATCCTGACGCATAATTTCTTACCGATCCAAATGAAGCATCATAAGCATAGGCGAAATGAAATATATCAACCTCAACTCCCAACATGCTTACAAATGTATTATCCGATCTATATGAGAATCCCAACCAGTATGAATTCATCACAGATAATTTTGCATTAATATCCAGCTGTGAGCTTAAAGTTGTGGTTTTAAATAATATAGAAGGTTCTAATTTAAGGATTTGATTAATAGGGAAACGGTAGCCACCCATCAGAATATAATTTCTCATAGTACTGAAATTATCTTTAATAGGTGCACTGCCAAGTTTTAAGCTGGAACCGAGCAAATCAGTAATTGTAAGTCCGGCATACCAAATATTATTAGTAATAAAAGTACCAAAACTGGCATCAGGAACCCAAAATTGCTTCTTCTCACCCAATAATAAAGGATCATCTGTATTTATTAAACTTGCATCTGAATCATCCAGCTTATACTGAAAGACTGAAGCCGACAATCCCATAGAAAGCTGAAACTGATTGTTAAAATTTATGTGATAAGCATAAGCACCCTGTATACCTGTTTTAGAAATAATTCCATTCCTGTCAGAATAAATACTTCCTCCTACTCCAACATTAGTAAAACGAGTAGCCTGATTGGTGTTTTTTCTAATTCTCAGCTTCTGCATAATATAACTATCATTTAGAAGTCTTGAATGGGCACTTACACCAAAAGTACTTGGAGAATTCAAAAAACCAGTATACTGTTGCCTGGCTACCATATCAAAACTTGTATGACCGGTACCTCCAACCACAGCAGGATTTATAAGAAATTTATTGACCATATACTGGGAAAATACTGGTACTTGCTGAGCATAAATGATGCTCCCGCTTAACAAAAACAGGGATGCAATAAATATATTTTTAATGATGTTCATAATTATCTGACTATGGTAATATTTCCAATAATAACAGGTGATCCGTTTTTAAGATCAATTATATAATGATATGACTCCATGGGAAGTTCTTTGCCTTCAAAGTTTCCATTCCAATTGTTTTCATAACCTTTTGAGTAGAATACTCTTTTCCCCCATCGGTCATATATTTCAACGCTGCAATCAGGATAGTAGTTTAATCCGTCTATTACCCAATCATCGTTTTTACCATCATTATTTGGTGTGATAATGTCGGGTATCATAAAACAGACCGTATTTTCATAATCCAGGCTAATGGGAAATTCCTCCACGCAATTATTCAAATCACTAACAGACACGCTGTAATCTCCCGGAGCCAGATTATACAGGACAGCTCCCATTTCGCCACTTTCCCAGCTGAATAAATAAGGTGGCGTTCCTCCGGAAATTTCCATACTTATATTTCCATCATTGGCATCCGGACAATACGGCAGATTAAGAATTGCATTCGCGACCATTTGATCAGGCTCAGAAATTATAACTGATATTGGTGTTTCGCAATCATTATTATCCTTTATGGTTCCCATATAAGTTCCGGCAGACAGCATGTTTAGTTCTGTTCCTGATTCGCCTCCATCCCATTGGACTGATACTGGCAGAGCTCCGGAAGTTATGTCAACATTAATTGAGCCATCACCGAAACCAAAACAGCTGACATCTTCTGTCGTATAACCAGCCGTAGGGTTCATAAAGACAGTTATCTCAGCCGGATCTGAAGGCAAGCTTTTTCTTCCCAATGCGTCGGTAATAACAACTGTATAGGATCCAGCATCACTAACAATTATGCTTTGTGTGCTTTCTCCATTCGACCATAAATATTCAGCTGCACTAACTGTTGAAAGTTCAACACTTTCACCTTCACAGAATTGTGTGGCACCATTTGCAGTAATAACCGGTGCTTGAAGAAAATCTGATACAGTTACCTGAACTTCATCTGAAGGCAGACTGTAACAATTGAATACGTTCGACAATGTTATGGTATAATTCCCCGATTCTTTAATATAAACTGAAGGCGTTATGGCTCCATTCGACCAAAGATAAGCATCTCCCACCCCAACTGCGCTTAAAAGAATACTATCGCCGGTTATCAGATAATGGGGACCCGCAGGATCAATTATTGGTTTTTCAGGTACAGGGTTAACACTTGCGGTTAATGCAGGGGAAATTGTCTCGCATCCTGTCAAAGAATTCGTTCCTTTAATATAATAACTTCCATCTGTAGCTGCTGAAGGTGTGCTATAAGCCGAGGTAGCAAGAGCATCTGTCCAGTAGCTGAATGCTAGTCCTGCATCAGAACCAGCGGTAATTGCAGCAGAGGTAAGATCGACTGTAGCCGGTGAACAAACACCAGCAGGATCATTAACAACAACTGCAGGTAATGGATTAACCGTAACTGTCACTACAGTAGAAATAGTCTCACAACCTGTAAGTGGGTTTGTACCTTTAATATAATAACTTCCATCTGTAGCTGCTGAAGGTGTGCTATAAGACGAGGTAGCAAGAGCATCTGTCCAGTAACTGTATGTTAGTCCTGCATCAGAACCAGCGGTAATTGCTGCTTCGGTCAGGTCAACTGTTGACGGCGAGCAAACTCCTGCTGGATCAGTAACTACAACTGCAGGTAATGGATTAACCGTAACTGTCACCGCCGATGAGATAGTTTCACAACCCGTAAGTGGGTTTGTTCCTTTAATATAATAACTTCCATCTGTAGCTGCTGAAGGTGTGCTATAAGACAATGTGGCCAGAGCATCGGTCCAGTAACTGAATGATAGTCCTGCATCGGAACCCGCGGTAATTGCAGCTTCGGTCAGGTCAACTGTTGCGGGCGAACAAACACCTGCAGGATCAGTAACTACAACTGCAGGTAATGGATTAACAGTAACCGTCACTACAGAAGATATAGTCTCACAACCCGTAAGTGGGTTTGTTCCTTTAATATAATAACTTCCATCTGTAGCTGCTGAAGGTGTGCTATAAGACAATGTGGCCAGAGCATCTGTCCAGTAACTGAATGTTAGTCCTGCATCAGAACCAGCGGTAATTGCAGCTTCGGTCAGATCAACTGTAGCCGGGGAGCAAACTTCTGCAGGATCAGTAACTGCAACTGCAGGTAATGGATTAACAGTAACCGTCACCGCCGGTGAGATAGTCTCACAACCTGTAAGAGGGTTGCTTCCTTTAATATAATAACTACCATTTGTGGCTACACCAGGTGTGCCATATAATACCGTAGCTGAAGCATCTGTCCAATAGCTGAATGTTAGTCCGGCATCGGAACCAGAGGTAATAGCAACATCGGTAAGATCAACTGTAGCCGGTGAGCAAACGGAGGCGGGATCGGTGACTGTTACTATTGGTAAAGAATTCACTATAACTTTTGTAGTGTCGCTTTCTTCGCTTGGACAACCGAAGACATCCTCAACAATTACTGTAAAGTTACCACTAGCAAAAACAGACAGATTTTGGAGATTGCTACCGTTGCTCCATAAATAGCTGTCCATTGGGGTCGTACTAAGAATCACACTATCACCAGTACAAAATTCAAGCACACCTGAATTAGTAATGACCGGTTTTGTTGGAGATGCTACAACTTCAATTGTTACAGAGTCTTGACTTATATTTCCTAAAGCATCGCTTACACTTACAACGTAGGTAGTAGTTGAGGAGGGATTTGCATTGGTTGTTGGGTTATTGGGACTTGATAATCCATCTGTTGGAGCCCAGCTGAAGCTAAAAGGAGCTTGACCAAGTGCGTTGGCTGTTAAAATTGAAAAGGATTCCGAACACTCTCCTATAATTGTATCTGAAGCAGCAACCGATATTTCGAGATCATTGTCATTGATGGTATAAGTATGAAAGACATTCGAACCTAGACTTATTCCTGCTGATGGATTAAACAATTCTATAACAAAATTCTCATCCGGAATTTCAACACTTTCGTCATCAATAATTAAAGGCACAATTTCCATTGTTTTAATTCCTGCAGCAAAATTAAGTTGGTCCTGATTAAGATTGTAATCAACTCCACCACCTGTTGCCGTACCGGAGCTGATCCGATATTCAACACTTGAATTTTCAGATAAAGCATAATTCAGGTTCACTTCAATTATCGGATGGACAACAGATTCGAGGCCTTCACTTTCAGTAATGGTAAAACTAATACTTGGTTGAACCGCAGTGATTGTAAGAAAATCGCCATCATTGAGGCTTACATTATTTGCAACAAATTCAGTACCTGAGTTTATAAGTCCATAATCGACGGCTCCTGAGCTAAAGTCACCATCAGAATCAACCAAAACATTATACGAAATAAACCCAGCAGTTAATATTGGCAGTGCAGCGGGATCAATACTTATGTTTACCGAACCCGTACCATCCCCAATACCACCGGTGATACAAACTCTCCATTCCCTGGCTATCCTAACAAGATTAATATCAGCATTGGGGGTTTCTGTGCTAACCCAGGTAGCGGCATCAGCATTATCATGACCAAACAAAAGGTATTCTCCGTCTTCGAGATCGTCGGCTCCACCAATACTTATAATTCCGGCTGACATTGCCTTAGTATGCATATTGAGGTTATTTTCCCGTCCTATTCCAGCAACATCCCAGGGATGATTTACTTCATAATTGTATTTGTCGTTTGAGCTTAATGCTATAGAATATTTTGCTGACAGATAATTATTTACAATAATTTCCTGAGCAAGATTTAGTTTTTTAGTATATAATATTACTTCCGATAAATTTCCATCGAAAAAATTGTTGGCAGGAAAAGATGAGCCCAGGTGAAGGCTCCCGTCTGTAACTATTGGTGAAGGGTAATCGGAAACAGTCTCAATAGTACCATTTAGGCTTACATTATGATATGGAGGAGAAATCAACTGGTGAAAAACACTAAGCAAATTAGCAGAAGAAGGAAGTATTGGTCCATAATATTTTGAGGATTCTGAAAAAGTAAAGTAACGATTATCAGTTTCTCTGCTGATACTTAAAGTATTATCGTTATTTACATCACCCAGGCATAAAACAGTCTGTTCATTGGAAGAATTAAAATCATTTATTGCAAAGAAGGTCAGGGGTGCTGAAAGGGCTCCTAGCTGAACCAGAAACTTATCGTCAAAACCATCAAACTTCAGTGCGGGCCTTGTATTTATTGCTGAATTAAAAAAGACGGGCTGACTTCCGGGAATGCTTTGTAGCAGATTATTATTATTTCCACTTGCATCAAGCCATGACTTTACTGCAATTGCATTTCCGGCAACAGCATCAGAGTTATCCAGGACCCCATGATCAGCTTTAAGCCATAAAACATTTGAGATACTGTCACCAACCCCACCCGGGCCTTTATAACCGCTTATCTCGGTACTTGGGTCAGTAGCACAAATTCCAAAAGTTCCGCTTTTTGCCTGATCTCCAAAAATCCTGACATAGATAGTTTCACCCGGGGTTCTGCCACTAAGTATTGCATAAGGCATGGTTCCGGGATTATCGACACAAGGTAAAACTGCCAGCGGAGTTAATGTTGCACAACTTCCAGTATATAATGCCATTATTGCATAATTAAGAGAGCCAGCTACTGTTTCTATCTTTAAATTCCCTGTCTGTGGAACTACGGTACGAAACCAAACATCGCCACCCAGATATTCGTGACAAGCAGGACTACCAAGGTTTGTGGTATTATAAGCTCCCTTATTCGAATAAAATACAGGACTGCAAACATTTCCAACAGGAACTGGAGAGGCTGTACAGGGATCATTGTTTACCGGTGGAGGAATGGCAGAAATTTCTGCTACCCAACCGGAGTCGAGCAAGGAGGCTATGTTCGAAACAAAGTCAAAACGAATACAACCATCAGGAGCTGTAAAACTAAATTGTGGAGTATCATCATTGTAAGCCACAACATCATCGGAAGTGTAAGTCCGGGCTCTCAGGTAGTCATAACTCAAATATTCTGTTGACCCATAAGGTGGTGGGAAAGTACCCCGATAATCTGTTTTGAAGCCTGTAAAATCGACAGTAATTGGATTACCGTTCTGGGAACAAAACCTTACATTCCAGTTTTGACCGGCATGATAGAGACCGTAGCCGCCATCATCCAGAAATAATCCCGAATTTGTAATAATTGTTTGTCCGCTGCTAAAACCATTCCCCAACCAAAACTCCGGTAAGGTTTGTGCATTAATGGCAAAAGAAAAAATAATTAAAATCTTAAACCAGAAAACCTGAAGCCATACTTTTTTCATAAAATATTATTTATCACGCTATACAACAAAGATAAAAAATTTCAATAGCTGAAGCTAATTCTTTGCCTTAACATATGAACAATAAAAGTTAATAATCAAATCAAACTCAGAAATGACTTTAAACATTTTAAACAATTATCTATATTTACAATGCATTTGAGTTTTTGTGCCGGAAGTGTTTAATAATCTGCTTAAATCTTTTATTTTTGAAGCATACTTTCTTTATTTAACGCATCATAAAAAATAATCATGTATTAATTAAAAATTGTTCGTAAAAAAAGAAATGTTTTTTGAGGCAAATCACAGCTTTATTTAATTTTATCCCATATTTGATCCCTGATGAGAAAAAGACTGATTCACATATTGATTTTAAGCTTTGTTTATATTTCTGCCTTTAGCCAAACGGAAAAGCAATACAACGACACCAGTTATTTCATTCCATTCGACAATGATTTCAATCTGATAATGTCTGCCTCCAAGGGTCATATAAATAATGTAAACTCTTTGTTGGAAAGAAAGGCTGATATAAATTCCGTTACCGTTGACGGTATATCTTCATTGATGTATGCCACTGAAAATGGCGATATTGATATGGTAAGGCTTCTTCTTAAGAACAATGCAGATCCAAATCTCAAACCCTATAATGGTGTAACAGCATTAATCAGTGCATGCAGAATCAATAATTTTGAAATTGCTGAATATCTGATTACAAACGGTGCAAAACTGGATCTGACAGATAAGGACGGAGCCACAGCTTTCCATTATGCTGCTGCATACAATTATCTTGATTTGGTTGAGATGCTCATATTTTTTGGTGCAGATTTTAACCAGGAAGATAAATACGGAAATATTCCTCTGATTACTGCAGCATATAATAATTGCCTTGAGACTGTGGATCTATTATTAAGCAATGGTGTAGATATAAATACCACAGATAAGCAAGGCTATTCTGCAATAATGGTAGCTGCCCAGAGAAACAATATTTCAATTGTTGAATTGCTGCTTGCATTAGGAGCAAATATCAATTTAGTAAATAATGGAGGGATGACCGCACTCAGCTTCGCCATTAAAAATGAAAATTATGAAGTAGTTGAAAAACTTGTAAATGCCGGAGCTGATGTTAATCACAAAATTAGCAGAAGTAAAAATCTGATTGAACTCTCCAAAGATGTTAAAGATGAGGAAATTACGGAACTTCTGATTACTGAAGGCGCTAAATCCAGCTTTTTGCCGTATTTTAATAAGCTTTCTGTTGGTACAGGCATTTTATTCAGTCCAAATGAATTCATGAATAATTTTAATGCTGATTATCTCGACAATAAGTACAACACAGGCATAAATGCCGGTTTTAATTACAGACCTGCAGCTATTCGAATGAAAACAGAAGCAGTAAATGACACCATATACCAATTTTGGGAGAGGAGATTTGCATTCCATACGGGACTTGAAAAACGCTTTCCACTCCTGGAGCAAAAGGATTCACATTTCGGACCACTTATTGGAGTAAATCTCTATTATACTTTCGGCAACTATCGCGGCAGCAATGTAAAACCTGAAGCTTTATTTGTAGCTTCACCAATTGTCGGGTGGTATTATATGTCAAAATATATAACACTAAAAGCAGCATACGAATATATGGATTTTGGAATCCCCGATGCAAGTAAGGGCAAATTTAATCTCAGTATAGGTTTTAACATTAATACCTCCAGAAAGAAACTGGTCGAGAAAGATATTCCCTGGTTAACTTATTAGTTTATTAAAATGAAGATCTACTTAAAAATATCAATAATCATTGCCATACTGACAGCAACTTTTTCGTGTGAACAACAAGTTTTTGTCTTTAATGTTAATTGCGACGAGTGCTATTATCCTGAGCCTGATTCGGCTAATCTGATTATGAGCTTTACCATTAATGAGGAAAATGCTTTCGTTCCATACATCCTTTATATTGGTGATATTGAGGATAATAAAATTGATTATATAGATACAGCATATACTGAAAAACTGGAACTTTACTCCAAAGTTGACGAATACTATTCGGTTAAAGCCTTCTATAAAAAAGGGACTCAAACCATAGTAGTGGTCGATGGCGACAAGTTAAAAACATCAAGAACCACCGACGTATGCGACTATGAGTGCTGGATCATTAAGGGTGGAATACTCGATATGACACTTAAGAACGAATAGTTACAAAAACATCCTCAGGTTAATTTTTATAGCCGCTCCAATTAGGCAGAAGATAAACCTTCCACATAATTTTACGGTCAATTCAGATTTTATTTAGTTCTGAATTGATAAAGAAGTAATCAGATGTTAAACAATATCAGGGTTAATCTCGCTTGAAGGTCGATCAAGAGCCAGATTTTTCTTCTTATCCTCTCGTTTTAGTAATAATGCAAAAACAAAACCCAGAATCCCTAATAAGGCAAACATAAGCATTGTCCAGGTATAGTCTTTAACCATTTCGCCTGATGCATTTAGCATTTTTGGAGTTTTTGAGACAATAGATCCTGCAATTAATGGGAATCCCCATAGACCTAAATTCTGAATTGAAAACATTGTGCCATATGCGGTACCAATATTCGACTCTTTAACAATTTTTGCAACTGCCGGCCACATAGCAGCTGGTACGAGGGAAAAGGAAATGCCAAGAACAATTATTGGGAAAATTGGATTCAGACTGGTAAATGCAAAAGTTAAATGCACAAGTAATAAAAGCAAAGATCCGTATATCATAAGAGTTGCACTTAAACCCTTTTTGTCTACTAAAGCTCCGAATATAGGCGTAAATATAATAGTTCCAATAAAAAGCCAGGAAGTAATATCCCCACTTTGCTCAATAGAAAGTCCCCATTTATTGACAAAAAAGTCAGAGGAATATTTTACAAATGGAAATACAGCAGCATAAAAAGTCAGGCATAATAATGCAATAAGAATAAATGCTCTGTTGGTGAATAAACCGAAAAGATCTTTCCATCTAAAATCTTCTTCAGAATTGCTTTCTGCTTTATAGGATTCTTTTGTACTTATTTTGACATCTAACATTACATAAGCCAAAAAGAAAAACAGTGCTAAAACAAGAAGAAAAGATGCGAACCAAACCGCTTGCTGCCAGTTTTCTGCTCCCGGACCTGCTATTCTTGTTTGTACTCTGAAAGCAAGAAAACTTCCAATACGGGCTATAGCTAAATTAATCGCAAAGGCTAATGCAATCTCTTTGCCCTTAAACCATTTAACAAGAATCTTATTAATAACAACTATGCTGGTCTCTGCTCCAAGTCCAAACATTAAAAAGCCCAACGACATTATTTTTAATTCAGGATTGGAATCAGGCCAGAAAGAACCAAGAAATTTATGTCCAAAACCACCGTTAAGAAATTGATCACTTACCCCATAGGCGATGATAATTCCACCAATAGTCATAAAAGAAACAAAAATAATACCTGTTAGCCTTACACCCCAGCGATCAAGGATAATCCCACCAACTACAGCCATTAAGAGGAAAGTGTTTGTAAAAGAATAGAACGACTGCATTATTCCGTAATCCAATGTCTCCCAACCAAGTTTTACTTCTAAAACCGACTGAATGGGAGAAAAGGCATCGAAAAAATAATAATTAGCGCCCATTACAAGACTTACTATTCCCATTATACCCCACCTCAATAACGGAGATTCAGCTAAAGCAGATTTTAATTTAGTCATAATCTATATTTAAATTTGGCCTCTAAAATAGTGAAAAAAAGGAGAGTCAGGGGGATAGTATTGAATTTTATTTGGGAATAGTGGTGTGGCGGTTCCTGAGCTTGCCGAAGGATGGTTCCTGAGCTTGCCGAAGGATGGTTCCTGAGCTTGCCGAAGGATGGTTACTGAGCTTGCCGAAGGATGACATCCAATATAGAATGATACTTATGACTCTTCGCTTGTCAATTAAAGTAATAAGCTTAATTTTGTACGTTGCGCAAGGCACATGTGGTAGCCCTTCTGGCTTGTTAAATTGAATATTACTTAATTGCAGAAAAAGAAAATGTTACGAAAAGAACTATTATACAAGGCTTTAGAAGAACGCGTGTTGGTTCTTGACGGTGCTATGGGGACGATGATTCAACGTTATAAGTTGACAGAGGAGGATTATCGGGGAGAGAGATTTAAGGATTTTCAAGCTGATTTACAGGGTAATAATGACCTTCTTTCGATCACACAGCCTCAAATCATTCGTGGAATCCACAAAGAATTTCTTGATGCCGGTGCAGATATAATCGAAACCAATACTTTCAATGCGAATCGGATTTCACAAGCCGATTATAGTTTGGAAGATCTCGTAAAAGAATTGAATCTGGCTTCTGCAAAAATTGCCGTTGATCTGGCCGCAGAGTACAGCCGGATTAATCCTGACAAACCAAGATTTGTGGCTGGTTCCATCGGACCTACTAATAAAACTGCTTCCATGTCGCCTGATGTGAACGACCCGGGATACAGAGCCGTAGATTTTGATTTACTCGTGGATATATATTATGAACAAGCCTCTGCCCTTCTTGTAGGCGGTGTAGACATTTTTATTATTGAAACCATTTTCGATACTCTGAATGCCAAAGCGGCTATTTTTGCCGTTGAAAAATTAATGACCGAGAAAAATGTAAAGGTTCCGGTAATGATTTCAGGAACGATTACTGATGCCAGCGGACGCACACTTTCCGGACAGAATCTGGAGGCCTTTATTAATTCAGTCTCTCATATTGAGCTTTTAAGTCTTGGCTTGAATTGCTCCCTTGGTGCCACAGAAATGAGGCCTTATCTGAAAGAACTCTCCGAAAAGTGCTCAACTCTGGTTAGTGCCTACCCAAATGCAGGATTGCCTAATCAGTTTGGTGAATATGATGAAAGTCCGGAAAAAATGGGGCTTCATATCGCCGATTTTGTCGATTCCGGATTCGTAAATATTGTGGGCGGTTGTTGCGGAACCACCCCCGAACATATTAAGAAATTTGCTGAAGCTGCAGCAAAAAAGTCGGCCCGAAAACCACCCAAACAGGAAGTCAAACTTCGGCTTTCAGGTCTGGAGGCCCTCACCGTTTTTGAGGGAAGCAATTTTATTAATATTGGTGAAAGAACCAATGTTGCCGGATCAAAGAAATTTGCTCGCCTAATTAGTGAAAAGAAATACGAAGAAGCACTCGATATTGCAAAGGAACAAGTTGAAGGCGGCGCACAGATTTTAGACGTATGCATGGACGATGCCATGCTCGATGCTGAGGTCGAAATGGTTAAATTTCTTCACATGCTTATGGCAGAGCCTGATGTTGCCAGAGTGCCGGTAATGGTCGATTCGTCTAAGTGGTCGGTAATTGAAGCAGGATTAAAATGTCTGCAGGGAAAGGCAATTGTGAATTCCATCAGCCTCAAAGAAGGTCCGGATAAATTCATTGCACAAGCAAAGAAAATCAAACAATACGGAGCCGCAGTTGTTGTTATGGCCTTTGATGAGCAGGGTCAGGCCGATAGTCTCGAACGCCGCAAAATTATTTGCAAAAGAGCATACGATATTCTTACGAAGGAAGTAAAGTTTAAGCCTGAAGACATTATTTTCGATCCGAATGTACTTGCCATTGCCACAGGAATTGAGGAGCATAGTAATTACGCAGTCGATTTTATCGAAACGATTAAATGGATTAAAGCTAGCCTCCCTTATGCTAAAATTAGCGGGGGAATTAGCAATCTTTCTTTCTCATTCAGAGGGAATGATACCGTAAGAGAAGCTATGCATTCTGTATTTCTTTATCACGCCATAAAAGCCGGATTGGATATGGGAATTGTAAATCCATCCATGCTTCAGGTTTATGATGAAATTCCTGCAGATCTGCTCACGATTATTGAAAATGTTGTTTTAAACAAATCCGGCGATGCTACTGAAAAACTTATCAGT
Organism: Bacteroidales bacterium; assembly: GCA_021740585.1. Classification (GTDB taxonomy): domain Bacteria; phylum Bacteroidota; class Bacteroidia; order Bacteroidales; genus JAGLSB01. The sequence goes on from JAIOZM010000027.1 coordinate 39,076, forward strand.
TTTGCAGAAAGCCTTAAGGGTGATCATAAAAAAGATGAGAAAATTCTGGAATGGCGGGAAAAAGACATTGATGAAAGGCTAAGGTACGCACTGGTAAGAGGCATTACAGAATATGTTGAAGCAGATGCTTTGGAGGCACACGATAAATACGGACTGGGTCTAAAAGTAATTGAAGGTCCGCTAATGGCTGGAATGAACGTTGTTGGAGAGTTGTTTGGTGAAGGAAAAATGTTTCTTCCTCAGGTGGTAAAAAGTGCCAGAGTAATGAAGAAAGCTGTGGCTGTCCTTCTTCCTTTTATTGAAATGGAAAAAACCCCTGGACAGGAAAGCAGTTCAGCCGGAAAGATTTTACTGGCTACGGTTAAAGGTGATGTTCATGATATTGGCAAAAACATTGTTTCAGTAGTGCTTGGATGCAATAATTATGAAATTATAGATTTGGGTGTAATGGTTCCGACCGAAAGGATTCTCAGAACCGCCGTTGAAGAGAATGTGGATATTATCGGCTTAAGTGGACTTATAACTCCCTCATTGGAAGAAATGGTATCGATTGCAAAAGAAATGGAAAGAAGAGGGATGAAATTGCCATTATTGATTGGTGGTGCCACCACTTCTAAAATTCACACTGCTGTTAAAATTGAACCTTCGTACCATTCACCTGTAATTCATGTGAAAGATGCATCACGTAGCGTTGGTGTGGTAAGTCAGTTACTTAAGAAGGAAAGTTATACTAAATTTGTTACCGATATTCGTTCTGATTACGAGGAACTTAGACAAAAATACAGCAGCGCTAAATCACAAATGGACTATCTTAATCTGGAAGATGCCAGAAAAAATAAATTCAACTCCGATTGGTCTGTTACTCCGATTTCTAAGCCCAATTTTATAGGACAGAAATATCTTATGGATTTTCCCCTGGAAGAATTAAGGAATTACATTTCTTGGGTTTTCTTCTTTGTTGTTTGGCAATTGAGGGGCAAATTTCCCGATATCCTAAAAGATCCACAGCAGGGTGAAGAGGCCACTAAACTTTTTGCAGATGCCAACGCAATGTTGGACCTTATTATTAAAGAAAAATGGCTAACCGCCAATGCCGTTATTGGAATTTACCCTGCCAATTCAGTTGGTGATGATATTGAAGTCTATAAAGATGAGACCCGAAAAGAAGTGATTGCCCGTTTTACAAATCTCCGGAATCAGACCAAAAAGGAAGGCAATACACCTAATTACTGTTTGTCAGATTTTATCGCCCCAAAAGACAGTGGCAGAATAGATTATATTGGAGCCTTTGCGAATACTACCGGACTTGGAATTGAAAAGAAAATAAAGGAGTTTGAGGATGCAAACGATGATTACAGCAGCATCATGCTGAAATCACTGGCCGACAGACTTGCTGAGGCATTCACTGAGTTGCTCCATGAAAAAGTACGTAAGGAATTGTGGGGCTATATGAAAGATGAGAACTTATCTCTCGATCAACTATTACTGGAAGAATATAAAGGCATTCGTCCGGCCCACGGTTATCCTGCCTGTCCCGATCATTCTGAAAAAGAGATTCTTTTCAATTTGCTCGACAAAGATAAAAAGACCGGTATAGTTCTTACAGAGAGTCACAGTATGTTTCCTGCTGCATCGGTAAGCGGATTAATATTTGCACACCCTGAGTCGAGATATTTCTTCGTGGGAAAAATCAGTAAAGATCAGGTTATTGATTATGCAAAAAGAAAGGGAACCACACCAGATAAAATTGAAAAATTACTAGCTTCGAACCTGAATTACACAACCTAAAAATATGAATGTTGCTGAAAAATTAAGTAATACAAAAGAAACATATTTCTCTTTTGAACTTCTTCCCCCATTAAAAGGAAAAAAAATTGAAGATATTTACAGAAGTATTGATCCGCTTATTGAGTTTAACCCACTGAATATCAACATAACCTACCATCAGCAGGAATCTGAATACCGGAAACTGGATAATGGGTTGATGGAGAGAAAAATTATCAGAAAAAGACCTGGAACGGTTGCACTTTCAGCAGCCATTCAGTATAAATATAATATTACGGTTGTTCCTCACATGATCTGTGGGGGGTTCACCAAAGAAGAAACCGAAGATGTACTTATTGATCTTAATTTTCTGGGGATGAACAACCTTCTGGTTTTAAGAGGTGATCCTCAAAAAGGACAGCGCTTTTTTATTCCTGAAAATGGAGGACACGAGCACACACTTTCGCTTGTGGAGCAAATAGTTAATTTAAATAAGGGCATTTATATCGACAGAGAAATTAAGAATCCAAGTCCGACAAATTTTTCTGTAGGTGTGGCCGGTTACCCCGAAAAACACTACGAAGCTCCCAATATGGACAAGGATATTCAATTTTTAAAAGCAAAGGTTGAGGCCGGAGCTGACTATGTAGTTACTCAGATGTTTTTCAATAATACCCGGTTTTTTGAATTCAGAGACAGATGTCGGGCAGAAGGAATTAAGGTTCCTATTATACCCGGATTAAAACCCATTACCACTCTGAAAGACATTGAAATGCTTCCCAGAATATTTCATATTGAAATCCCTGACGATTTAGTAAATGCCGTTCAAAAGTGTAAAACCGATGCAGATGCAAAGCAGGCCGGAGTGGAATGGGCAATTATGCAATCGAAGGAATTGAAAGAATCTTTTGTTCCTGCTATTCACTATTATACCATTGGTATTTCAGATAATATTAAGAAAATTGCTCAAGCAATATTTTAAAAGTAAGAGGTATTAAAGAGGGTTTACTTTTTCCCTGACAAAATTTACGCTAGATAAAAACCTTAAGATTAAACCCTTAGAATTGTCATTCTTTAATTTCAAAATTTCCGTTCAACCTAAAAAGGCTCTGGAAAAATTGGGAATCGGATAGATAATAAAAAAATAATTCTCTTCAAAGCTATTGTTTTGTCAAATTCAATTCATCCAAAAATTTCCATACCTTATCATAAAATAGAGAATCTTCTTCCGGTAAAAACTTGCCATGTTTTCCACCTTCAATGGTAAGCATTTCCGTTTTTATTTTATTTGCTTTTAATTTTTCAAAAAGCTGTACCGATTGATCATAAGGAACCACAGGATCGGCATTCCCATGAACAATAAATACCGGAGGACTATTTTCAGATACAAAATAGAAGGGCGAAACCGATCTTACAAATTCCTCATCCTCATACCCCTCACCCAGCCAGTTTTTCACAGAACTTCCCTGAAGTAAGCTGCTTAAGTCTGATAATCCATATTTATCTATTATTGCGGCTACCTTTATTTCTTGTTCATATTTACAGTTTGAATCGAATCTTTTATCATTTCCTAATAAACCAGCCATTAGTGCTAGATGACCTCCGGCTGAACCACCCATGATAATTATCTTGTTCGTATCAATATTTAAATCCTTTGCATGTCGGAAGAGGTAAATTAAAGCGCATCTCACATCCTCAATTGCTGCAGGAGCCGGTGCAACATCAACCAAACGGTATTCTACATTAGCTACTGCAAAACCATTTTTAAAAAAAGTTTTAAAATTTGTTTGAGATTCTTTTTCTCCATGATTCCAACCGCCGCCATGAATATTAATAACTACAGGTGTGGTTTTTGGGGAATTCAGATTGGTATACAGATCCATTCTTCCTTGCCAGTCGGCTATTTCGGTATAAACAACATCTATCTTGGCATTGTAGTCCTTTGGGAATTCCACAGATTTGAATACTACTTCCTGACATAATCCATTAAATACAAAACCAATGGATATTAATATTAACAAAACTATTCTTTTCATTTCTATTATTTATTAATTGACAGCACTAAGGTAACCAACAAATAGTGATGATAATTAACCGAACCGTTTATAAAGGTGCATACTGTGAGGAAGTCCTGAAGTATGGTTCCTCTGTTTCGGATTAATTAAAACAACAATTCCCGGGTCGCAATTGCACGCCTGAAAATTGCTGTTTTTTGATAGTTATCTGCTTACTTAACCGGAGCAGCCTTAAGTGTTTCCACAAGATAATCCCAGAACAATCCCACCGTTTTAATATTTATTTTTTCGTCGGGTGAATGTGGGAAACGTATGGTTGGTCCAAAAGAAATAAGATCCATTTCAGGATATGCGTCGCCGATGATCCCGCATTCCAATCCTGCATGAATAACTTTTATTTCAGGAACTTTACCAAATTTATCGTTATATACCGTTTTCATAGTCTTAAGGATAGGAGAATTCAGGTTTGGCTTCCATCCCGGATAGGTACCGTCGTGAATAACGGTAGCCCCGGCAAGTTCCATAACCGCCTGTGTAGCATTTCCTACATTAAATTTTGCTGAATCAACAGAACTACGGATTAAACACAAAGCCGACACTTCTCCCTTTATAGCTTTTACTATGGCAAGGTTTATAGAAGTTTCGACAATTTCGGGCATTTCAGCACTCATTCTCATAACTCCATTTGGGATACCATAAACCATTTTAATAAAACGATCCTGAGCTTCCTCATGCATTACTTTTTCAGGAACATCAACAGGTTTTGTGCTGAAGCTTAAATTGGGTTCAGCTCCCTGATATTCGTGAATGAAAACCTTATTGAATTCGCTGACCAATTTTTCCAGTTCAGATTTTTTCGATTCCTTCACAAGCACAGTAACAAAAGCCTCACGTGGGATTGCATTTCTCAGAGATCCTCCCTCAAAAGAAGCGATTTTCAAATCCATCTTTTTTGTAGCTTCCCATAAAAAGCGATTCATTAGCTTAATTGCATTTCCACGACCCAAATTAATATCGAGTCCGGAATGTCCTCCTTTTAGCCCTCTTAATATCAATTGGTAAGCAAGATATCCTGCCGGACTTCCCACTTGTTTATAATCAAAGCTACCTGAGGTATTCATACCCCCGGCGCAACCAATATACAATTCGCCTTCATCTTCAGAATCAAGGTTCAATAAAATGTCGCCCTTCAGAACACCTGATTTTAATTCAAAAGCCCCTGTCATTCCGGTTTCCTCGTCAATGGTAAGAAGAGCTTCCAATGGTCCGTGTACCAAGTCATCTGAAGCCAAAACAGCCAAAGCTGCAGCTACACCAATTCCATTGTCTGCACCAAGAGTAGTGCCGTTTGCTGTCACCCATTCGCCATCAATCATGGTTTCAATTGGATCTTTTTCAAAGTCGTGAACCTTATCCGAATTCTTTTGAGGTACCATATCAAGATGAGCCTGCAAAACAATGCCCATCCTGTTTTCAAGTCCCGGAGTGGCTGGTTTTGAAATAATAACATTACCTATCTCATCAACTATGGTTTTAAGTCCTAGTTTTTCACCAAATTTTTTAGCGTATTCAGCAGCAGCCTGCTCTTTTTTTGAAGGACGAGGTATTTGTGTTAAGTCATGGAAAATTCCCCAAACATTTTTAGGATATAAATTTTTGATAGTACTCATAATGTGTTGTATTTGATTATTAGTTGTAGTTTTTGGTTTATTGATTGTTTATCACCATTTATTCAAAATTAACTATGAACAGAATTCTCAATAGCAAATAAGTTTTGTGGTGCAACATTAAAGTTATCCTTAAAGAAATATACCATTAAAACTATGAAAGCAAGAAATCCTATAACTATAAGCATCTGACCAAGAGATGTTTTCTGAATATCATGGCGGGATTTGACATCACATACTTCACCCGGACAATATTGTGCTTTTTCCTTATACACCATTGAATAAAATTTGCAACCCAAACAGATTCCAAAAGCCGATTCAAAAAACAGGAAAATCAGGCATACAAAGCAGATAAGTCCTGTAATTGGACTATAAGAATTTACCAATACGAGAAGAATAAACATTGTTATTGCTAATACCAGCCCAATTATCCATGCAAACTTTTTTTGTTGAGCACCCACATATTCCGGAGTTTGATTTCTGATAAAAAGCCTTCCAATTATTAAAGTTGGCGCATACTTTGGATTAATAAAAATTCGAATGGAAATATCAGCAAGAAAAATTATTACTGCAAATTTCAGCATTAAAAAACTATTTGTATGAATTACCTGGAGTATTGATATAAACATCATCAAAAAGAGAATACCGGCCGCAGCCCTGATTTCCCGCTCGTTTAACACAGGGATACTGTAGCCATCCACTTCCTCCCCAAATCTTCTTATTTTACTCATTTTCTTTTTTTTAATTTAATTAATTAGGAATTTTGCAATTAAAGAACTGCGAATAATAAACACTTTAAATTCCTAAAAGTTTAAATGAAAACGAATGTTATTCATACAATAATTGCCTGAAACTTATTAGTCTTTTCTCGTAAAGCAGGCTAATATATTTTTCCAGTCTGTTATCCAGATCATTAAGATCAAAAGCAGTCTCTTTATGCTCTTCACGAATAATATCACAAATTTCTTTGATATTTCTTTTATCGTCAATAGCATTCCATGCAGCTGTTCCCAATTCGTCAAGTTTTATCCTGAAAAAAAGTTTTTCCAGCCGGGGTGAAAACAAATGGTAAATCCTGGAGGCAAATTTTGGAATAAGAATCACTACCTTTCCCTCTTCCACCTCATTACTCCGGATTCTTACCGGAATCAGATCAGGAGCAGATATACTTTTTAATATTTTTCTTCTTTCCAGAAAATTCATAGACTTGATATTCGGTTTAAGGGCAGCGAAAACACTTACCCTTAAACCGAAATGTATTTTATTTATCCTGCTGAAGGAGGAGCGGGTTCATTTGGTGAGCCAGCATTTTTCAGAGGTAAATTAATTAGTATCCAACCTGTTAATACCAGAATAGCTAATCCTATCAGGTACGATGGCTTTGAAAAAACAGCTGTTGGGAATCTGTCGAATGCTGCAAAAACTGCAAAAACCAATCCCATCAGGGCTTCACCGGCAATAAGACCGGAAGCAAGCAATACACCCACATTCTCAGATCTGGTTTTCTGTGCCTCATTATGTTTTTTCTTTTCAGCTCTCATCGTTAACAGACCTTTTATAGCACCTCCAATAAAAATAGCAAAGGTAGTCTTCAATGGAAGGTACATTCCTACAAAAACGAGCATCGGACTCTTCACTTGCATGAGAATAAATCCCAAACCCATTAACATTCCGGTAATAACGAGTGGCCATGCCATTTCTCCGCCAACGATTCCCTGAGACAAAATGGCCATCAGGTTAGCCTGGGGAGCAGATAATTCTTTACTTCCGAATCCACCCACATAACCTTCATTCAATCCGGTTTTTATGTCACCCTGATTTAAATATGAAAGGATAAAAAACATTACTGCTGCAGAAGCCACTACACCAATAATATCGCCTACCTGCATTCGCCATGGGGTTCCTCCCAGAATATGTCCGGCTTTTAAATCCTGAAGCATTTCACCTGCCACAGCAGCCGAAACACAAACAATTGCAGCCACACCCAATGTAGCAGCCACACCCTCATTTCCATTCACTCCAAGAATGACCATTATTAAGGCTGTTACCACCAGGGCTGTAAGCGTAAGTCCGGAAATGGGATTATTACTCGAACCCATTATTCCGACCAGATAACCAGACACAGCAGCAAAAAAGAAGGCAAGTATTATCATCACTGTGGAAGCAACGAGGGCAACTAAAACAGTAGTGCTAAATACAAAATAGGTTATAGCAAAAGTGGCTACAGCAACACCAAGAATACCAATCATAATCCAGGTAAAACTAATGTCCTTTTCATTTCTGGGAACACCGGTATCCACACCCGAAGCTGCTTTTTTAACATCATCGATTGAGCGGGCAACTCCGGCAAAAAGACTCTTACGCATCATATAAAGAGTATAAATAGCACTAACGAGCATCCCACCTATGGCTATGGGCCTCACAATATATGACCAAACACTATAGGCTTTGGCGATCCATGCCTTTTGCATTGCAACATCCATGCTTATTCCATCGCTGGCGACCAGTGCAGATGCGGCTGCCTGAATATCAATGTTGGGACCCAAAAAATAAAGAATTATCGGTGTAAGTAAACCCCACGCCAGTAAACTACCACTAAAGTTCAAAGATGCCAACCGGGGGCCAATAATATATCCTACACCCAAATACGCTGGACTAACCGCAGGAGTACCGGCAAGAGCTCCTCCTTTACCTACCAGACCTAATTTAGCTCCTAAAAATTCCCCCATTCCGGTAATCTTCTGTTGTCCGAAAACAATAAAATGCTCCCAATAGTCGAGGAAAATCTTAAATTTACTCATAAGCGTTACAATGGCACCAAATATCATGGCACCGAAAAGAAATTTTGAACCACCGTCTGAATTAGAACCTGATTTATGTATTTCAGCTGCAGCAACAGACTCCGGGAAAGGAAGTTCAACATCGTCAACCATAACTTTTCTTAATAAAGCTACAAACATAATACCCAGAATACCACCGGCAATAAGAATAGCCGTGGTAATTCCATAGCTAAAGAAGTTCTCTACTTCAACACCTTGTTGTTGCTTCTGAAGGTAAACAATATAAAAGGCAGGGATAGTGAAAATGGCCCCAGCCGCAACCGATTCCCCAATGGAGCCAACTGTACGGGCAAAATTTTCTTCTAAAATACTTCCTCGCATAGCTTTGATAAGCGCCATACCAATAACTGCTGCCGGATAGGTGGCCGCAATGGTCATCCCGGCTTTCAATCCGAGATAAGCGTTTGCTGCTCCCAGC
>JAIOZM010000132.1 GCA_021740585.1 Bacteroidales bacterium
CTTTTCCATATTCCATTAAACCATTCCCTGTCCTTTTCATTAATAAACATAGAAATATGTTTGCCTTCCACTTCCTTGTTGCCGGCATATCCAAGCTTTCTGAGGAATTTTGTATTTGCATAAAGAAGGATTCCATTCACATCAAAATCGGCTCGAATCATCGTGTGATTCACAGAGTTGGTAAAACTTATAAATTTTTCTGCCTGCTGCGCAGCTTGTTCCTGTGTTGCTTTTAACTCTTCCAAACTTTGTCGCATTTTCTCTTCATGAATGGAAAGTTCTTTTGTTTGTTCACGTGTTTCCTCCAAAAGTTTGGAAGTCCGTATGGAATTATTAATATTTTCAATGGTCATTGCGGTACTCTCAGCCACTTTTTCAACAAAATCGATTTCAAAATCCTTAAATTCCTGAAAACTGGCCAGCTCAATTATACCTTTGGTTTCATTCTTATGTATAAGAGGTACGATTAGTAAATTTTTTGGATTTGACCTTCCGAGACCTGAGGTTATGGTAAGGTAAGAATCAGGAATGTCAGTCATATAAACCTTCTTCTGTTCAACTGCGCATGTACCGATTATTCCTTCTCCCCAACTAATTTTTTTATCAGCAAATTTTTTCCTGTCGTAGGCGTAACTGGAAAGCAGATTAAGGTATTTTTTCCCTTCCTCATTTGTTTCTGTAATAAAAAACCCGCCCTGATTTGCATCCAGATAGCGAATAAGGTTCCTTATTAACTCGTAGGCCAGATTATTTATATCTTCACTTTGCTCACGCAATATATCGCCAAACATTGCCAATCCCTCAGAAATTCGATTTCTTTGTTTATCCTCATTCTTCCTTTTCGCTTCTATGTCATTATTCTCTATTAATCTTTTCTTTAATTGCTCAAGTGAATACAGCAACTCATTTTGTTCGGGATTCTCAATTCTTAGGTTTTTGAATTTTCCTTCAGACAATTCCTTTGCAATGCCGATGGCTTTTTCTGTTTTAACAGATTCATTAGCAACCAGTTTTTGTAGTTTCTGATTGTTACTCTTTCGGAAGGTGAAATAGAAATAGCCTGCAAACAAGCCTAGAAAGGGTAGGATGTCGAAAAACAGGCTTGCAAAATTTTGCTTATGTAAATAAATCAGATTACTAAAACTAAATCCCTTCCCGCTTACATTAAACAAAGAATAATAATAAATTATGGAAAAAAAAAGCCCGGTTAAAAATCCGGTAAAGATAAACCCGATAATTCTATATTGCTGGAATGCCTTCTTCATATGCTGTACAATTCAGTTTTAAAGATAAGCAATAATTGAATTGTTTAAGAATAAACTTTTTCAACTAAAACGAGAAATCAGATTGAAATTTATTTTTAATTGACAGAATTCGACATTGAATCAGCTGATTCTGAAAAAAACAGCCTAATTCAGGGACTTTTCAACAGCTTCCATCAAAGCAAAAATATCTAAAGGTTTGGTCAAATATGCAACCGCTCCAAGCTCGTAGGTTTTTTGTATGCTCGACTGATCACTAAGTGCTGAAATTACAATGATAGGAATCTTATTCAATTCCGGTTCTTTTTTAATTTTTTCCATGAAATCAAATCCACTAAGGGCAGGCATCAATAAGTCAAGCAAAATTAAGGAAGGTTTATTCTTTTTTATTTGAGGCCATGCATCTTTTACACTTAGTGCAGTTCTTGAGCTATAACCTTTTGTCTCTAAAATTGCCTCAATTAACACAACATTAGTGTTTGAATCATCTATGATAAAAATATCATTATTTGACATTAAACTTTCTGTTTTGGTTAGACTTAGTATTTCACTTCACTTTCCATTACAATATTAAAGATTAAAAATGAATAATTTTTTTAAGCTATGATGATATTTCTTATCTTAAGTAGCGACATATGTCTTTAAAATTAGTGGTATTTATATTATACAGCTATTATTTGACATAATTAATTATTTTTGTTAGTGGATATATTGAAAACTTTCTTTTATGCCAAATATTTCAGAAATACAAACAACAAGTTTCTCACAATACTTGCCTTTTTCTCATCTTCTAACTTTAGAACAGTCTGAGTTAATAGAGCGAAGTATTAATGTTGTAAAATACAAAAAAAAGGATGTGATTTTTAAGCAGGATACCCGTACTTCAAATTTATTATTTATTAAATCGGGCCTGGTAAAAATATACAAGGAAGGAAGAAATGAACGGGTTGTTATATTGAATATGGTTGACTCGGGGAAGTTCATTGGTTTGCTGTCGGTATTTGGAGAAAGCTTGCATCAGTATTCAGCGGAAGCAGTTAATGATGCCGAAATTTGTGATTTGGATTTGAAGGTATTTAAAGAAATTCTTGAGGAGAATTTCATGTATAATTTCACCTTACTTAAAAAAATTAGTACGGAAGGTTTATTTATTTTTGATCGTTTACTCAGTTTGTCCCATAAACAACTACCGGGTAGAATTGCGGATGTAATATTATATTTTTCTGAAAGTATTTATAAATCGGAAGATTTTACTTTTCCATTATCGCGCAAGGAGCTTGCTGATTTTGCCGGGACCACAAAGGAAAGTTTTATAAGAACACTCACTGAGTTCAAAAATGATAAGATAATTGAAATTGATGGAGCTCATATTAATGTAAAAAGTATGGCATTAGTTAAGACCCTGAGCCAGTTGGGATAAGTAATATTGAATAATAGAAATACGTGCATGACTAAGTTAAATATTCTGATTGTTGATGATATATTCACCAATCGATTACTACTTTCCGAATTAATTAAAACCTTAGGTCACCAGTCAGTTCAGGCTGAAAACGGACAGGAAGCTGTTAATTGTCTGGAAAAAGAAGATTTCGATCTGATTCTCATGGATATTGAAATGCCGGTAATGAATGGGGTAGAAACTTGTCAGTATATCCGCACAAAAATGCCTTCACCAAAAAGCGTTGTTACCATTGTGGCGCTTACCGCTCATAATCCCGCCATATTTTTTGAAGATTTCAGTGATGCCGGATTCGATGAATTGCTTACAAAACCTTATTCTTTAGATAAACTTATTGAATTGATTAATAATATTACCTGAGGGATATTGAATTTATTTCGGTTTATTTCGACTTCGCTCAATAACCGAAATCATCAGGACTATAGGTTTATTTTGACTTCGCTCAATAACCGAAATCACCGGGATAGTTTATTGAGCGGAGTCGAAGATTCTACCGGTTATTGAGCGGAGTCGAAGTTTTTACCGTTTATTAAGCGGAGTCGAAGATTCTACCGGTTATTGAGCGGAGTCGAAGTTTTTACCGGTTATTGAGCGGAGTCGAAATAACCATCCCAATAATCTTCTCCAAATTTATACGGTCAATTTCGTCAAAGCTTCCCGGCTCAGAACTGTCCACATCAAAAACCGCAATAACTTCACCTTTTAAATTCTTAAGGGGAATGGTAATCTCTGATTTCGACCTCGAATCGCATGCAATATGACCGGGGAATAATTCAACATCTGGCACTACAATCGATTTCCCCTGATTAACTGCGGCCCAGCAGACGCCTTTGTTTTTTGCTAATTTCTGACATGCAACCGGTCCCTGATAAGGTCCGACAATCAATTCATCGTTTTGAAGGAGGTAAAATCCTGTCCAGAAAAAGTATTCAAATTTATGGTGAAGCACTGCATTTATGGTAGCCATTCTGGCTAGCATACCATGGTCAGGCTTTAATAAATCGCTTAGTTGGATTACTACTCTTTCGTATCTCCCTTGTTTTTTCTTTGCTTCCATTCCAGGTTTTTATTAGGTCTTAAAATTACTATGTTTAACGAGAATCTCAAAACATGGGAATTCGATTCACGGGGGTTTTGTAATGCGACTTCAAATATCTAATTTTAGAAGGTTTAAAAAAATTATCCTTATGAAGAATTTAATGAGCAGTTTCATTGTGCTTTTTTTTATTTTCAATACAATTTCTGCACAAAGTAAATCAGATTGGGAAGGAATATATCCCGATGGTTGTACCAGTATTACTGCGGGTAAATTTGCTACGGTGGATGGATCTGTAATTACCTCACATACCGATGATAGTCACAGAACACGATCCTGGATGGATATTCAACCGGCAAAAAAATATAAATCGGGAGAGCTGCAAACCATGTATAAACGTGTGGCTTCCGATTCTCTTGCAATGCCTTCATACAGTCATCTGCCCATTGGCTCAATTCCACAGGTAAAAAGTAGCTATCAATATTTAAATACTGCTTATCCAAGTATGAATGAACACCAGCTTGCCATGGGGGAATCAACTTTTGGTGGTAGGGAGGAATTGCAGTCAGATTCGGGCTTAATTGATTGCCAGCGGCTTTGTCAGCTCATGCTCGAAAGAACCACAACGGCCAGAGAAGCCATAAAACTCAGCGGTGAATTATTGAAGAAATACGGCTGGAACGATTATGGTGAATGTCTTACAATAGCTGATCCTGAAGAAGTCTGGCATCTTGAAATTGTGGGTCCGGGTAAAGGAAAAAGAGGTGCCGTTTGGGTGGCTCAACGTGTGCCCGACGATCATATTTCCGTGAATGTAAATGCCAGTACCATCAAAGAAATTAATTTGGGTGAACCTGATTTTTTTATGGCCAGCGATAATATTTATAGTCTGGCAAAAGAAATGGGTTGGTGGAACGAAAGCATGGGTGAATTCAGATTTAATTATGCCTATGCTCCGGAATCAAGAACTTCTTTGGCTTCCAGAAGAAGGGAATGGAGGGTATTCGATTTACTGGCTCCTTCATTAAAACTGGACCCAAACGCTGAAAATTATCCTTTTTCGGTTAAACCCGATGAAAAAGTTGATTTATACAAACTGGTGGAAGTTTTCCGCGATTATTATGAGGGCACGGAGTACAATTTCGTGAAAAATATTACCACTACCGACGAAAATGGAAAAACTATTATTTCACCACTTGCTAATCCTTTTATGCCCTATGATATGAATAAAATTTTTAATATCAATGGGGGATGGGACTGGAGAGGCGAACGTACTATTGCACGTTGGTATACCATGTATGCAACCATTATCCAATGCCGGAGCTGGCTCCCCGATGAGATTGGGGGATTGGTATGGCTGGCTCAGGATAATGTGGCGAGTTCGGTTTATATACCCATTTATTGTTCGGTTAGCGATCTGCCTCAATCCTATAAAGTACCCGGTCGCGTTAATGGCTATACCACAGAATCGGCATGGTGGGCTTTTAACCGCATGGGAACCCTTGCAGCTCAACGCTGGGGCGACGCCCGACACGATGTAATGAATGTATTCGATCCTATGCAGAAGGAATTATTCGCCAAACAAAAAGAATTTGAGTCCAAAGCTCTACAGCTATATAAGCAAGGTAAAAACGATGAGCTGATAATCCTGCTAACCGAATACACCAATGAATGGGGAGAAAAAGCCGTTAAGGAAGCATGGAAAATGGGCGATTTTATCTGGACAAAATATGATGAGCTTTTTTAAGCTTATGGTTTTAAGAATTTATCTTTAAAATAATTATGAATAAACGCGGATTTGCAAGTGATAATAATTCGGGAGTACATCCTGAGATTATAAAGGCTATGAGCAGTGTTAACGATGGACATACACTGGCTTACGGGAATGATATTTATACCGAAAAGGCAATAAGCCGGCTTAAAAAAGAATTTGGCGAGGAATCGGAAATATTTTTTGTCTTCATAGGCACGGCTGCAAATGTGCTCGGACTGGATGCAATAACCCAGCCTTATAATTCAATAATTTGTCCGGAGACAGCTCATATTAATCAGGATGAATGCGGCGCCCCCGATCGCTATACCGGTTGCAAACTTTTGCCCGTTGAAACGCCCGATGGTAAGCTGAGCATTGGATTGATGCAGAAATATATGCATGGTTTTGGCGACCAGCATCATTCCCAGCCAAAGGTGATTTCTATTACCCAGGCTACCGAAATGGGAACTGTTTACAGTGTTGAAGAAATTAAGGAAATTTGTGATTTTGCCCATAAGCATAATATGCTGGTTCACATGGATGGAGCAAGAATTGCTAATGCTGCTGTGTCTTTGGGACTTTCATTCAAGGAATTTACCCGCGATGCCGGTGTTGACGTTTTATCTTTTGGAGGAACAAAAAATGGTTTAATGTATGGGGAAGCAGTAATCTTTTTTAATAAGGAACTGGCTCACGATTTTAAATTCAGGCGTAAACAAGGCATGCAGCTTTCGTCTAAGATGAGATATATTTCAGCACAATTCGATTGTTACATGGAAAAAGCCATCTGGAAGACAAATGCAGAGCACTCTAATAAAATGGCAAGCTTGCTGGAATCACTGGTAAAAGATATTCCCGGAATCAAAATTACTCAGAAAGTGCAAGCCAATGGTATCTTCGCTATCCTTCCAAAGGAATTAATCCCTGTTTTGCAGAAAGAATTTTTCTTTTACGTCTGGGATGAAGATAAATCGGAAGTGAGGTGGATGACCTCCTTCGATACAACTGAGGAAGATGTTAGGGGCTTTGCAAAACTTTTAAAAGAGAAAGTAACTGCCTGATTTCAAATTTCCCCAGAAATAATATCAGTATTATCAGGCATTTCTTAGCAGAACATCCTATTCAACCTTTGAGTAAAATAATCAACTTAAAACAGCACCCAACTTTAAACTTTACACTTTTGTCTTTACACTTTAAACTTTCAACTTTAGACTTTACACTTTTGTCTTTTATCTTTTAAATTCTAAACCTCCAAAACAGCCTGCTCCAAAAGCTTAATCCTGTTCTTACCTGCATTGAATTCTGCTCTTGCACCAACGGGTATGGTAAACTGACTTGCAATATGACCGAATGATAAACCATAAGATATTGGAATATTCAGAGGTTTAAGAATTTGTTCCAGGATTTCCTTAAGTGTAAAAGAAGGCTCATCGTTTTTATTACAATTACTAAATGCACCAAGGGCAATTCCGGCTGCTTCCCTAAGATTTGTTCCATTTAGAAGTATTGAAAGCCACCTGTCGATTGAATAAACTTTTTCATCCACATCTTCAAGGAAAACAATTTTATCTTTGAAATCAACTTCGTAAATACTTCCGGTCATTGAGGAAAGTACACTTAAATTGCCTCCAACGAGTTCTCCTTCAACTTTCCCTTCATTGATGGTATAGATATCAAATTCAGGATTATCCTCGGTATTTTCCTCTCTTTTATAAGGTAATTTATACTTTGATTTTGATTTAAACATAACATTCTCAAGAGCCTTGATTGAAAATTCATTAAAACTTGAAATACCTAAAGGTCCATGAAAGGTGATTAAACCTGTTTTTTTATGTATTGAATTTAATAAGGCTGTAATATCACTATAACCAATAAAGACTTTCGGATTTTGTTTAATTAATTCATAATCAACTAAATCGAGCATTCTTATTCCGC
Source organism: Bacteroidales bacterium (assembly GCA_021740585.1). Taxonomy (GTDB): domain Bacteria; phylum Bacteroidota; class Bacteroidia; order Bacteroidales; genus JAGLSB01. The sequence continues at coordinate 7,446 of JAIOZM010000132.1, forward strand.
CATAACCACCTCTTACACACCAGATACCATCGACTTCTGTATTTGTAAACATGTGCATTAGTTCATCAACTCTTTCCTGCTCGGTTCCGGCAAAATAGCCAAATTGGGATAAAACAGATGGCAGGTAATAGGTTTTGAATCCAAAATTTTCAATTTTCTCAATAGTTTCTTTTAATTGGTCTTCAGTAATTACCCCTGCAGGAGTTACCAATCCGATAGTATCTCCTTTTTCTAATCGTTTGGGCCTTATTTTTTCAGGAATTTGTTTAGCTTTCTGAAGGTCATCTTGCGAGAAAGCTTTAATGCCTGGTATGATAGACAATGCAGATATTAAGCCTGTTGTTTTTATGAAGTTTTTTCGTGTCAGCATTATGAAATATATAAAGAGAGGATTCATGAGAATCTCTGTGAAACTCTGTGTTTCCTCTGTGAAAATCTGTGAAATTCTTAAAAATTTATTACACAGAGATCCACAGAGGAAACACAGAGGGGCAGAGAGACTTTTTTGACAGCCTCTTGTAAAAAAGCAATTTATTTATTACTGCACACCTGTTCGTGTATCCCACCATACCTGATATCCCCAGTAAATATCATTTTCATTTACAGAAGCAGGGATGTTAGCAGAGTTAAGTGTTTTTTCAGATTCAGGGTAAGGAAATCTGAAAGGAGTTCTGTTATGTCCTGAATAATTTGAATTGGCGGCAGGTCCAAGAGCAGGAACATCGGTTCTGCGCATTTCGGCCCAGGCTTCCCAGCTTTGTCTGTAAAGGGAAATCCATTTCTGAGTATAAATCTGATCTAAATCCCCGTTCCATGCCACTCCTGCCGAAGCAAGATAGTTTGTAATGGCAGTTGAGGAAATGCCAAATTCTTCACAGGAAGCTTTAATTGCCTTTTCATAAGCATCTTTGGCAGGTACTGAAGTAATAAAGTTTCTTCTCGCGGCTTCTGCTTTTATAAATTCAATTTCACTATATTTCATTAAATAGACAGTGCCTTCCTGGTTTTTGATAAAATTTGCATCAGGTTTTGAATAGAGTTTGGTGAGACTAGCACCAACTTCTATACCCTCATAAGTTCCATTCTTCAAAGAATCTGTATAAAACTCCAGCCTGGGATCATTTAAATCTACCAGAGCATCAATCAGTGGCTTTGCCATCCATGCATCACTGGTCGTAGCGTAGGCACTATACCATGGATCATCCCAATCTCCTCCGGGATAGGTTAAAGAAGCATTGTCAGCATTGCTTGCAAATATTGGATAGGTGGTCGGATTAGTAAGGATTTTACTGATTTCAGCACTTGCCTTTGCCTCATCAACATTGGAAATCCGGATAGCTAACCTTAAATGCAATGAATTACCAAACTTCTTCCACTTATCAAGATTATCGCCATATAACAAGTCGCCATCACCAATAAATTTACCTGATGTTTTATCAAACAAACCGTTTGCAGTTTCCAAAAGACTGAATAAATCGGTATAAATATCCTCCTCATTATCGTATTTAGGTTGAATTAATCCTTCACTTCCAAGACCTGCTTCAGTATAAGGCACAGGACCGTATGCACCAACAATCATTTGCATTACATACACTTTTAATACTAATGAAGCAGCCAGCATATTGTTGTTTCCCTCATCTTCTGCCTCTTTTAT
>JAIOZM010000028.1 GCA_021740585.1 Bacteroidales bacterium
CTCAACGTCATTGAGCGAAGCGCGGCAATCTGTTTCGCTTTTATAAGTTTTACCGGACACTACTGAGCATTAATCATTTCAAATATCAGGATAATTCACGGATTAAATTTCTTCAATTTAATAAAACCCCGTTTCAAATGCTTTATCAAGCAATAGATTTTATAATCCGTGAAGTTCTATTCTTCCCTAACCAGTTTTCTGTTTTTAACCCCTGCAGCTAATGGAGATTTTACATCTTCCAAATAAGCTACAAGTTTTGTACGTAATTCTTCTGCCTTTTGTTTGTATTCAAATCGTTGAGGATTTGTACCTAAAAGATTATTCAGTTCAAGGGGATCGTTTTTTAGATCAAAAAGAACTTCAACATTTTTTCCGCCACTTCGATGGGTGGTCATTAGCTTCCAATCTTTTGTCCTTATCATAATTGATGGGACACTTTCATTTTTCCATTGCCATTCAGAAACCGCAAAATCATATTTTGGATCATCTGTCCCTTCCATGAGACCTCTAAGAGAATAACCATCAGTAGGTATGTTTTTCTGGCCCGCAAAATCAAGTATTGTAGGGAAAATATTAAGAATAGAAACCGGATTTGAAATTGTTTGACCCGCATTAATTTTGCCGGGATAACGAATAATAAAAGGTACACGCACGGATTCCTCAAAGAAATTAAATTTCCCACGCATTCCATGTGCTCCCAGCATCTCGCCATGGTCTGAAACAAACACCACAAGGGTATTTTCTGTCAGGTTTAATTCATCTGCTTTATCCAGAATTTTTCCAAGCCAGTCGTCTATTTCAGTTACAAAAGCATAGTAATTTGCAGTCATATATTTAACCATCTCCCTGTCGCTGTATGGATATATTTCTTTACCGGGACTGTAGGGTGAATTTTCTCTTCTGTCTTCAATTGATCCAGATGTAATCATATCTTCCGTTTTATACAAAGATGCATATGGCTCAGAAGGTGTGATTGGTACATGTGGACAATGAAACGAACAAGTCAGGATGAACTTTTCATCCTTCAGTCTCTCCAATGCCCCGATAGCTTGTTTTCCCTGTATTGCAGTAATTGTATATTCTGCCGGAAGGTCAAGAACCCCATGAATATCGGCCTGGCTTAGACTTTTTTTACTTTCCTCGACAGGAATTATTCCTGTATCCATGTATTTATAGTAACGATCTGTTGGATCAAGTTTGTATGGTACTGTCCCTCCATAAAATGTTGTTTCGTACAACTCACCCTTTTTTAAGGGCCTTTTTTTAAAATTATCCTGAATATATTTTACATAAATGGGTTCCCAGCGAACAATTTGTTCTGTGCCTTCCAATCCTTCAATTGGAGGATTCATATATACCCTTGCCATTTGTTCAGGTGAATGAAATTTGCCATAATATTCTGATTTGTATCCCTGACTCACTAATATTTCATCAAAGCTGGGGTATTTGCATTCACCGGTTTTAGAGTCATTGTTTTCTCTTATGGTTGTTGACTCGGTTAACCGTCCGGTTAATATTGAAGTGCGTGCAGGTGCGCAAACGGGGCAAGGAGTGATAGCATGACTAAAATTCACTCCCTCTCTTGCCAGCCTGTCTAGGTTTGGGGTTTTGATTATATCATTGCCGGCATAGCCCGCTGCATCCCAGGCCTGCTGGTCGGTCATAATAATCAGGATATTGGGTTGCTTTTCCGACTGGGCATTAGCTGATAAAGAAATGCTCAGTAAAACTGTTGCGGTAAGAATTATTGAACTATTTATTTCCATTTAATATTTCTATTTTTTGAATTTATTGTCATAATTTTTATGGTTATATAATCTGAATTCCAGAAAAATATTCCTAAATGATACATAAATTAAGGAGTTATGTCAATATAAATTTTCGTGATGTGCATTCACCACCGTTTGTGACTTTTATTATATAGACGCCTTTTTTTAAATGTGAAAAGTCAAAATTTGCCACTTCTTTACTACATGTTTTTTTTAGTAAATTTCGTCCTTGCATATCGAAAAGCTGTATGATTACCTCATCGGCTACCGGGTGGAACTTTATTTGAATATATCCATCACTTGGATTAGGTTGCAGACTAAAGCCTGTATTTTTAGAGATCAGAGTTTGGTCGATAATTTCAGTGGAAACAGATACAGATGGGTCCACTATCTGAAAACCATCAATTCGTGTAGTCATGGTATCGGTTTTCCAATGGTAGATTCGGATCCAGTTGATGGCACCCAAATCTGGCGACGCTCCTGCCGGTGAAATGCCTGCATCCCTGAAGTATAATTTTAACAGGTTCCAACCATTGTTTAATTTACCATTCAGGTTCCAGTTGAATTCATCAATATCATTTTTACCCCCACTGCCTATTTCAACCTGATTTGCTACATCAAACTTACTTATATCTGAAACATAGTACCAAAACTGCAGGTATCCGTGTTCTTTTGTAGCTATAGTTTCAATTGGGGGATTAAATGATTTTTGAAATTCGTTGGTTTGATTTCCTGCTATTTCCAAACATGCACCCCATTCCTTGTGATACTCATTATTCAGGCTTAGTGCATTGTTTGATGACCAGCCAGTTGATTCATCGCAATGATCTATCATTTTTCGGTATATAGCTGGTTGAGTTTCTTCTGACTGAAATGTGATGGTATCGGTTCTTATTTGGTTTACTATCTCAATAAATGCGGTGTGATTTCCACCACTTGTACCCGGATCGTAACTTAGGGTAAAAGTTTTTTTACTCATCGGGCTTAATGAAGAACCCGATACCTCATCTTTTTTGATTTCAAAAAATTGAGCATCACCCCCTGATACATTGATATTTGAGACATTTACATTTTGTGCTGTATAATTCACAATTTCAAATTCCTGATCGTGAACTTTATTACTAATTGCATCTGTATAAATAAATTTCTTAATCGGTAATATCAGACTTTCTTTATTTGTTTTTAAGGCTGTTATTTGAATATCGCTAAATGGAAAATCGGATACCTTTAAGGCACTACTTAGTGAATTATGGTTTATATTTTTATAGCGGTACAGGGTCGGACTGGCATCCGAACTGTTTTGCCATATCACTGAGCGAACCGTTCCATCACTTTTCCGAATCACAATATTATCAAGGTAAAAATGATAGTAGCCTTGAGCTCCGTTACGAAATACAATATAGTTTATCGTGCTGGATCCCGGACAAATAGTACCTGTACCAACAACATTTCTTATCCACTTGCCTTTTTCCAGGCTTTGATGGTGAATCATGATTCCATCCTGGTTTATTCCATTTTTAGAATTAAACACCGGAGTCCAACCACTGCCTGTACTATAGTAGATTCCTTTTGAGTTTTCACTGTCTTCAGCAACATATATATCGTATTCAACACGGTCGCCGGGTTCAATATAATGACCTATTTTTCCGTTTATGAAATCGCCTTGAGCGAACCTGATATAAACTCCGCTATTATTTGTCTTATTCTGCCATGCTTTTAATTCCAGTATCTCGCCCTCAGGATCAGGATCAGTTGAGTGTAGATTTGAGGGATCCAGCTTTACAAAGGGAACAGCTAGTTTATTGTCTGTGAGCCATCCCTTATATTGAGTAACAAGCTCATTTGTGATTTCAATATTAGAATTTGCAACATTAGTGGATTCGGCTATATCCGTTCTATATCGGTATAGCTCTGTCCTATTGTCTGATTCAGAGTAAATTAGTTTCCATTCATCCGTACGAACAAAACCATGATCGTCCCAAATTTCGAAGAAGGGATTCTCGTTTCCCTGCCTGACTTTTGTGTTGGTTTGCAATCCATCCCAAAAATTTATCCCGTCCACTTCCGTGGCATTGAAGGAATTATTGGACATAGCCATAAGAGTTGGATAGATATCATAATAACCCACATTACCAGTGTATTTGTTATTTCCGGGACTATAGGGCAGTGTACTGGAATCGAAGGTTCCCGGCCACCAAATGGCTGCGGGTACGTGAACGCCTCCTTCCCAGATGGAGTGTTTTCCACCCTGGAAAGGTAAACTACAACCTTCGGGCAGTCCTCCGTTATCCGATGCAAATACTATGATGGTGTTCGTCATTAGCCCCATTGCCTCTATTGATTCCAGAATACGTCCGACACTTTTATCGAGTGAATATATGTAGGCTGCAAATATCAAATGGTTGAATTGGGTTTTGTTCGGATCGATTATTGTCAGATCGAACTCATCACCAATCCAGCATTTTATTTCTTCTCCAGCCTGCTCAATGGTTCTTCCGGTTGTGGGACTTTTAATATTTTTCACATAATCCCATTGTCCCGATATCCCTCGCTCGGTATCCAGTTTTTCGCAAAACTCAATTAAATCAGTTTTCTTTACCTGTATTGGGTGATGCACTGCCTGCTGGGGAACATAACATAAAAAATTATTGTCTTTGTTGTTTTGGATAAAATCAATGGCGGCATCGGTGATCAGGTCGGTTGTGTAACCTGTAACTGCTCCCATATAAAGTGAATCGATCCACCAATTTGACTGATTCTGCTGAGCTGCAAACCTGTGAAACAAGTCGGGGCCACCACCATAATAACCGGCCCACTTGTCAAAGCCATACTTGTTAACACCAATCCCAAAATGCTTACTGGCCTCATATTCGTAGATGTCATTGTCAATAATTATATCATCCCCACTGCCAACTAGAAGACCGGTATTGCTGGCGGGTAAATTGGGTTCACTATTGTGCCATTTTCCAAAGCAGCCTGTTTTGTAACCGCTATTTTGAAAATCTTGTCCCATGGTTAAGGTATTTTCATAAGGTAGTTCGCCTCCGGTTTGCGGTCCTGCCATTACTTTAGCAAAATGTTTGGCAGTGAGCAATCCAGCTCTGGAAGGACTACAAACACAATGGGTTGTGTAATTATCTAAAATTACTCCCTGATTGAAAATCTTATCAATATTTGGAGTGTGCCGGAAGAACTTATCATCCTTATTATTAATACTCAAATCGCCCCAGCCGAGGTCGTCGGCATAGAATATAAGGACATTTGGCTTTTCCAAAGCTTGTCCAGAAGATAGGGAAGAGGGGAGAAAAATATTGGCCGCCAATAAAGCCGCCATCTTTGCGCTAATGTTTTTCATTTTAGTATCTCATATAGTTTTCTGGGTGGATAGTTTAATTTTTAATTATTCATTATTAATCCACAATTTCAACTTCCACATAAATTGGTTTATGATCGGAAGGATACACTCCCTCTACATTATAATCAACTTCTTCATAATGGAGGACTTTTACCGATCCTTTGTACAAAATCCAGTCAATATCATTGTGGTCTTTTGAAGTATCGAGCATCAGACCGGTGGTTCCGGTCACCGCATCCCCCGTAAGTTCCTTATATGGCGGGCTACCGGGTTTGCAATTGAAGTCACCCATCAAAAAAACAGGTCTCTCATCCGTCCATTCTCCGAAGCGATCAAGCTCAGCGATGCGTTCACTGATTAATTTCGAAGCATTATATCTGGCCAAGCCCTGACTACTTCCGTTAAAGTAATGAGTATTGAAGAGATAAAACTCCTGCGTATTTTCCCAGTGGCCGCGATAATCTTCAGGGTAGGGACTTTTTTCATCTTTTCCTGTACTGTTTATTATTGCCAATCTGACCCAGGTAACCATCCGTGGATTCACATCAGGACCGCTTCCGATGATCTCAGGAGTCTTGGATAATTGAAAGCTCTGCAATTCACGCAAACGAAATTTATCCTTCCTGATGAAGATTGCCATATGCTCGTCATCGTCGCCTCCCTTCCGTCCTTCTCCCACAACAATATATTCAGGAAGGTGATCGGCCAGATAGTCGATTTGCTCTTTAAGCCCTTCCTGTGTGCCAATAATATCCGGATCGTATTTGCGAATCAGATCAACCTGCATTTCCCTCCTTATTTCCCATGATGGTTGGTAGGTTGGACTCGCAAATTTGAGATTGTATGTCATCAATTTTAATTGTATTCCATCGCCTTTATCATTATAAGCTTGCCCATGCAAAAAAGGAATAAGGACCATTATTATGGTCATCGTACAAAATGATTTATAGATGTACTTCATAAAAATATAATACTATTGGCTCATTATTTATTAATAATCTGTATTAATTCAAGTCCTTATAATGAAAAAATATATTGTTAAAAGACCCGATAACAGATATGTTTGGCATGCATTGAAAGTATCCGTTGAGAAGTAAATATATGATTTTCAGTTAAAATTTTTCTTAATAAATGATTAATTGAGAGGTGATATTTTTATTAGTTACAATCTACCTCACTTTTTGATTAAAAAATATGTTTAATATATAATTCCTTATAAAAAATAAACTCTTGTACGCCTAAAATATATTTATCTGATTAAAAGTATTTTGGCTGCTTATCCTCCTGATTTTTATTGAAAATATCGGTCTATAATAAATAATAGCTCAATTCTAATATTCATATTAAGTATTTGTTAAGATAAAATTCATTCTGCAAACCTATATTGACCTTAGATAATGTATTAATTATCGTATCAGGGTTCACACCAAAGTTAAATGAATTGTTAAAAAACTTTATCTCCGCCTCAATATTACTACCCAATACATCAAAGAACTGAACTTGAACACAGGCTCATAGTTTTGTTGCAAGCACAAATCTCTGAACACATGAAAGAGGTTCGTTTTTTCCATAAACGAATGAACAAGTACAAAGACTATATCTTCACTTTTCTATACCATCCTAAAGTGCCTCCCGATAATAATGCTTCGTAAAGGGCAATCCGCAATAATAAAGTCAAACAAAAGGTATCAGGCCAGTTTAAAACTCAATGCGGAGCTGAAATCTATGCAATTATACGATCTATTATCGATACCTGCATAAAAAATAACCAGAATATCTTGTCCGCCTTTCATACTATTGCTATATTAGTACCTGAATAGTTACACAAATTATAATAAAAGGAACTTATGAACAGACGAGAATTTTCGAAAATTTCTGCTCTGGGCGCTCTCGCTTTTCAGACTTTTCCTGTGGGTGCAGTGGCAAATCTTGAAATTCTGAAAAATACCGACTCACTGCAAATCCCCTTAGGTATTGGAAATCACTCACTCCGGGCTATGAGACCAAACGCTCAGGAACTGATAGATTTCGCTATTAACAATAAGCTCGATTCAGTTCAGTTCAACACACTTCAACCTTTTGAAAATCTGGATGAAAATTATCTCACAAGTCTAAAAAAACTTGCAAAATCGAATGATGTAAGTATTTATGTGGGGGTTGGAAGTATCTCTGAAAAATCGGTAAGTTTCTCTGACAAGTATGGAGATGCCAGATCCTTAGTTGCAGAGGGAATTCGTGTTGCTAAAGTTTTGGAATCTCCAGTTCTTGGTGTTCGTATAGGTGTTCTTGACGACAGATACTCACCAGGTGGCATTAAGCCTAAAATGGATGAAGTGTCGGCGATAATGAAAGCCTTTAAGGGGCCAATATCTGATGCAGGAGTAAAATTTGCCTTTGAGAATCATGCAGGGGATATGCGATCTGAAGAACTGCTTGAGTTAATAGACCAGACAGGTAGTGAAATTTGCGGCGCATTTTATGATCCTGGTAACGCTATTTACGCCATGGAAGATCCTATGCTGGCTATGAAAGCACTTGGCGAACATATTATCTGCAGTCAGGCGCGAGATGTTGTAATCTGGCCCACAAATGAAGGCGCAACTTTCCAGTGGACAGCATTAGGGGAGGGAATGATGGATTTCAGGTTCTACACTGAATTTTTAAGCCTGAACTGTCCAGGTGTACCTATTCATATTGAGACCATATCAAATTCACCCCGCACTATTCCTTATTTAAGGGATGATTATTGGAAAGGATTTCCGGATTTGAAAGCTACTGATATAATTGATTTTCTTAAGCTGGTAAGAGTGGGACATCCTGTAGAAGTAGCCATAGCTCCACCCGGTGCAGATAAAAAAGCATTTGAAATGGAAGATCAGAAAAATGAATTTCTAAAAAGTATAAAATATCTTAGAGAGGAATTTGGAGTTGGGAACAAAAAATAAATAATTTAAAAAATGAGAATTTTGAATAAAACCAGATTAACCAGTTCTCCGATAATTATTATCGGTATGGCTGGTGCTGTATCATTATTATATAGTTTCTGTACCAAGCCTAAAAGTAAACCTAATGTAATTATGTTCGTGACAGACGACCTCAACGATTGGGTCGGTCCACTCGGTTATAAGCAAACGATTACACCAAATCTGGATAAACTGTCACGCGAAGGTGTCACTTTTTCTAATGCACATGCACCCGGTGTTTACAGCGCTCCTTCCCGCACTGCGATATGGACAGGGTTGCATGCTTCGACAACGGGTTGTTACGGTGATCATGTATTTCATTACGATTATCCGGATATAGTGACTTTGCAAATGGCTTTCCAGCAAGCAGGGTATAATACTTACGGCGCTGGAAAATTATATCATCACCGTTCGGGTTATCTTGATCTTCGCGGTTGGAACGAGTACTATTCACGAAGTCAACAGGTTAAAGACATGGCCTGGGAGATGAATGGCTACCATATGAATGATGTTCCTCTTCCTGATCCGTATCCTTATAGTCCATATTATACTGAAACGGATCGGGAAGGATCGTCCGCCTTGCATCTTGAATGGGGACCTATAGCCAATGAACAAGAAAAGGACATGGTAGATACCAAACGAACTAAATGGGCTTGTGAGATTATTCAAAAAGAGCAGGAGGAACCATTTTTTCTTGCTGTGGGTATGTATTCTCCGCATTATCCGAATTATGCCCCTCAAAAATATTTCGACCTGTATAACCGGGATTCAATTCAACTTCCTGCCTATAAAGAAGATGATCTTGACGACTTGCCGGAGGCTATCCGCAAACAAATGCTGGGGCGCAGTAAGCAGCATCAGGAACTGGAAAAATACGGTGCCCTGAAGGATGCCGTTCAAGGCTATCTTGCTGCCATTTCTTATGCCGACAGCAATCTGGGTCTTGTATTAGAGTCACTGGAAAGAAGTGGAAAGAAAGACAATACCATCATCATTTTTTGGAGTGATCAGGGATTTCATCATGGTGAAAAGGGCCATTGGGGTAAGCATACGCTATGGGAGCGAACTTCCCATGTTCCATTTATCTGGGCGGGAAAAGGAATTGCAAAAAATCAAAAAGTTGGAACCACGGTGAGTTTGATCGATATATACCCTACGCTTGCAGAAATTTGTGATCTGACAACCGTCGATTTACTTGATGGTGTTTCATTAGCTTCTGCTCTTAAGAACCCTTCAATGGCAAAAGAGCGTAATGTTCTGCTGCCCTATATTGAGGAGAATGCTTATTCCATAATCAATATGAATTGGAGGTATATCCATTATGCGGACAGTACAGAAGAATTATACAATGTAAAGGAAGATCCAAATGAATGGAATAATCTGGCAGAGCATGATAAATATCGTCCTATCATACATGAATTACAACAGTCGGCTCCAATAATATTTGCGCCAGAAGCAACAGATAGAAAAAGCCTCAGCTTAGTGATAGAAGGTGATGGGTTTTACTGGAAAAAGAAAGAATAGAATAGGCTTGTCCATGAAAAGCTATCAGTAATCTTGAATTGGATCCCTATCTCATTAGCATGATTTTCATTGTCTCCATTCTGTTTTCTGTGGAAATTTGGCAAAAATACAGTCCATCAGACAATTCCTGCCTGTTAAATATGTACGAATAATGATTGGGGCGTTGTATTTCATTCACCAGTATAGCAACTTCTCTCCCATTCAGGTCAAATACTTTCAAAATGACCCGGCTGTTTGATGTTAATTTATATTCAATACGAGTCGCCGACTGAAAGGGGTTTGGATAAGTTGTAAGCATCGATTCCGTATTTGCCTGGCTTAGGTAACTGTTTGGCGCCTCCGTTATTATACTTACCTCATTTGAATACTCACTGAATCCGGAGATGTTGAACGCCTGGATGCGGTATGAATATTTCGTGTTCTCTGCTAAGTCAACATCGCTGTATGAACTGAAATCTTTCGACACTCTGCCAATCACGATGTAAAACTCTCCCTCTTTCCTCTCAATAACAAAACCTTCTGTATTTTCAAACACAGGAGTCCAGCTTAGATTAATCTGACTGCTGGAAACTACATCGGCTGAGAGTGCTGTCGGTGGAGGAGGCAATGGAGGAATTTGGGCGCCACAATATTCATACTGGCACCATGCTTTCAGTTGATCTGAACATTTAAAATCGTGTACTGTAACTGTATTGTTATTACTACTATTATTATCCAGAACAGGAATGTTTTCGGATTCGGGATGGTATACTTTTATTATGCAATTATTTCCGCCTGTGGTATTTACATCAATTCTGTTGCCATAACAGACAACAGATCCTGTGATATTTTTAATTAAATTATGACTGGAACTGTTATCATTTTCCATCCCTAATCCACCAGCCATGGTACTAATGTCACCGTATGATTTCAGGCCTTTATTTTCATAGCAAACAATATCCACCACATTATTTTCTATAATACCAAGTTCAGCCTCATCCTTATTTCTGAAGAATACACCGCTTCCCTGATTGTTATAACAAACCGCCTGTATAAAATTATCTTTGATAATGGCAGCGGGGCAATTCGAGGAGATATTAAAACTAAATCCGGAACTATTTGCACTTCCATAGGATACACAATCTATAAATTTATTACCGATTATAGAGTCTCCCACATCTTGATTATTTGGATAGCCTTCCTCACGTGCATAAATTCCAAAGCCTGGGCCGACATTATCTGCGGCGATACACCTGATGAATGTACTATATTGACATTTTGGTGTCCATCCATCGCTTCCACAATTGGATGCCACACAATCAATCCACATGTTGTGATCTCCTTTATCTGTCATAGCATTTCCGCCCATGGCAAACGATCCAATCAGGTTCATGCATACATTATTATTACATCCCGGTCCCAGAGTGAAATTATCGTCCGTGACTTCGGTAATATTCATGTCATAAAATCTGGAGTTTGTTACACGCCCAAAATTGATATAACGCATACTTTTTGGATAGTGAGCAGAATTGCCGTAATAGATGCCACCTGACATATCAATGTTTGTTGCACCACCTGTTTTTTCGGTAATTCCTGTTCGCCGTCTGGCGTCGATATATGAATCGAAATAGCCGGCCAAGTCAAGATTAGCATCGGCTGCCAAGGTAATTGACCCTTTAAGTATCCAGGTAAAATCAGACCCAAGGTAAATGGTTCTCCCTTGCACAAAATTCCCATTAAGAATAAGTGTATCACCATTTGCCAACCCATCGAGAGCGGATTGAATCAGTTGACTATCATCATTAGTTCCTGTAGGGGTAATAGTAACTTCAGTTGAATATAATCTGAACGCCCAGAATAAGAGCACAAATGTAAAAATTAATTGATTCTTCATTTTTTTTGGTTTAATAATTGGAGGGAAATTTGTTTCCCTCCAATTAATTATTAACTACTAAAAACTAAACACATGAAAAGTAACTTATCAGGATGATATATTAATTCAAAGCCAGCCAATTAAATATACAATTTCTTTATTCATATATGTAAAAGTTGAGGTTGAAAAGTGTCAACTACATTAAAGTATTTTTCAATTTTAAAAATTTTGGTTCTATTTATCCAATGTATTATACCAACTTTCATACTCCTCCAATAATTCCTGAACTTTCTCAGGCATTTCTTCAGATAAGTCGTTTGATTCTGTTATATCTTCTTTCAGGTTAAATAATTGAAATTTTTTCAAGGGTTTTTTCGGAATTAAACCCGGATATTGTTCGGGTCTGGCTTGCTCATAGGGGGCAATAATAGTTTTGCCATCCGGAGCTCTGGAATCAACCCAGTCAGAAGGCAGTTTTTGATATCTGGGGATCTCAAGAAACAATTTATAATCTCCTTTTCTTATGGATAAAACTTTATCATTATGCAGACTAAAAACCGGGTCATGTTCAAAGCTTTCCCCTTGCAAAATTTTTGTAATATTCTTTCCATCTAAATAATTGCTTTTCTCGGGGCTTATTTCTGCCAGCGCCAACAAGGTAGGAAATATATCAGGCGACCAACATGGAATTTTCACAACAATGTTTGACTCGAAGGCTTTTGGATAGCGTATTATAAAGGGTACCCTTATTCCACCTTCCCAGGTTGTGGCTTTCATCCCCTTAAGACCACCTGTATCCCCACCATAATAAGGTCCGTTATCTGACATAAAAATTAAAATGGTATTGTCCAGGATATCCAGTTCTTTCAGTTTTTTCACCACCTGACCTACAGACCAATCCAGCTCTCGAATAACATCGTCGTATAAATCATCTTTTGTTTCCGGGGTATAAAATCCTTCAGAGGCAGCCAGAGGCTTATGGGGCATCGCATGACATAAATGGAGAAAGAATGGATTATCTTTGTTTCTTGTAATAAAATCGAGGGCCTGAGTGGTATATTTTTGTGTTAGAAGGCTTTGATCTACCGGATATTCTACAGTATCCATATTTTCAATAATTTGGACAGGCCTCATATCGTTTGAATAGAGAATGCCATAATACTCATCAAAACCATGCTTCACCGGGAAGAATTTCTCTATGTGTCCGAGGTGCCATTTCCCGATACACTTTGTTTTGTAACCTGCATCCTGCAAGACCTCTCCTATAGTGATTTCTTCGGACGAGATTCCAATATCATTAATTCCTACGTCAGGTGTAGGGTTTTTAATAAGTTGATGTCTCAGTGGAAAACGTCCGGTAAGAAGTGTTGCTCTGGATGGGGCACAATAGGGAGTGGGGACATAAAAGTCTGTACACATAACTCCCTCTTCTGCCAGTAAATCTATTTCGGGAGTCCTGGTATTATTCTGATTATAACAGGAAAGATCCCCATATCCCAAATCATCAGCAAGGATGATTATAATATTTGGTGATTTTGATAACTCATTGGAACAAGAAATCAGACTTCCCAGCGCAATTATGCTTAGAAAATGTTTCATACTTATTAGTGCTTAGTATTTAAAAGTCATAATCGATTACCGGGCGCTATTATGCCGGAGGAAAGCTTGTTATTATTTCCATACTATCTTCAGATTCAAATTGCACAGAACCGGTCTGATAGGGGATAAAAAACTTCATTCCCTCTTTAACAGGCCAGGATTGTTGATTAATTCGTATTGTGCCGGATCCTTTTGTTATTATTCCAATATAGAAGGTTTCAGATTCTTTTACATAACGGTCCTTAACTTCTATACGATTCACGCTAAAGCAGGGTGTTTTTTCTGCATCAATCAATATGTACTCAAGACTTTGATTTTGTTTTTTTAAGATACGGGGCTCACAAAAATAATTATTTTTAACCGAGGTAATGGATGTAGGATTGTATGTGAACATAGAAAGTGCAAAATCAATCCCCCGGTTCATGAACCGCGATTCTTCAGGTAAAACATAGCCACCCCTTTCAAATTCAATACGAACGGCAAAATCTGTAGGCTCCATGACCTCAATCATAAAAACACCTTCACCGATTGCATGAGGCATTCCTCCGGGAACTATAAAAACATCACCGGGTTTTATTGGAATCTTTTCAAAACATGCCAAAATTGCTTTTTCATCCTGTTCTTCTATCATTCGCTTAAAATCCTTTATATCCGGAGGATTCTGGAATCCCATAAAGATATATGGCTCACTCACTTCATCACGAAATCCAAGAATAATGTAAGCTTCTGTTTTTCCTGAGTTACTGTGGAGGTATTTTTGAGCAAAGGGAATGGTTGGGTGACATTGGATATGAAGACGGATTGCTGAGTCGAGAAACTTTAGCAAAAACCGGGTGTTAGCACCATATTTTTCAAAGTGTTGTTTTCCGAGTATGGCTAAAGGAGCTTTTTCACATAGTGATTTTAGAGTCATAGTTTCATCATCGATCTTAACTTTCGATAAGCCTTCCTCTATTAAGTGTTCACGTCCTTTGTTTACAGCGCGGGTGGTAGAGCCGATCCAATCTTCAGGAAAATGTGAATCCTTAGGATTATCAATTCCTGCCATCTGGTCGAGTATCATACCTCCAGGATACGTTCTCCATACACGATTGGGTTCTAAGAATAGTATAGCTGGTAGTTTCATTTTTATCCTGTAATTAGTTGCATTACGCCCTTGATACCCATTATAGAGGTGAAAATGGAGAAGATTAGAACAGCTATTAAGAATATATTAGCACCCAGACCGTTTTTATGTTCTCCCATCAGATCCTTTCTATTCGTAAGATACAAAATGCTGGCAACGGTTACCGGAAGA
This sequence comes from Bacteroidales bacterium, assembly GCA_021740585.1. Lineage (GTDB taxonomy): Bacteria > Bacteroidota > Bacteroidia > Bacteroidales > JAGLSB01. Next base: position 14,360 of record JAIOZM010000028.1, read on the forward strand.
ATAATAGAGTTAAAAGCCTGTGAGATGATCATCACAAAAACAGGTCGTGCATCAAAAATGGGAACCACCAGTCCAAGTAAGGAGATGACCAATACCATGATCCGGTATTTTGCCAGAGTCATTTTGCGTTCGGTCTGGTTATAGTCGCATAACAACCAGGGCAGCATCAAAACATTTGGAAACTGGGAAGACACTCCTGCTGCAATAATCCCAACGGCAAAGACAGCAGTGGCAAATTTTCCTGCAAGGGGTTCGAGCAGGGTAATCATCTGGGAAGCTTCTGTCATGCCAAGGCCCTCGGCAAAGAGAGTGCCTGCTGCTGCTGCCATTATTGCTGCACTTATAATGAACATAAGCGAGACAGAAATGATGGCGTCATTACGCTGTTTTTTGAGATCTACGATGGTCCATCCGGCTTCCTTCACTAAAGTGGTTCTGATAATAAACAAGCCTGAAAAAACGGTGGTTCCAACCATGGAAGCGATTACAAGGAATGGTCCATTTCCCTGATCAGCCGGTACCTCGGGCAGATTAGGAATCATTCCTTTCAATATATCGATGGGAGGGGGCATCATTATAAAAAAGTTAAGCAGAAAGGATGCAGCCATGATAGCCACAATAACTGCAAGTGCTCTTTGAAAGAACTGAGTACTTCCATCCCAGAAAATATAGTAAACCAGAGCTATAAAGAAGCTGGCGAAGTATACTGGATGAATGCCTCCCTCAATTACGGTTTTTGACCATTCAAAACAGATGTCAGCCACTATACCCATTACGCCTATCACACTTCCGGAAACTCCGGCGGTTAAGGCGACAATAAAGAAAATACCCACAGCAGGATGAATGTGCTTGCGAAATGCCTGCAATGCTGTTTCTCCGGTTTTTAAGGTATACTTTCCATATAGATTGATCAGGAAGTAGGTGGTAAAGCATGAAGCCACGATTGTCCATAGAAGTGACATGCCATAAGTAGCTCCGGCTTTTGCCATTGCTGTCACACTACCTGTTCCAATATTGAAGCCGAGCAGGAATATTCCCGGGAGGATTAGTGCCAGTGCTTTGGCGAATTTTTGACGAGCTTGTGTCATAATCTGATCCTGTTTTATTTATTAATACTTTTTTGTTTATGTATAAACTTTAATACGTTCCGTTTAATGGTTCCGGGCTGATATCTGAAGATTCATTTTGTGTGTTTCTCCAGATGCCAGTGCTACAGCATTAGGTCCGCAATTAGCAGTTTCAACACAAAGCATATTCAGAAATTCACTGGTGCCAAAATCTGGCATACGTATGGATTTGTCTATCCAGGGATTCCAAACCACCGTTGAAAGACTATTTTCTTTGCTAATATGAATGCTTCGTTTGAAAACTTCGTCAACAATGGTAGTGCTATGAGTGGTGTTTATATATATGCGATCGGTTTCTGCTGAAAACTCTATTGGACCCTTTTGCTTCTGAGGGGATAAATCGTGAGAAAGTTTGTCGATATAGTATTGTCCTTCGAGTCCGGAAACCTTTACCGCATGGATATTCTGGATAAAAAAATAGGAGTGGAGTGCTTCACTATAATTAAAATCGCTTCCTGAGTTATTTGCCGTTGTGAGCGAAACCAAAAGCTTATCACTTAACTCCAATGTAAGCTGCAGAGATATTCTCTGGGGACAGCTTGAAGCAGGCAATTGCAGGGTCACACAAGTTGCCTCATCTGTTACTGAATTACTTATCGGCTCCCATTCAGTTAGGCGAGCAAAACCATGTGCAGGCTGATCAGAGTCATTTGGATGTGGGCCAAACCAAGGCCAGCAAATGGGAATGCCCCCACGAATCGGTTTGTCAGTTTCAAACCAGCTCGCTTCACTATGCCATAAAACCGGCTGCTGTTCAGCAGGCTGATAATGCAAAATATGGGCACCATGTAAATAGATATGGGCTTCGGCACCATTCCAGCGGAGTTCAAGAAAACGCAATCCGCCATGCCCTTCTTTCAGACTAATGCGATCCTGTATTAAAATTTCTTTACTTATTTGTATCATAATCTACTATTAATTTCATTGCTCCTACCAATTCGCCAAAGATGGGGCAAGAAATGGTTTTGTTCGAACTTATATTTTTTTTTCAATGGCCTAAAAATGACTAAAACGTTCAATGAAAGCATCATCCCGACTCAGGTCTTCAAAAGGCGACTGCAGAGCTTTTGCGTTGCCTTCATCGCCAACGCTCATGGCAATAATACGAACGAATCGTGAATCAGGAAGCGTAATACCTGTTGCTCCTTCAGGTATTTCTATACGATATGCGAACAGATAGCCATATTCATAAAGTGCATCACCGGCAGGCAGATGTCGGTGTGAGGCCGACCAGGCTATTCGATGATTGCGAATATAAGCAGGATGAATGGATTTTAGTTCATTACGCATAGAATAAGATAATTCAGCGACAAAACCTTCAAATTCACGATTATCCCATAAGCCCATATATCCCGACCAGCCGCCTATAGTTATGGGAAACTCTTGCAGGCCAGATTTGAAAGTAACTTCCGTATCAAGGTCTGCTGCTGCCAGTATATGTAAAACCTTTGTTTCTTTCGGAAGATCAATAGTTTGTCCAAGACATGCAAGGGCATTATATTCACCTTCCTCACGGGAGCCAATCGTAAAGGAAACATTTCCCAATTCAACCTTATCATTAATCATTTCAGCCGGAAATGTCCCGCCCTTGCCATCAAGACTTCCACGATGGCCTTCAGACCTTGGTACGCGATCTATATAACCGTCTTCGCGATTGCTGTTATAGCTGAACACATCAGTATCATAATCCAGTTCTATAACTTCTGTGAGCTCAGGCATAGCATTGGCCTCCTGTATTTTTAACTTTATAGTTTTTAATTCGTAAGGCTTGAAGTCTAAGCTAAGCTTAGCTTTTTTTGTTTCAAGCTGAATACTAAGCGGACGCTCAGCTCCATCAAGTTGTTCTGCTGCAAGAATGGGTTTTATTGCAGAAAGTTTTGCTCCGGTGCATGCTTCACCATTTAATTCCTGAAGTCTTATTACCACGCCGGATTGGTCCTCTGCCATTTTTACAGCTTGTATATTCACCTGGTCATTGTCAATATTAATTAAAGAGAATGAACTTACTTCGCCTGTATGTTTTGGAACCGCAAAAGCTGCAAGCCGGTTATCAAAACGCATCGCTTCCCAATGAGTTTTCCCTTCCCGCCAATCGCCTTTGTGACCAGTAATAGCATAAGTAAACTGATGACGACCCCAGTCCTGCCATCTCATTTCACTCATACTGCCATCGTCAAGCACTTCCTGTTCACTATCCTTGGTATCCGGTCCGTGAATTAAGGTTAGTCGTAAGGTATTGTCGTCAACTTTATCACTCCCGTATTTTGCACCTGTTAATATAGAAACGCCGTATTCACCGGAGTTATCCGTTAAATCCATCCAGGCATGCTGAGGCACCTCATATTGCACTTCATTTCGGTTTCCACGTTTGATGGTACCAAGATCCAGGTTGTATGTTGCTTCAGGAGCTTCGGCGGTTAAATGAAATGCGGCCTTTAGTAAGGTTCCCCGACTTTTCCAATCAATCAGATTTTCCACCTCCACCCGGCTTCCGTCAGCTCCCGCCGAAAGTTTTATTCTTTGTACCATTTTTGATCCTTCATTCTCACGAACTATTTCAATAGCCACACGAAGCGGACCATTTTCAACCACCTTAACTGATACAGGGTTGGCAGCAACACTGCGTGCCGCTTTTTTTATATCTTTCCAATAGATTCGCCACGCCGGTTTTATATCAGGGAAATTTTCTCCGAATTCAAGTTGTATGGGCTTTTCGAGAAGCTCTTTTTTTATTCTTTTATCGATAATGCTTGATACATCACCATTGCTATCAATGCTTACTTTGAAATTATTATTTTCTAAATAAGTATCACTAACAGTTAACTCGGAGTCATTTATATTTGATTTAGCTTGCCGAAAGGAATAAACAGCTGCTCCTACAGGTGGCAGATCAGACTGAAAAAGAATTCGACGTTCACCATCAAAGGATTTTGTAATTTGAGAAGGGACTTCTTTACCCTTAGCATCGAAAACAGCAATAAATTCTGTATTTTTTAATTCATTTGGAATAAACGCTTCAACAATATCCTTGCGTGGAATTGAAAGTGGATTAAAAACCACCACGGGTACCCCGGGAACGTCTGTGTTAAGAGATTGAGCCAAAGTGCCAATTGCATCTTGATATACACCGGAAAATAAATTAAGCGCAATTATTCCGTCATTCCATCCTTGTTCATGAGCTTTTGGTATACTGGTTCCGGGCAGGTTATCATGGAATTGATTACGGAGCATTAATCCCCAGGCATTATTAAGTGTTCCAAAAGGGTATCTGGCACCATTTAACAGATGAGCAGCAACGGCTGCTCGTTCACTGGCATCAGCCAATATTTCAGCATCTCGGTTTATTTTTTTTGTATAGGCCTGAGATGTAAGAACCCCTGTTGAATGTTGAATAAGCAATAAATCGCTGTTATGTGTTGGAAATTTCGATGCCTGCTCATCTGTAATAGCTTGGAACATCAGGTCGGCTTTTCCGGCAATTACATTAACCGGGCCAGGTGTTTCCTGAGCCGCTTTAAGCGTTTCGAGCGAAACCTGCTGAATAACGCCACCCCGGTCGGCATTGTTTTTATCACCTCCTCCCATGTAGAAAAAGTCTATTGGAAGACCACCTTTTTCCTGATTTTCCTCAAGGCGTTTTAGAGTTTTTTCATCAGTGGTATAAACGGAAGTATGCGGTGCAGCATAGTTTCCGGCATTAAGTGCTGCAATCACCGATTCACCATCGGGGCCAATCCAACGACCTACATTGAAAGGAATTCCGTTTGCAGATCCCCATGTTAATTTCTGTGTTGAAAATCCGCGAATTCCACAATGATTTAAAACCGAAGGCAATGAATATGGGAACCCGAAACAATCAGGAAGCATAAATTCACGGCTTTCTTTTCCAAATTCATTCTCGAAAAATTGAGTCCCCATGAGGATTTGACGAACAACGGATTCTGTGGAGGGAACATTCACATCATTTTCTACCCAAGAACTACCACTCGGGTACCAGCGACCTGCTGCTACCCATTCTTTGAGTTCCTCATATCTTTCCGGATAATACTCGCGCATCATTTGATAGCGACTTGCTCCCGACCAATTAAAAACATAATTCGGATATTCTTCAAAAGCCTGAAAGTTCTCATCCATTGTACTCTTCAGAAAATCACGAATGGTTTGAGGATAAGCCCATCGCCACATATCATCGAGATGGGTGTATGGCACAATGAAGAGAGTTGGTTGGGAGAGGTCTATCGACGATGGATCGATAGGTTTAACTTCAGTTTTTGGCAACTTAGCTTGTTGTGCATTGACCGTTATGGTCGTCAACCCAAAAAAAATACAGGCCAATAGATTGATCCTTATTTGCGGAAAATTATATTTTTTTTTCACTATCTTCATTTTCAATTTATAAAAAAGCAGTCAATAAATTAAGATTCTTGTGGACTTTTAACTCCACCAACATAGAAAATAAAAGGCAGTTCACTCTTGATTAATAAACCGGTAGCTGAACATCCTTTCCCCACAACTTATTTGGGTATTCTCCCAGCTTCAATTCAAGTGTAGCTCCCTCCATAATCTGTTTGTGGGTTATAAAGGGGCTAAAAATCTCTTCACCATTAATAAATGCACTTTGGATATACTTTTTTGTTTTACTAGCTCCCCTGGCAATTACAGTAAATTTTTTACCGTTTTGCAGTTTAATGCTTGTTTTTTCAAATACGGGACTCGTTATATTATAAAAGGCTAAGCCCGGTGTTACAGGATAAATACCCATTGATGAAAAAACCACAAAGGCTGTCATCCCACCCCCGTCTTCATCACCCGGCATTCCAAAAATATTGTCCTTAAACCATATATCCAATAAAAAGCGAGTCCTCTTTTGTGTTTTCCAGGGTGCCCCAACATAATTATAAAGGTAGGGAATATGGAATGATGGCTCATTTCCCATGCTGAATTGGCCTACCATTCCTGTTGAATTTGAACCATCCACATAAAACAGATTCTTTTTCATTCCCAGGGGTTCTCTAAAAAGCTGATCTAAAAGGGCTTCAGTATTTTCTTTTCCGCCTAATAGTTTGGTTAATCCACTTATATCATGTTTCACATCCCAGGCATAGGTCCAGCCATTATTTTCATCATAATATTCTCTATATCCAGGCCCGCCATCTGCTTTTGGATCAATGTCCACCCAGTTACCCATCTCATCTTTTGGCATAAATAAACGATGTTCCGGATGCCATAGATTTTGGTAGTCCTTAGCTCTTTCTGCGTAAGATTCATATTCATCCTCTTTCACAAGTTCTTTGGCGATCTCAGCCAAAGCCCAGAAATCGTAGCTTATCCCAAGAGTGACAGCTACTGGTTGGCGTTTTTCAAAACCATCCATTTGTGGCTCTGTTTCTTCCTTGCCAATTTGGAGAGAAGGGAAATATCCATTTTGATGATAAAAATCATCAATGGGACGCTTGGGAGTTCCCTGACGCCAGGGGATAAAAGTGCCTTCAGTTAGATTTTTTTTAATTCCTTCGTAAGCTTTTTCTATATCATAGTTTTTTAATCCTTTTCTAAATCCATCAATGAAAATGGCAGATGAATGATAAGCATTCATGCACATATGATTGCCGTGTAATTGAGGAAACGTGGGCATCCATCCACTTTGTTCATACATTAAAGTATAGGAATTAAGAACATTATTTTCCATTTCAGGATTTAGGATGGTTCGTAATGGATGTTGTGCCAGATAGGTATCCCAAATCCAGTCGTCAACATAAAAGGGGCGATCACTTTCGTGAACTTTTGCATCGTATCCACTGTAATACTTACCGTACTCATTGATATCAACCATACGTTCATAAGTTCGATAAAGTGAAGTGTAGAAGGTTCTCTTCTGTGCCTCGCTACCACCTTTAGTCTGGATTTGATCAATGGTTTCTTTCCATACTTTTTTACTGCTTTTAGTCAATTCATCAAAATTCAGCTGGTTTAATTCCTGATTGAAATTATATTCTGCTTGCTCCTTACTGATATATGAAACTGCGTATTTTATATAGATATTTGAAGGGGCATCATTTGGTATTGAAAAGGCTAATTTCCCCTTTACATTCTGAAATTCAACTCCTTTTATCAGTACCCCTTTCTCATCTGTTATCAAAGCATAGGCATATACACTCATCTCTCTGACAACTGAATTGATCCCTCTAGTTTTATATACAATTTTATCTTCGAAGCTTAAATCTCCATCTTCATTTAATGAACCAATTAGTTGTTGTGTACCCTGAAATAATAGTTTTCTGTTGTCGGTTTTAGAGAAATCTATTTGAAAAATAGCGGCTTTTTTTCCTGGAACAAAGCTTATACGAATTTCATCTTCAATTAAATAGGTAGAGTAGTACCATGGATGCACTTTTTCCAACCCATGATCTATAATCATCTTTTTTTCCCAGGATTCTTTTGTGATTTCCCCCACAAAAACCTTCATCTGAAAAAGTCCGTCATTTCGATGAGCAGCTACCTGTAATGGAAATGCATCTATCTCATCAGAAATATAGGTCCGTTTTTCAGGAACCATTCGTAACATTTGGTTTGGCAAATGAAATGTTGGATAAGTTGGCACCAATAAATGAGGTTCATTCCCAATTGTTGGATCGATATAATCGATATTGTCCTTTTTTATAATAATGCCTATTATTGGGATTAATATTACTGCTAATGTTAGTATAGCGATCTTAAAGAATCTACGTGCGCTATTTTTTATCATTCGATTAAAATTAAAATATAGTAAACCCATTTCCCAATGGAACATTCAGAGCTACAATATTGTCATTCTCAAAGATCATGGCAGATGATACTTGTGAGAAGGAATGCATAGCAATTGTACTCATAGCTGTCATTTTTGTGAATTCGTGTCTTTTCATCCCTTTTTCAGGTTATAGAATTTGAATTTTTACAGTACTTAGTGACTGTAAGAAAACTTCTCTTCCAAACTGGAACTTATATAGGTGATTTTAAGAGCTTGTTCTCTAAGTTCCTTAATACTATTTTTCAATTTATCAATCTGGAAAGTTCTTGTTAGCGGATCGGCATTAGAATACCAGGTTGAGAATATCCCATGCTGAGATTCAAATAGATACTGTTGAGCACGATCTGCCTCAGCATAGGCAAGATCAAGGTTTCTAATCAACACTTCTTTATCAGCCTGATTCTTGTATGCATATATGAAATGATAAAGGGTTTTACTAAGGTGGGTCATATAATAACTGTAGACCCTGAGATTATCGTTAAAAAATATTTGTTTATCATTATCCAGCTTAATCATCATTTCAGAACATTTTGCTGCCACTGATTCAAATTTCGGTATGGTTTTTTGCAACCCATTTAGAATGGCATCTACCTGATTTTCAGCATTATTATATTCTAAATCAATACGAAAAGTGCGCCCGGGAACACTCTCATATCCTATTTTATGTAAAGGATTAAGATTCAGTTCAGCATCAGTAGAGTAAAAATTCTCGAGAACATGATCAAATGCCCTTGCATACCTTAAATCCTGAAAAACAAACTGACGCTCGAGTCCTTCCAATTCACTTTCTTTGGGTATCCAATAAGCATGATAGAATTCCTCAAAAAGCTTTGCTATTTCAGCTGCATATTCTGAGCCAAAATATTGACTACAATAATCTTCCATATATTCATCAGTGCTGTAACTATCAAAATCCCAAAGCATTTTCGCATTAGCCGAAAGTTCAAGAACAAATTCCCGAAAATTTCCAACATTCACTACTGAGAAATAGAGTGGTGCTTTGCTATTCACATAACGATAATTGAATTCCATTTTCCAAGGACTTTCAGCCGGAGCAATATGAGCTCCGGTTGAAGCAAATCCAAAATTCATGTAATATCCCAGCTTACCGGTATTGTCGGCTTTGAAATTTACAATATCATCATAAGGATAATGGTCTCGTCGGCCGGCAACAAAGGTTAATATCATATTTTCACTGACCGGAGGATTTAAATAGCCTTTGGCCATAAGAATTGCAAGCTCATCATAGAAGGTTATTCGGGCATATGGCTCCTCTTCCCCGGTCATCTCCTTTACCAGATCATACTGGATTTGCAACATTTTATTTATTACATCAGCTCTTTCTTTATCCCCCTCAGGCGCATCTTTAAAAATACTCCAGTATGGCTGATCCACTTCTCCCCGAAAGGCTATAGTCCATAGATTTTCTATTCCGCTTTTTTTTACGGTTTCAGCATTGTAACGAAAAAAATCCAGAATTGCGCTTTCATTTGAAAGAAGGTATTCAGGGGGGGGCATTCCACGAACTTCTCTCCAATAGTTCGCCCATGTTCCGAAGGAAGTATTCAACCCGCTGGTATGATGGGAGGTAATGACCAAACCGAATTTATCAATAAGGTAGGCATAGTTGGTAAGTTTATAATCAGGAATTATAGTGGAATAGGTTTCAATAGTATTAAGTTTTAAACGAAGGGCTGTTTCAAGCCAGATGTTATCGTTAACTTCTGCCTCTTTTCTCCAGGGGTTGAAAAAATCCTGATCACCCGGCAACAGGCTTCTATATCTAACCTGGGGCGTCTTGAAATAGATATCCAAATTGGCTGGAATATTGACTATTTCTTTCTTTATCGGTGTCCATGAGCTCCAATACTTCAATGGAGGAACACCTAGCACCTTTTCTGAAAATGTATAGATTGCATAGATGGTGCCACGCAAATCATTTCCCAATAGGTAAATTCTGTTTGTCTCCTGGTTTGCATATACTCTGTGCGACTCAAATCCATCCAGCTCCTTTAGATGTTTGGAGGGAAGTTTTATATTCCCTGAAGCCAGATTCACGATTACAATTTCGGTTTGGATTTTCTCCCGATCCATTTTCCTGGCCACCTCAGGCTTAGAGCCAATAATCTGGTAAATGTCATTCTCCAGTGCCTCAAGGGCAATCTTCAGTGGTCCCTCCTCATTTTCGGAAAATACAATCCTGATACTATTCTTCTCAAGGCTCATATCTCCATCCCTGCCAGCTAAGCTGGTAAATAAAAATACTGATAATGTCAGTATGATTAGAATTCTATAGTTAGATTTATATAGCATCATCAAATCTCTATTTTTGTTTAACAATAACTCCTTTAGTCCTTTATTTTCTTTGAGGAATCGTCTTAGTAAAAGGAATCTCGCCTCGCAGCATCTTCCCCCCCATTCCTGTCAACCATAGGTAATGATCGGAAGGAACTTCCTTCTCATAAGGAACAAATACGCTTTTTCCTACAGGAACATTATGCGCACATTTCATAATGGCTGTTCCCTCATCTATCTCATCGAACATTGCAACATAAAGCATCTCAGCTCCACTTTCTATGGCTCCTGAAATTTGCATCCATAAAAAATCACCCTGATTTCTTGGAATTTTATCAGATTTATCCCCTTTCATATTATGCCATGAAAAACCGGGATAAACGGTTGGCGCATAAGACTTTCCATTTTCTTTGCACCATTCAATATCTCCAATAATATTTTCTTTCCTGTAGTCTTCGTATTCTTCTTCATTATATCTACCTACAAGCCAGGGATGGATTACATCTGCCTGTTTCAGCACGTCATGCAATCTGGGATCCCCTTTTGTATCATAGCCTAATGTTCTCCATCGGGAAGGAATGCCCAGATGAACAGAACAGCCACCATAGACAGGATCATTCTTTACAAAATCAATGATATCATATATCTCAGGAATATGGCCTGATTCCCTTGTCCCTGCACTAATTCCCCAAAAAGCAACCAAGGGTTTATTGTTATGGAATAGGTATGTAGTCTTTTCTCCCTGATTGGTCAATTTTAGATCATCGACCAAATGCTTCCAGTCGTCGAAAATGAGTGTATACTTACTATCATCCATGCTTCCAATATCATACATCATGCATATGGCTATACCATACTTATTTGCCGCTTTAATAGCCGAATGAAGTACTTTATCGTTATGATTTAGTCGCTCTGAGCTAGTCAATACGGAAAAGAAACGCTGTATAAAAACCCCGTCAATTCCATATTCCTTCATCCATTTGAAGTGCAGGTCAACAGTACTTTCATCATAAGAGCTGAATACATAAGCCGGAGAACCATCCGCATATTTGAAAGCTGTTTTATACTGAACCTCATACTCATCCATTTCCGGCCAGTAATCAATGGTGCAGCTTCCGTCTTTAAAAATGTTATTTTTAGAATAGTGAGTCCACCCGCGGTTGGCTCCATCCCCCTCACAATTAAACCACCCCTGATAACCAGCCATCACCAGACCTTTGTAAGTCATAAACTTACTCTTGGGCGCATGTTTACTCTGAGCACTTACTGTTAAGTTAAGTAAAAGCAGAATGATTGCTGACAAAAACAATTTATTCTTCATATACATTAATAGCTTAGCTGGTTAATTTTAATTAAGTAAAAAAAAAGAGTTTTGCTTGCATTTGGAACAAAAAAACTAATGCTATTCAATGGAATCAGCACAAATATTGAGCATAACTATTTAAGAGCAATAATTATAAATTGTTTATTCTACAGGTGGTGCAAACCATTCTATCACCGTTCCTGTATTTCTGAATACAAGAGTATCATAAACCTCATGAGAGACTATGCCATCCATATAATTATAATGCAAGTAAAATGCTTTTCTTCCTTCCTTTCCCCAAACTTCACCGCTTTCTTCCCTTGACAAGAAGGTACCTGTTCCACTTACCTGATAAACTGAATCTGGTATGGATCCAATATTTACTGAGCCTGACGCATCTATTTCCAGCTCGAGAGAATTGTTCCCGGTAGAAGATATTTTACTCCCAATGTTATTGGTATAGATTTGGGATAGTCCTGAGGTTCTTAATTCAACAATTTTGTTATCGGTAAGATATTTAGTACTGTAGACTAAAGTATCAATTCTATTATTTGTAGCGTCAAGAGTATAATCAACACCCCTGAGTAAATAATCACCATGATAATTATTAATATATTTTACCATAAACAAAGTAAAATCACGGGCTGGAGCACTGGGATCCCAGTCTGCAGGGCTAGTTCGAACCGGATCTGCCACAAGGGGTAACCCGCTAAGGATTGAATCAACATTTGATGCTTCTGTAATCAGTAATGGGATTACAAAGGTATTTTTGTATGACAATGGATCAGCAAAAAACTCATCCTTAAGCTGAATCTCAATTAATCCACTATACTTCTGAGTGGGAATAGTAAGGAATGAACCACTGGAAGGTGTCATTTCATAGTAGTTAGAAGGCAAAACTATTAACGTATCCAGGGTACTTCCCAAACTGGTAACCGGTTTAAAAGAATCGGGTAGAAGATAGGGTGCGTATTCAAACTTAACTTCTCTGTTCTGTTGATTAGTGTATACTCCTCCAATAGATATTCCAATATGAAATTTATGATCCAGATCATTAGAATTATCAATACGTGCATCCGTGGCCAGGTCGATGGTGCGGATGGGGTATTGTATTGGAAAGTAAACAGCGGTATAATCAAAATCAGGAAATTCGTTTTCTTTACTTTGAATAAAGGGTTCGTATTTGTCACATCCTGACAACACCCAGAAAATGATTAAACTTAGTATCGTTAGATTTTTCATAGTATTATATTTAGAAACAATCTGCATAATTTTATTTATCTCAACAATTTGATCACTCAATTATCAGGATCTACCATCCGTCATTTTGCTTAATTCCCATTTTTAGATATTCATCAAAAGGCACAGGACCATATATCATATGTGGACCATACTTTAATTGCCCAAGCTTTTGAACATTGAAAACTGAATCCCCCTGAATATAAACTCCACTTACCTCCTGATTCATTTCTTCAACAAGATTCCACCGCCTGATATCCCAAAACCTATGGCCTTCGAAGCATAATTCAATTCTTCTTTCATTTTGAATAGCTTCCTGCAAGTCAGCTTGATTTAGGCCATCGATATAGCTATGATTTGTAATGCCGGCCCGCTCACGTAAAGCATGCATTACATCCAAAGCAGATATCCCAGATACAACATTATAGCCTGGACCGCCAAATTCATTGGCTGCTTCAGCAAAATTCAGAAATATTTCAGTTGCACGTATATATGTATAGAAATGATCATTATTTGACACAGGATCAAGTAATACCGACTCGTTCATAAACTTTCGAAGATAGTATCCTGTTCTGGTCGACGTTTCCTGTGCATTTATCCCATTAATAGGATCTGCTGTATTGGTAACAATCGTACTTTTCTTAAATTGGGATTCATTATACACTACATAGCTTGCTAGTCTTTTGTCCCTGTTTACATATGGCTTTTCAGGATCATAAACCAAAGATAGGTCAATAGGGTATCCGTCAGAGGCCGGGAAAATGTCAACAAATTCCTGAGTCGGATTTAGTCTTCCTTTTCCAAAAATGGAAGGGGGAAAATTGTCGGCCTCCATTGAAGAGGATCCTGCAAGAACGCTATACCAAATAAGCTCTGATTCTTTTTCCTGTGTACTTGGAGAATTTCTATTATAAAAGTCAGTCCCTTTTGAAGACAGATTGCCCAGTCCTCCAAGTGAATCTATCAGATCTCCCGTAATATTCAAAGCCAATTCCCATTTAGATACATCATTGGATGGATTGTATGCAGGACTTGCAGCATAAAGCGCCGTCCTTGATTTTAGTGCAAGAACCGCAAGTCCATTTATACGATTATTAAACTTAACGCCCATCGCATTGTCTACCTCAGAATCTCCTGTATTTTCATGAATAGTAGGAAGTAAGGCTATAGCCCTGTCACAATCAGCAAAAATTGTATCCACGCAGGCTTGAAAGCTTCCTCGTGGAATTCTAAAATCTTCAACATCCATCACAGAAGTTACAATTGGAAAAGCTAATAAATCACCATTAGCAAGTCCACTAAAACCTTGCAAAAGCTGAAACTGGAACCAGGCTCTTAGTCCATATGCCTCACCCCTTAGTCTTTTTGCGTGAAGCTGACTGGTTGTTTCATTGGTATATGACCATTGAACTTTGTCCATGTTTTCCAGGAAAGTATTGATATAATATATTCCTGAATAAGCATCCGACCATTCAGAAAGTGGATTGAACTGCGAAGACCATTCGCCATCAGAAAGCCTGTTGGCATTATCTCCTTTTAAATTGCTTATAGCATCACCGGATGCCATATCCGAAGTGAAATTATATAATGTTGGCAGCTCTCTATAAGCAGAAAGCAAAACACCTTCGGCATAAATCGGGTTGCTCCATAACATCTCATCAGAGATGCTATTATCGAAAGCCGGCTCCAGTAACTTTTCGCAAGAACTGGTAAATAGTCCGAATACTATTATTGCAATTAAATAAATGTCTTTTTTCATTTTCAATATTTTTTATCTAGAATGAAGCGTTTAAACCTATAGTGAAAATACCTCTCATTTGAGGACCGCTTGTGGTATTCAATAATAATTTTTCCTTTTCCTTTGCAATGGTAAGCAGATTATTCCCTCTTAAGTAAACCTGCGCACTTTTAACCCAGCTAAGATTTTGAGCCTGAATATTGTAGCTTAATTGCAGAGCATGCAAGGTGAAAGCGTCCGTATCATAAAGCCAGAAAGTGGAGTTTCTGAAATTATTTGAATTACTTAATGTTGTCAATTTAGGATAGCTTGCATCCTGACCACTGCCTGGAGTCCATCGCTCCTTGATTACATCAGAATACTTATCATCCCCATCTACCCAGTAATAATCACCGCTTGTATAGCTTGTAGCTCCAAACTGAGCTGATCCGAGTGCGAAAAGTTCGAAATTTTTATATTTCAATTGTATTTCTAATGCCAGCTGCTCATCCGGAGCACTTCCTCCAATAATCTTTCTATCATTATTATCAATATATCCATCTTCGTTCAAATTTCTATATTTAAGGTCGCCTGGAGATACCTTTCCAAAAACAGGAATGGCTTCACCTGCGAGTAAATCTCCATTTGTATCGAAATCTGATTCAGTATAAAAACGGTCAAATTCAAGGCCAAATCTGGCATCAGAAATCTGTCCTTCCTGTTTCAGGTAATCATCTTCATAATTAGGTTCATCGATTTGTTTTACCATTTGAGAAACTGTCAGAAGAGTAGCTCCCACTTTATATTCAAGATTTCCTATTTTGTTGGAAATCTTTAGTCCCAACTCAAGACCCTGATTCTGGAAACTATTGTAATTATCGTATGGGTAAATTCCACCAAGGATCATCGGATAATATTCTGTTCTTTTAATTAAATTCTCATCAGAAGAGCTGATATAATAGGTAGTTTCAAACCATATGCCTCCTGCTAATAAGGCATCCAAACCAAAAGTCATCTCATTTCGCTGGGGGAACATCAAATTACTATTACCTAATGAACTAAATCTTACGCTCCGATTATATGAGGTTCCGTTACCATAGTAATAATTACTGCTAGTTCCTGTTATAGTTTTATAGAGGTAATAATCTGACACAGATTCGTCTGTATTGATTCTTCCCCATGAGGCTCTTGCTTTCAGAAAATTCAGGAATGAGTTCCCTGAAAGAAAACTCTCCTCGCTCAGGATCCATCCCAGAGAAACACCCGGTGAGAATGAAAACAAGGCATCCTCACTGATTTTTGATGATCCTGCATATACCCCTGTGAATTCAGCAGAATATTTGTTTTTGTACAAATAATTTGCACGAATTCCAAAATGAAGATTTTTCTGTGGATAATAAACACCAGTTAGGGTCAGATTATCATAATATGTCATTGCCACTGCGCTAATCTGGTGATCAGAGAAAGTCCTGTCGTAATTAATACTCCCATAATATGTATATCTGCTATACATAGAAGCATCTCCTACGGTTTTGTTGTCTTTCTTTTCATCGATACCATATTTTGTTACCTCAAGACTTTCATTTCCCATACTGTCTTGCACAAAGTTCGGCTGGTAGATGGAATATGTATTGTCCTGATAAGTTTGTATAACATTATTCATATCAAGAGCCATATAAACCTTAGCTTTCAGTCCTTCGGTAATCTTATTCAGATCAAAGTCCAATCCAGGTTTAACCTGCAGTGTCCGGTTTGTCGTGCTGGATACTCCGCCAAGAAATAAATCCCCGTAAATATTTGAACGGAACTGATTGGTGCCTCCTAATAAATTGTTGCCATTCACAAATGTTGCCGCGTCCAGTAATGATGAATCCTTTACCAAATTGGACGGGATTAGCAGGGGGAAATAATTCGGGTGGTAGGTAGAGGCAATATCCCAGTAATCCGGACCTGTATAATTCGGCCTATTATCAATATCATAAATTACCAGCGCAGACATATCCATCTGAATCATATCATTCACTTTGTAATTTACATTTCCGCGAATATTGAATACATCACTTTTCTGTTCGGAACCATTACCTAAATTCAATAAACTACTATTGCGTCGCCAACCAAAATTTGAATAATAACTTACATTTTCATTACCCCCTGAGGTTTCACCAAAGAAAGAGAAGCGCTTTGTATAGCTACTTAGATAATCGGAACTATAATAGTCTTCATTTGGATATTTATACTTGTTAACATTCGCTCGGCTACTGTCTATGACATCCTGACTATAAAAGTGATTGTTGTATTGGTCTATTGAAATATTACCATAAAGAGTATCGTTTGCCAGTGCTTCATTATGGTAGGTCATATAGTCAGCGGAGTTCATAAAACCAGGATAGCTAATGGGTTGTTCTATCCCTGTTTCAAATTTGAAATTCATAACTTTTTTAAAGGCTTCTCCCTTTTTTGTGGTGATCAAAATTATTCCCTTATCAGCCTGAACACCATACAACATTCTTGACGAAGCATCTTTTAACACAGTTATTTGCTCTACATCATTCAGATTAAACAGGTTGATGTCTTGCCTCGGAATACCATCAACAATAACCGTAGCTCCACCAATTCCATGGATGTTACTTGACCCCATAACACCAGGAACCCTACCACGAACAGCTTCAAGCACACCCTGTCTTGCATCATAACTAAGTATATCAGAAGGATCGAGAGTAGTAACAGCTCCAGAAATTTGTCGCTTATGGAGTGTGCCAAAAGGAAGGTTTACCAAATCCTTTTCCCTCATTTGATAAGGCAGTTTTTTGAGATTGAATGTCTGTCCATTCATCCCCAAGGGATTATTGACTATCAGAGTTTCGCATTCCTCTGATTCAATTACAATCGATACACCCGACAAAATTTCAATTGAAAAATTACCATCAGCATCAGATATTCCGGATTTAGATCCTTCAGCGCTTATTATAGCCTCACTTACAGGAATTCCTTCGTTATCCAACAGTATTCCACTTATGATCGACTTTGATTCTTCCTGGGCAAAAATGCTAAGGGAAAAAAGCAGACTTAAGCAAGTTATTAATGTCTTAATATTATTTCTCATTTTATTGTGTTTACCTGTTATCATTTGAATGAATTACCAGCCCGGATTTTGATACATATCCTTGTATATAAATGTCTCATCCTGAGGCAATGGCATCCAATAGTGGTTGGGTTTAACAAATACGCGGGTTTGCACACTCACCCTTTGAAAACTTGTGTGATCCACATCAAAACTCAAATCCAACAAATCTTTCGACAATGTATGAGCCGTGTACCAGCGTCTTGTATCGAACCAATAATTTGACTCAAAGCAAAGTTCCACAGCTCGTTCATTTTGCACAAGTTCTCGGAAATTTTCGTATCCGGTGGCAGCAGCAGTTATCGAAGGCATACCTGCTCTGGTTCGTACCCGATTTACAGCATCCACTGCGGTGATGCCACCTGGCGCGGAACCCCCTGGTCCATAGGCTTCATTTACTGCTTCTGCATAAATAAGGTATACTTCAGCCAGACGCATTTGAGGTGTTGAAAAATTGCAACCGTCGTACTTTCCATCAGCTTCATTAATTCCTAATGGCCAATATTTATGTACAATATAAGAGGTTGGACAATTAGAACGATCTCTTTTTGTTCTTCCTCCGTCGTAAAGATGTAGTTCGGTTATTGGAGCAATTCCTCCCATATCCCGATCGACATAAATCGACTTTCTGAACCTCGGATCACGATCGTCCCAGCGACGTAAGTTATCATTATCGTACTCCTCCTTATATCGTGT
Organism: Bacteroidales bacterium; assembly: GCA_021740585.1. Classification (GTDB taxonomy): domain Bacteria; phylum Bacteroidota; class Bacteroidia; order Bacteroidales; genus JAGLSB01. Next base: position 32,645 of record JAIOZM010000028.1, read on the forward strand.
ACCGTCTGCCATTTCAAATAAGTCCACATAGTTTTGGGTCACTCCTTCATTAAAGCCGGAAGTTTGACCCTGGCCTCCAAAAATAGTTACATCGGGTACAAAAGCGCGGGCAAGTCTTTTTCTAAAGGCATAATTGCCAATAATTGCATTGCTACTTGTAAAAATATCATCATTGTATGATCTGGGCTTATAAAAAATAATCTCTTCTGTGTATGGAGCTGATCCATCATCTCTCTGGAACATAGTTAAGTAGTCAGCCCATGGTGTCAGCCCATATACATTGCCGCCTTCACTATAACTCATTTCTAAAACCTTCCATGCTAAATCTGCTGCCTGAGCCATTAATTCAACATCTACTTCCGGGCCTTTACCGGAATAATCTGACATTAATGGACTAGCACCATACAATAGTACTTTTGAAGCTAATGCCAATGCAGCTCCTTTGGTTGCTCTTCCCCAGTTTGTTGCTAGTCTAAGGCGACCCGGACCGGTCTCATCCCAATCAGTCGGCAATAATGCGGCCGCGGCTTCAAAATCTTCTGCTATTTTCAATGCATCGGCTTGCCATCCCTCCCTATCTTTGTATTCAATATACCTCTTCTGTCTGAACTCATCGGTAGAAGCACCCGTTAACACTTCGTCGATATAAGGCATGGGCCCAAAAGAGCGTATAACTTCCCAATGATAATATGCTCTAAAGAAGAGTGCCTGACCTTTTATAAGCTCTTTTTCCTCCTGACTGGCATCGGTTAGAAACTGGAGGTTTTGAAGTGCAATATTACATATACGAATTCCCGGCCAGGCACTATTCCAAACGCCATTTCCTTCACGATTATTAAATGGTGAATAATCGGTTCCTCCCTGCACCAGAAAGCGATAATCTCCAGCTATAGCTTTTGTTGTTGCATGCCTTTCCCAAACATATAAACATTCCCCTCCCCAATCTAAAGTAAGCCCATTAAAATCCCTGTTATAGTCTATAACATCATCGTAAAGGGGATCAATAAAACCCTGGAAATCGTTATAAGTAGAAAAAACATCCTTCTCGGAAGCACCTGCTTCAGGGCTTCTTTCAAGGTAATCTTCGCAACCTGAACATGCAATAAATGCAATGATTGCTAATAGACTAAAATATTTTTGCTTATTCATTTTCATACTATATGAATTGATTAAAAAGTAATTCTGGTTCCTAATTGAAAGCTGCCTCCTAATGGAAAGGTTTGTCTCTCAAACCTTCCAACTTCCTGATCCTGTCTCTGTTTCGACCAAAATAAAAGATTGGATCCGTTTATAAAAAACCTCCAGCCGGCGACGTTCATCTTTTGGGTTGCCTTTTGACTCAGGCTATAGGCAATTTCTGCATTTTTCAATCTTGTGTATGCACCATCCATATAACTACCATTACCCTGATATTGACCAAATGTGTTTTTTGACCAATCATACCTTAACTGATGGTAAGTGGCCTGATCCAAGACTCCCAATTCAGGTGAGTAGGCTTCATTAAGTCTTTCAAGGTAAACTAAAGAAGACTCGTTTATAAGATCATAAAGGCCCTCATTTCTGGTAATGTTAAATACTCCATAAAAGAAAACAAATGCTTCAAGTCCTTTATATTTTGCCCCTAAACGGAAAGAATAGGTGTTTTGAGGCCTCTGAGGATAACCATAAGGGGTACCGTCATTATTGTCAATTATTCCATCAGCATTATAATCGAGATGGCGGAAATCGCCAGGGAGTGTATTGCGTAAATAGGCATCATCATAATTCAATACTCCTGTATAAAGATCATCCCAATTTTGAATCACACCAGTATTGTTTATTGGTCTAGGTTGACCAATAGCATAACCAACGTCTTTTCTGTAATCCGGTAATAATTCCGGTTCTTCCCTTTTCAGGACTTCATCTGTGACATGGGTATATGATATTCCTCCGAATAGATGTACTCCACTTTCAAATTGCTTGGACAGTTTTACTTCAATTTCGTATCCTTGCGATTTGGTCTCACCTAGGTTTCCTGATGGGGGCTGTGTGGCACCATAATAAAAAGGAATTATCCTATCATCAGCCTCCATAAAAATATCGTATCTATGATCCCAGAAGTAATCCGCCGTAAAGGAGACAAGATTATTCAAAATTCCGGCTTCAATGGCAATGTTTTGCTTTTGTACTTCTTCCCAATGCAGATCCGGATTTGCGATTAAGCCCTCTCTTCTCCATGGATATATTGAATTTACTTCACCACTTGGACTTCCAAATTCAGACGTGTGATCCAAAAGATTCCAATCGCTAATGTACTGCCATGGTGGGGGAGCTTCGTCAACACCAACTCTACCATTTGAATATCTCAGCTTCAAAGTATTCATAAAGGGTACATTGTTTTTAAAGAAGTCCATATTTGAGATCATTAATCCTGCAGCCATTGATGGAAAAAATCCGAATCGATAACTTTTGTTTGCGGTTCCATTCTCAACCTGTGTTTTCCCGGCAAATTTCTCTGATCCATTATAAGCTCCGTTGGCCTCAAACAAATATATTTTTTTATAATCGTAGGTAAACCTTCCTACCCAATCTTCACGATAACGAGTGAAATCACTTCCTCTGGTTGTTTCCTGACGACTCATCAAAGCCAGGGCTCCCAAACTGTGATCTCCAAAGGTTCTGCCATAATCCAGCGAAAACTGATAATATATTTGCCTCCTGATATTGTCTTTATCACTTCCAGAAACATTCTCCGTACTTTGAGTAACAGCACTTTCATAAAAATCAAAGTTTTGTTCGGGCCTATACGTATTTGGATAAATATATGTTGTGTAATCCTGAATGTCTGCATCAGGTCCTGCATCGAGGAAAGCAGGGTCAACATTTTTTGTAAGGACTTCATCGTCATTAATATCCGGACCGCTACTATAAAAACTATTGTCGTATGATAACTTTGCTCTAAATGACAAACCTTTTGTCAACATATCCAGATCCTGACTCAAAATAAAGTCATTGTTTAATTGTGAACGTTTATCTACATTCTGCCCTTTGAAATTCATCTCTACGAAAGGATGGGTGGTCATATAATTTCCCGAAGGAATTGCGGCACCGTATACCCCATCGTCATATTGAAAAATTGGATCATCTCCGGGTTTTTCAAAGAAACCTATATAAATATCCTGAGATCCGGGGGGTTGTTTTTGCACTCCCAAATAACCTCCCAGCTGGACAGAAAATACTGTGGTATTTGTCAAATTAAAATCAAGGTTTGTTCTGAAATTAAATCTTTGATAATTAAAATCAGGTACATAGCCCTGTCCAACATCCTCGGAATTTGCCAGCGATCCCTCATACTGATATCCAATTGAAGTAAAATATTTGACAAATTTTGTTCCTCCTGATGCATCCATATTAAATCTATGAGACTTGGCAAAGTCCTTAAGCATTCTATCTTGCCAGTCGTAATCCTGGTAAAATTGCGGATATTGACCCGTTCTGTAATACTCCAGAATTTGATCAGGAACATAATTGCCCCACTTATTATTTACAGGTAGTTCATTTATAATTGCATAGTTTCTATTTGTAATTCCATCGTATGAATCAGCTATCTCAGGTAATCTTGAAAGAAAACCGAATGTTGATTCTGCCTCAAAAGAGAGCTGTGGCTTCCCTACTTTTCCCCTTTTAGTTGTTACCAAAATTACCCCGTTTCCACCTTTAACACCGAAAACTGCTGTTGCAGATGCATCTTTTAAAACTGAGATTTTGTCAATCTCGTTTGGGTTGACTTCGCTTAACTCCCGTTCAACGCCATCAACTAGAACAAGAGGCGATGAGCTATTCCACGTGTTCTGTGCACGGATTAATATTTCAGTATTGAATTCACCCGGTTTTCCCGATCTTTGAAGAGTCACAACCCCGGGCAATAATCCTGATAAAGAATTAGTAAGATTGGAACTACCAACCGTAGATCGCTTTATATCATCACCACTGGTTTGCACAATAGCTCCAACAACACTTTCCTTTTTTTGACTTCCGTAACCCACTACCACTACGTCTTCTAGTTCTAAAACATCGGGTTGCAGAACAATTGACAGGTAAGTCTGATTTCCCACACTAACTGTTTGGGAAGTAAACCCAACATAGGTAAATGTTAATTGATCATCCGGATTAGCATTAATAGCAAAATTACCTTTTACATCTGTTATTGCACCGGTAGTAGTTCCTGCAATAATTACACTTACTCCAATTAAAGGTTGTTTTTCATCATCCAAAACCAATCCCTGAATCGTTTGCCTTCTTTCCTGAGCTAAAATATTCTGGCTAAAGAGAAATATCAGCAACGGCAGTATCAAATAAATTCTTTTCATTATAGAAATTTTAAATTGTATCTGAATTGTCAATCATAGTAATTTTAAAAAACGAATTTCTAGATTAACTGCAAATTAATGGCAGACAGATAAACAAAAGATTAACAAAAAGATTAACAGTATAAAAAAATGGCTTGATAAACAAAATTATTTTATCTCTGAATATTCGATGTATGCAGTTGTATGTAAGATGCTTGATTATATTACAAGAACTTTATTAAAAAAAAAGCATTTTAAAATCAACAATAACTTTTATTTTTTTTCTTTCACATTACTCAAAGTGGACATCGTTTTTATTATAAAAAAAGTGAATTATTGTCTAGAATTAAATAGTTACTTCTTGCATTTTAAAAAAGTAATGATGTTTGAATGAACAAAATTTAAATAAAAGTCAAATCAAGATATCAGAAATCATTTGAGTTCTTTAATACTTCAAACTCTGCATTAACTGTTTTTGATGGTCTACTATAATTTTAGTATATTTATCATGAAAAAAGAACTCATGGGTTAGTTTGAGTCAGGATCTTGAATTATTAACTTTTTGAAAGCTAAATCAAAAAAACTATTAAAGATTTTTCATTAGATTTGACAATTATTAAACACGTATCCGTTTATAAATACTAAGAATATTAGTAAATTCTGATATCCGCAATGATAAGTTGTAAAGAAAACTGTAATTTATTCAATATCAGAGGCATATCCTCTTCAATATGTTTATATGTTTTATTCTTTACAGGATTAGTATTCTTGAATCCCGCAGTTATTCATGCCCAAGAATATGGCTTAGAGTTTGTCGGGCAACCGGAATTAAAGGATAATCGTACAAAACTTGATCTTAATCCGGAAGACTTCTATTCTTTTAACGATGAATTCGAATTAAGATTTAGCATAAAGCTTCGTCCTACTATACCGGAATCTTTTGGTTATATAGCCAGAATCATTGATAAAGAAGATAGGAATATTGACATTATTTATAATGGCCCAGGCTCGCACAGCCTGCAAGTTGTTTGCGGTCAGGATATTACAAACATTTCCGTGTCCGCTGACTTCCTGAGAATCTATGATGGCTGGGTGGAAATAGGACTAAAAATAGATTTAAGAAAGCAGTCACTCAGTTTTTATACTGCAGACACCTCCTTAATTTATTCAAACATTGACTTTGACAGAAAGGTTAAAATTTTATTTGGAGCTAATAATTATGCTCCTTCTAAGACTACTGATGTTCCTTCAATGAATATCAGGGACATCAAAATCTTCCAAAAAGACAAATGCTTGCAACATTTTCCTCTTGATGAAAAGTCGGGTGATATCGCGAATGATGTTGTTTCCAGGAAGGAAGCCTTAGTTCAAAATCCAATCTGGATTAAACCCAAATATTATGACTGGGTCAAATCTTACAATACAAAAATACATGGATTTGCTGCGATAGGTTATGATATGAAGAATGATAAAGTTTATATGGTCGGTGATGAGAAAATGACAATTTTTTCGGTTGTTGAAAATAATACCACAAGTCTGACTTACAAAACTACATTTTCAGGTCTTCAGAGAGGAAGCCAGATTTTTTTTGATACAATAGAAAATACACTCTTCTGTTATAGCCTTAAGTTTAAAACAGTTTACTATTTCAATTTATCTTCACAAAACTGGGAATTAATTTCTACGGGGACTCGCTCATCAACTGTATTATGGTTTCACAATAAATATTATTCCAGTCTGGATAGTTCACTTTATACTTTTGGAGGCTATGGACAACACAAGTATTCTAATTTGATTCAGAAGTATGACTTTCGTAATCAACAATGGGATACACTTCAGACCGGTGGTGAAATTTTTCATCCTCGTATGCATGCAGCTATTGGAAGTTTTGAGGATACGATATATATACTAGGTGGATTTGGAAGTAATACAGGTGATCAGATTCAGAAACCTCACCACTATAAAGATTTACTTGCTTATTCTATAAAGGATAAAATATTTTTAGATAAATATGAATTTCAATCTCCTCTGGAGGATATTGATTTTGCTCATTCGATGGTGATTAATAAGAAGGACAGGTCATATTATGTTCTTGCGTCAACAATATTTGAATATGAAACATATTTGCAACTGTTAAGAGGAAATTTAGCGGATACTGAACTTGAAATGCTGGGCAATAAAATTCCTTATCTATTTCATAATGAGAATTCTTATTCTGATTTATATTTTTCAAATAGCAGTCAAAAGCTTATTGCGGCTACATTTTTAGCCGATACTGAAAAGGATTCAACTGAAATTTCTATCTATTCTATACATTTCCCCCCACACATTACAGAAATTGAAAAAAGTGAACCAAGTCATACCTCATTGAAAATATTATTGGGATTTATACTTCTATTAATCGCAGCATCCCTTTTTAACCTACTGATAAGGTACTTCCGGAAAAGAAAAAAACCTAAGGGTAGGGTTGAAACAGGTGCCATAGTTGATAATTCAGAATCTAATCTGACGCTAAAACAAGTTAGTATTAGGGATGAAGGTGGGCCAAATTTTGCCAATTCCTTTATATTTTTTGGGGGATTTCAATTTATCAATCGGAATGGAGAAGATATAACTAAAAAGTTCACCCGACTTTTAAAAGAACTTTTTCTCGTTATATTTCTTTACTCCGTAAAAAATAAAGGGATATCCGTACAAAACCTTACCGAATTTTTATGGTTTTCCATGGATACAAAAAGCGCCAAAAACAATCGTGCCGTTAATATTGCAAAATTAAAAAATCTCTTATCTGAAATTGATGGCTGCGATTTAAGCCGAAAAACAGGTTACTGGCGAATTGTATTTAATGATTCCATTGTTTATAACGATTATTGGACCTGTCTTAAAACGATTACTCAAAAGAATTCACTATCTAAAGAAGAACTTCTGCAAGTTCTAAAAATAATAAAAACCGGACCCTTACTTGGAAGCGCAAATTATGAATGGCTTGATGAAATTAAATCTGAATGTTCAAATCTGATTATTGATAAACTATTAAATTATTGTGCTCAAGACATGGAAGAAAATGATTTTGAGCTAATGATTAAGTTGGCCGACGCTATTTTGATTTTTGATATTTTGCATGAAGAGGCAATTGGTTTAAAATGCAGGGCATTGACAGCAATTGGAAAACATAATATTGCAAAAGATACCTTCAAAAGATTCACCAAGGAATACGAAATTTTATATAATGAGCCCTATGAAAAATCATTTCTGGATGTAATCAATCAAAAAGTGGAACCTGGTCAATAATAATTTTACTAAACACATGAAAATAATTAAGGTTTACTTGTACATAAATCTTTATTCTTATTGGATTTTGGTTGTACGCCAAAAGTTTTCTGAAGAATTCTACTTGGGTGGAAGACCAGTTTAATTTTAATTAATCAGATTTCTCAAATCCCGGTCAAAAAAGTTCGATAATTGTTCCGTCTGCTTCATAACAAAGCGCTCATTATTAGCGCTTTTTTTGTTTTGAGGTACAATTTGGGGTACAATATCTTGAGTCTTTCAAAGTTTTTTTAAAGAAAAAATTAGACATTTAAAAATGAATATAGTCTAAAAATCTAAAACAAAGAGAAGGAGCCCACCCAATCGGGATTGAGTCGGCTCTTTATAAAAATTCAAGTTTACTTACAAATCATTATCTAACGACTAATCTCTTCGTACTAGATTGATCATCGTTACTTATTCGCAGGATGTAAAGACCTTTTGCTGAGTCAGTCATATTGATATATGACTTATCTCTACTAATGATTCCTGATTTAACAAGGTTTCCGGTAACTGAATATACTTCATAACTCATCTGCTTAACTTCACTAGACATGTTTATCTCAAACACTCCACTTGAAGGATTTGGGAATACTCTGATAGACATATTCTGATCAGCACTTATACCAACAGTTCCGGTAATTGTAATAGCAAGAGTTCCGCTAACACCAGAACCGTCTTTTGCTGTTGCTTTAACAGTTACTGTTCCCGAAGTAACTGGTGTAAGAAGTCCACTGTTGTCAATTGTTGCCGATCCTGTACCAGGTTCAACAGTCCAGGCTACAGCAGGATTTGTTGCATCTTCAGGAGCAATACTTAGGTTAATTTGAAGGGTTGAACCTGGATCTACAGTTGCTGCGGCAGATGTTAAAGTAATAGCTGTTACCATAACAGTGCCAAGATCACCACCATCACCAGTATAGTCAACATGACCAATTCCAAATTCATCTGGTGTCAATTTAGGTAAATCCCCATCCATAGTAAAATTGATATCTGCATGTGTATAGGTATAACCGGGGAATATTTTACATCCATCCACAGCAATATCATCATAAGAAGTTTCAGTTTTAGTTACAACCCTGTTAAGAATATTACCTGAATTTGTTAAAGTAATATTAGTAGTTCCGGAGATCAACATATCCACATCATCTGGATAACCAGTGCGCCTGTTTTCCATTATGATATTATTGGTCAAAGTTACTTCGACGGCAACAGTATCCTTTGTGTTAATATGAACAGCTGCATAAGTTGAATCTAAAGATGTCGGTATCACAAGATTATTGATGATTGCAGTATTCTCCATAACAAATATAAGTGGTGAGTATACCGGGGGATCCACCATACTATTGGTGCCATCCTTTAAACTTATCACTCCACCTCTTCCTGCTCCAACATCTATTGGATTACTTGGGTCTGCTCTGTGATCCCAAGGATTACCCTCGTTATTCATAAAGGTACAGTTCTTAATGGTCACTTTTCCGCCATTCCCTATTGCTACCATTCCTGAATAGGCAGATCCGCCATAGGCCAAACAAGCTGTAACAAGACAATTTTCCATAAAGAATTCATGTGTAGCATTAGCACCATGAAAAATAGCTCCCTGTTTTGCAACACAGCTGTCAATAACACAATTTATCAGTGAAACCTTAAGATTCTCACCAGCACTTGAGGATGTTGAAAACATTCCACCATTATCATTGTCCCCTCTACCAAAATATCGAAATGTTATGTCCTTTATAATAATTTCAACATTAGCAACATCTTTAGTAAGTTCCATAAATCTTATTGAGAGAGCATCAGGTTCACCGGCAATAGGTCTGCCACCCCTGAAGGATTCAATAAAAGTTTTGTCGGCGCCAGCTCCCTGAAGAGTCACTTTTACGGGCATGGTCCAACCTCTTGAGCGATCTAATTCAACGATTGTTCCCTCTGCAATATTAATAATAGCATCAGCAACCAAAGGAGGATCGACTACAAGATCTGCTTCAATTGCATCACAAGCATCCTTAACAGTAGCATAGTCACCAGGTACATTATACTCCTTTGTCTGCGACATAACTGCGCTTGCGAATATGAAGAGACAAAAAATCGTAAACATAAAAGATGTAAATGTTTGTTTCATAATTAAAATTTTTAGTTAGTATTAAACATTCTGTGTAAAAATAGATATTCATATTACAAACTGAGTAATGAATAATTATTAGCTAATATATGTCAATGGAGATTAATAGAAAATTAATGGTTTAATTAATATAAGAAAGCATCCTGATATATTTAAAAATTCCTTATATGAATGATTATTTGGATATTACGCTCATCATGTTAATATGGAAAAAACATTCAGGTAAGTAGAAAAATTTATTTTAAACTTGAAAGGGATATTTAATAAATATGCTGTTATAGACTGTTTTTCTGATTGTTAGATCATTTCATATCTCGAATATTTGGATAAATAAAAGATTAACAGATTATCAATTGTAAAATTTTTCCACCTCATCAGAAAATTAGTATATTCTACAGTATTATTTTCTCATATATGACATGAAAGAATTGGTTGTAAGAACTATGTAACAGACATAATTCTCACGTTCTCCAAAACTTAAAAACTAATTTTTCACTATTTACAAATTTGTATACGCGACCTTCCCCCAACTTTCTTCAACATAAAGAACCAATAGAATTAAAAAAATCTTTCATTAAGCATGAATTCCGGCAATCATTTATCCTCTATTAAATTTTGTTAACTCTTTGTTAATTCTTAACTACTATTTTTCAATTTTAATCTGTCCCAAATAGTTTTTCGAGCAACAATCTAATTATGAAAAAAGTAATTGAACATTTAATTTTTTTTGTCTTCCTGCCATTTCTATTTATTGACGGTGGCATAAATGCACAAATTGTATTTCAACGTTGTGATGTCACTAATCGCTGGCAAGGATCTTAATTAGTGGCTGCATAGTTTGAATTGAGAGTTTAGATAATTCTTTTGCTGCTAAACTCTTATTAATCCTTTCTATTCGTCATTAATAAATTGTTAATCCAACTTCAGTAAGTTTACTTTATGATCTGAAAATATCAGTTTATTGACGACAATTAGTTAATAAAAACAAACTTAAAAATATTTAAAAATGCAAAACTCCAGAAGAAAATTTATAAAGAAAGTAGCCATTGGTTCTTCCGCAATTGCCATTGGCGGTATTGGAGCTGGGTTTTCAGCTTCAAGTTATTCACGAATCATGGGAGCAAATGATCGTATTGTAATGGGAATTATGGGCACCAATGGCAGAGGGAAAGGTATGGCTGCCAATTTTGCCCTTCAAAAGAATACTGAGGTTCGGTATATATGTGATGTGGAGGAAAAAGCTTTGGCAAAGGGTATAGACGCTGTAAATAAGGCGGTAGGTATATCTCCAAAGGCAATAACAGATATTCGCAAGATGCTTGAGTTAAAAGATATGGATGCTGTTTATCTGGCGCCTCCCGACCATTGGCATGCTCCTGCAACCATTATGAGTTGCGTGGCAGGTAAACATGTTTATGTTGAAAAGCCCCTTAGTCATAACCCTGCAGAGGGTGAGATGGCTATTAGGGCTGCAAGAAAATATGACCGGGTTGTACAAATGGGTTCTCAGCGACGCTCGTGGAAATTGCTGACAGAAGGTATCAATGAATTAAAAAATGGAGTTATTGGCAAAGCCTATATGGCAAAAACCTGGTACACGAATAATCGAAAGTCTATTGGTATAGGGAAAGTAGTACCGGTACCATCAAACCTTGATTATGAACTTTGGCAAGGGCCTGCACCGCGTCTTCCCTACAAAGATAACCTAATCCATTACAACTGGCACTGGTTCTGGAATTGGGGAACCGGAGAAGCACTTAATAACGGTACTCATGAAATTGATGTAGCACGCTGGGGTTTAGGTATTGATTTTCCTGCCAAGGTATTCTCTGTGGGTGGGCGTTATCATTATAAGGACGACTGGGAAGCTTTTGACACCCAATTAATAACCTATGAATCTGATAAAGGAGCCTCAATAATATGGGAAGGAAGAAGTTGCAATGGAAACAAGGTAGAAGGTCTCGGCCGGGGTGTAATCTTTTATGGTGAAAATGGAAGTCTTCATACAGGGCATGATGGCTATACAATATATGACATGGACGATAAGCTTGTTAAAGAAGTAAGTTCCGATGTGGTGATTGATGGAAGAGATACTTCAAGTCCTGCGGCAAGTCTTGACAGTGTACATATAGAAAATTTTCTAAATTGCATACGAACAGGAGGAAAACTAAATGCAGATGTGGAAACCGGGCATAAGAGTACTACATGGGTACAACTTGGAAATATCTCTCAGAGAGTTGGACGAGGTCTCGCAATAGATCCGAAAAATGGTCATATTAAGGGAGATGATGAAGCAGAAAAACTTTGGGGTCGCGAATATGAGCCCGGTTGGGAGCCTAAATTTTAAGAAGTTAAAAAAATCATAAAAGCCAATCAAAGCAATGAAAACAAAAATTATAATTCTAATTGGAATTACTATGCTGCTTGCTCAATGTGTTAGCAATACAAAGCAAAAGGATACGGAGAATAAAGCTGAAAAAAATTGGATATGGTTATTTGACGGATCCAGTACCGACAACTGGAGAGATACAAAATCAGATCAATTTCCTGAGCATGGATGGGTGGTTGAGGGTGATGCTTTAACTGTATTGGGTAAGACGGAAGAGGAACCTGGAGGACATGATATCATCACGAAACAACAATATTCCAACTTTGAATTGGAACTTGAAGTAAAACTTACTGAAGGAGCCAATTCTGGGATTAAGTACTTTGTTACGGATTCTTTTCCTGGAAATGAAGGAAAATTCCTTGGTCTTGAATACCAGCTCATCGATAATGAGAGACACCCTGATGCTCAACTGGGCAGAGATGGGAATCGTAAGATGGGAGCTCTTTATGATTTAATTCCCCTTATTGAAAACTATTCTATTAATCCTCCGGGTGAATGGAATAAAGTAAGGATTATTGTTGACAGTAATCAAGTGGAACATTGGCTCAATGATAAAAAAATTATAGAATTTGACAGACATAGTCCTTTTTTCAAGGATCTGGTCTTAGCAAGCAAATACAAAGATTTGGAAAAATTTGGAGAATTAGATCAGGGTAGAATTCTACTCCAGGGACATGGCAATGATGTTTCGTTCAGAGCCATTAAGATCCGAACATGGTAGAACTCAGTACAACTTGCTCAAATATAGGAATAGTTAATATGACCATATCCAGTCAGGGAATTTTACATGTTTAATATTTCATAGTTGTGCACCATTCCCCACATCAGGAGCACTTCCAAAATAATTGAATATAAAAATGTCTATTTCTCCAGAACTGATTAATTCCTTAAGCTAACGATAAATATTAGAGTTTTTTTGCTTTTTATTCAGTATGATTTGAGGGAAAGTATTGTGAATAAAAACTTTAGGGATGAATATGATTAATCTTACCGTTAGTCAGGAAAAATAGCATAGACAAACCTAGGAATAGCTTTGTGTGTGATTTTATTATTGCTTTATTCATATATTGACGTTTATTGTAGGTGTAATATTTCAATATTCTCTTTCCTGTTTCCAAATAAAACGAATAGCTGAAATTTTTGTTTTAAAAATTTCAGCAAATGGACTATCCCAGAATCCTATCGCTTATTGTTTTAGCTTAATTCTCCTGCCGGTTTTATAACTTTTCTTTGCAGCTTCCAGTATTTCAACAACAGTCATATTTAGTTCAAGAGAGGATAAATCGGTAGCTTCAACAATAGTTT